>CAYUFY010000158.1:0-11246 GCA_964443795.1 uncultured Anaerolineales bacterium | reverse complement strand
ATTACTGATGGCGAAAGAACATCCGTGCTCTCAGTTTGAGAGATGCACCCATGTGCAGGGGAGCATTACGCGCCTGACGATGGGCAAGTTTGTGGCGTGGTTCCCCATCGGCTGGGATAAAAAAGATCCGGCGGTGTGGGAGGCCGTGGGGCCGGGCACTGCGCTCATTGTGCCGGGTGACCGCGTGGGCGCCATCCCCGCCGACGCAGTGTGGCGGATAAACGCGCGGGTCACGGTGCTCGCGCTCGGGGCCGAGGCCGCCGGGGAGATTCAAATGGCGTTGCAGGAATTTGAGGGGCGACAGGTCTGGCGCACCGACCGCGATGGCGCGGTGACGATCCTGAGTGATGGGGAGTGGGTGTGGGTGGAGACGGAGCGGTGAGGATTTAGGGGACGCGAGTGGGGAGAGAAACCGACTTTAATATCAGCGCTAATTTAACTGATGTTACGCATCGAGCCGCCAAACCGGGTAAGATTTGCGGATGAACAAGGAACACTTGGAACTTTACACCGATTCCCTTATTCGGCGTTTCAAATCCGCCCGTCGCCTCCTGAATAAGTTTCTGTAGTCAAAAGCGAACAAGGTTCGCCATTGCTACGGCAGAACCTTGTTCGCTTTTTTCCTTTCCGAAGAAGGGATCAAAAACAACCCGCCCGCCGACCTACGGCCTCATGATCAACGGCAGATAGATGGGCGGCGCGGTGACGGACAAATTGAACCCATCTGCGGTGCTGGGCGCAAAGTTGGTATCGCCGCTATAAACGGCGGTGATGCGTTTGAGGCCACCACTGGTGAACATGAACGCGCACTGACCAGCGGCTAACGTGGTGACACACCGCTCCGTGCCATCGGTGACGGTGACGACTCCGCTCGGGACCAGACCTGTGGCCGTGTGTTGGAGCGTGAACGAGAAGACCACATTGACCCGGATGAGGCTGTCGGCGATGTTGGTTTGCGCGGTCAGCACGGTCTGGGCCTGACCCACCGTGAGCGTGCTGTTGAGCGCGCTGGCGGCGAACCCGGCATCGCCGCTGTAAGCGGCCACCAAGCTTTTGTTGCCGGGGGTGAGGAAGAACAAAGTGCAGTAGCCCTGAGCCAGCGGCGCTGAACAACTGCTTTCCCCAACGGTCAAGGTGACCACACCCGTTGGCGTTAGGCTCTTCACCGAAGAAGATAAATTGAAGGTGACGCGCAGGTTATGCCCCACCGGGATTTCATCCGGGAAGGTGAGTTGGAGTTGGTTGGCCGCCTGGTTAATGGTCAGGGTTCCAGGAATGTAATTGAAGGCATAGTTGTCACTCGCGCCGCCAGCCAGATTGAGCGCGTAGGTTCCGGCGGGGCTGGTGGTCGTGGCGGTGGTCTCGACATGGGGCCGATGGATTAGGTCGTTCGCGGTCTCTCCATTTACAAAGCCGCTGTAGGCAATGGCCAACGCTGGTAGCGGGTCGCCGTAGGTGATGGCATAGTCGTTGACTTGAATGGTCAAAGGCGCTTTGCCAACGGCCAAACGCGCGCGCGCCGTTTGCGTGACGTAGGTTCCGGTTTCCAGCGGGGTGAAGGTCGCGGTGAGCGCATGTTCCCCGGCGGGCAGGGTCAGCCCCGGGGCCAGGTCGTAAGCGAAAGAGCCATTGACCGGGGAACTGGCATTGAACTGCGAAACGCTTAACGGCGCGCCGTAAGTGAGGGAGGCTGGATTCCAGGTGATTTGTGGGATGAGCACTTCGGTGGTGGAGAGCACGCCATTGACGAACGCAAAGGTGTAGTTGGTGGCGGCGAGCGTGCCTTGCGTCACCGTGATGGGATAGAGTCCCGGGGCGCTAAAGGGTTGGGCGCTCGTTTGGAATAGCGGCGCACCGCTGAGGCTGGCGGACGACTCGCCGTTGACGAAGCCCGTGTAACGCGCGGCAAACGCCGGGGGCGGCACATCCAGCGGGTTCCAGTCCGTATTGGTCGCGGTCACCGTCACCACCGCCGGGGTGATGGTCAAGGGCGCGGTCACATAAATCAGACTATAGTTTTTAGCCGCGCCTCCCCGGGGGGTGATAGGGTATGAACCAACGGGCGTATCGGCGATGGCGGTGGTCACGGCGGTGGGGTAGGCGCTGAGGCTGGCCCCGGTATCGCCGTTGACGAAGCCACTGAAGCTGACCGCGAGCGGCGGGTTGCCGCTACCATAAACACGGGCCGCGCTTTGGGCGGTGACCGTGAGGGGCGCAGGCGTGAGGTTGAGTGTGCCAGTGACCAAACGCAGGGCGTAATTATTGCTCCCACCGCCGGTGAGGTGGATGACATATGGCCCGACCGAACTGCTTGGCCCGGCGGCGGTTTCGGGATTGGGCTGACTGGCGAGGTCGTTTGGCCCCTCACCATTAACGAACCCCGCATAACTTAAGGTCAGTGTGGGATGAACGCTGGCGCCGTACTGCATGGCGGTGTCGTTCGCGGTCACTGTGAGGGGGGCCTGCATGATGATGACGCCGATCCGTTCGGTGACGCTGACGAAGTTGGTGTCGGTGGGCGCGAAGGTGATGTAAACCGCGTGCTCGCCTGCGGGAAGAACTGTGCCTAAGGTCGGCGAGTAGCTGTAGGTGCCCGAGATATCGGCGGTGGCATGGAGCCAATCGGCGCCGAGGGGGGTGCCGTAAACCACCGGGTCGGGATTCGCGGCATAGAGATAAGGGATGGCGGTGCCCGCGCTGACCGCGAGGTGGGCCGCGCCCCGCGCGGGGAGCGTGGGCGAGAGCGAACGCGACGCGCCAATGATGAGTTTGTTGGACCAGAAGAGCAGGTTGTAGTTGGTTGCGCTTAAGACGTTCCCGGCCTGGTTGTAAATCAGGATGGGGTAACTGCCCGCCGGGCTATAGCGGGTGGCGGTGGTGGTGAGGAAGGGACTGCCGCTCAGCACGCTGGCTGTTTCGCCATTGACAAAGCCCTCGGCGTGCCAGGAGAGGGCCGGCATGGCATTGTCCAAAAGCATTAAGGTTCGCGTGCGGTTGCCAGCCACCGTCAGGTCAGCGCGCCCGTCGGCGTTGAGGTCAGCCAGCGTGAGTCCCCGCGCCGCCCCGGTCTTATCAATACTGATGGGGGTCTTGAAGAAGGCGAAGGGGAAGAAGGGGCTGATGGAACTGTCGGTCAGGACTTCCCGTTTCGGACCGGTATTAAGCAACACGGTCACGCCGCCAAACGTCCCACTCCGCGCCACTGCCACATCGGGATAGCCGTTGTTGTCGAAATCGCTGACCGCCAGCCCGCCGATGTTTTCCCACAGCTCGATGAGGTTGTAACGGAAAGTATCGCGATAGACCAGGCTCTCGGTTTCTAACGCGCCGCCGCCCTTGCCGCGCAGGAAATTCACATAGCCGTAGGGGTTGGTTACGACCACATCCACCCGGCCATCCTTGTCGAAGTCGGCGGTGGCGACCCATTGCGGCGAACCGCATTTGGTGGTTTGACAGCTTTGGTCGTACTCATCCTTGGCGGCGGGTGAGCGGGAGTAATAGGGCCGGAAGTAGGGCAGGGTTTCGTCATAGCCCCGGTTGAGCAGGACGCTGACTAAATTGGCCTGCGGGTGCGCCGCGACTAGGTCGGCATAGCCATCCTTATTGAAATCGCCAAACGCAATGGACGCGATGGCGCTGGAGCCTTCCAGCCCAAACGCGCCCGCGTATTGGAACCCGCCGTTGCCCAGGCTTAGGAGCACCACCACCTCGCCTTTGACGCCGTTGGTGATGACCACGGCGAGGTCGGTCCGGTTGTCATTGTTGATATCCTGGGCGGCGAGATAATCGGCATTGCCCAACAGGAGCAATGATGAAGCAGCCGAACCAACGGGCGCGGATAAACGCCAATCGTCGCCGCGTGACCCGGCGGGCGCGGAGGTGTCGAACCGCCCGGTCACCGGATGCCGTTGAACCACGCGCGTCGCCGGGGCAAACGTCCCCGCACCCTTGTTGAACAGAATGAACACCCCCTGACTGCGCAGGGAGCTGACCGCGATATCCAACTTGCCATCCTGATTGAAGTCGGCGAGTGCCAGCGAGCGCGGGCCGGGAAGCCCAGGCTGGTCACCGAACCAGTTGGAGAGGGTGTAGGTGACCGGGGCGCTGAAGTTGCCCGCGCCTTGCCCCAGCTGGACCAGGACGACGCTGTTGGCCGCGCTGGCCAGCACCAGATCGGGCCGCGCATCGCCATTGAGATCGCCGACGGCCGTTGCGTCGGTGGGCAGACTCGCGGTTTGGTCAAAGCGGCTGAAGTCGAGGCCGCCCAATGCCATAAATTTTTGGTCGGCCAGGATGTTCAGGTTGGCCGGTTGAATGTTAGCGGTGCTAGTGACGACGGCGACGTAGGCGATGAGCGCGCCATCTGGGTTGGTGACCTCGGCGCGGAGGGTGTGGTTCCCGGCGTTGATCGGGCACCCCGCGACCCAAGTGGGGGTGACGAAGGTGCTGAACCGCACGCCGACCCCGGGCAGGTTGCTGGGGGTGATGACGGTGGTCGGGCATTGTTCGCGCCCGGTGTAAGCGGCGTTGACCGCGCCGACTGTCAGGCTGACCGGCACAAAGGCCGGGTTGATGGTCAAGGTGGCCGAGAGCGCGCCTTGATAGTAAGTGTTCACAATAGTGGCGCTGACCGGATACGTGCCCAGATTGGTGGGCGGGGTGGCCGCCCCGGCGTAGGTTACCGTGACACTGTAGTTGCCCGGCGCGGTTGTGATTGTGACCGGGCGGGGGGTGCCATCATAAGTCTGGGTGGTGTTGGTGATGGTCAGGATGGCTGGAATTTTGTTGATGACCAGCGCCGCCGTCGCGCCGCCCTGATACGTCGTGTTGGAAATGAGACCGGTCACCGGATACACGCCGGGCAGGGTGGGAGGTGTTGGCGAGCCGTTGTAAGTGAGGGTCACGCTCAGGGGCTGGCCCGTCACCGATGAGTTGCGCGGCTCGGTGGTGGCGGTAAAGACTTTGGCCGCGCCATCATAAGTGAAGGTGCGTGTGTAAATCAGCACCGTCGCCAGGCGCTTGTTGATGGTGAGCAACAGATTGGCAGTGCTGGCCCCCACGGTGGCATCGCCGCCGTACACCGCGCTGTAGTTATAAGCGCCGGGGAGCAAGCCCGTGTTCGTGATTTGATAGGTCGCGATGCCCCCGGCGATGGTGGCCGTCCCGAGCGTTTGCCCGCCACTGGTGATGGTGATGAGGCCGGTAGCCGAAGTCAGCGTGGTATTGGAAATGGCCGCCTTCACGGTCAGGTATAGCCGGACATAGGGGCCGCCGACATCGTCCACGCTGGCCCCCGAAGACCAGCTCAGGGGTCGGTCGTAAAACCCGGAGTTGGCTCCCTGGATTTGGATCTCAAGGCGCGTGGCCACTTGCGAGACTACTTGAATGTTCGCCGTGATGATATTGGAGGACGTGTACACGCCATCGCTCACGCGATAACTGAAAGCATCCAGACCGCCCGGCGCCGAGGGATTGGCCGTGTAGATGAAATCGCCGGTGGCCGGATTGGTGAGGGTGATGACACCCTGCGTGGGGGTGGTCACAATCGAGTAAGTAAGCGGGTTGCCATCAGCATCGTAGCCCGCCAGTTGACCGCCGACACTTTGGCCCGCTTTGGGATTTTGCGCCGCGCGGCTCTGGCTGTACCACAGCACCCGATTTTTATCCGTCACCCACAGCGCACCACTCACCGGGTCAAGGGTCAACCCATAGGGATCGCCGAGGGCCTGGGCGCTGACGGGGCGTTGTAAATTATTCGCGAAGTCAATTTGTCCCAATTCGACTTGGGCGTTGGCGCCATTGGCCTGACTGGCCGCGCCAGCAAAAATTAAGATGCGGCGATTGCCGCTGTCGGCGACGTACAAGCGCCCGCCCCCATCTACGGCCAGGCCGCGGGGTTGGTACAGGCCACTCGCGCTAACCGGGTTCGCCGGATAACGCCCGGTGAAATCGGCTTGCCCCAACACCCCATCGGCGTTGGCGCCATTGGCTTTACTGGCGGCGTTGTCAAATCGCAGGACGCGATGGGCGTAAGTGTCGGCCACCCATAAGCGCCCGGCCGCATCCGCCACGAGGCTGGAGGGACTGGCCAGGGTATTGGCATAAGCGCAGTAGTTACAGCCACTGCCTGAGGTGAAATCGGTTTGCCCCAGCACCCCATCGGCGTTGGCGCTGTTGGGTTTGCTGGCGGCATTGTCAAACCGCAGGACGCGATTGTTTTGCGGGTCGGCTACCCACAAGCGGCCCGCCGTATCCACTGCCACCCCGCCCGCCGTCTGTCCGAGCGAGTTGGCATCGGTCTCGGCGTTGCCATCGCCCAGCCAGGCATTGTAATTATCGGTGCCGCTGGGCTTGGTGGCGGCGCTGTCGTAGCGGTAGATTTTGCGGTTGTTGCCGGCGTAGACCCACAAGCGCCCACTTGAATCCACCGCCAACCCCACGGGCCAGGCACCGTAGGCATTGGCTGAGGTTATATCAAAGGAGGCTTCGGCGGCGGTGCCGGTCGTTTGGGTGATGGCGGCCAGCGAGGGGAAGCGCAAGACCTTGCTATACCGCGCCACGGCCACAAAGACTTTGCCAGTGGTCGGGTCCACCGCCACCCCGCGCGGGTCATAGAACAGACTGCTATCGGTCCCAGCGAAACTGGATTGTCCCAGCACGCCATTCGCTGGTTGTTCGTTGACCCAGAAGGGGAGGGTGATGGGGGATAGGCGTTGGTGGTGAAGGTGGCCGTGACCGCGCGCGCGCTGGTCATGCTGATGACACACGCGCCCGCGCCCGAACATGCGCCGCCCCAGCCGGAGAAAGCGGTCCCGCTGAGGGGCGTGGCCGTGAGGGTGACCAGTGTCCCGGCGGCCACGGCGGTGGCGCACGTCGCGCCACAGTTAATGCCGGGGGGCGCGCTGGTCACGGTCCCGGTTCCAATCTTGGTGATGGTCAGGGTATAGGTGTTGAGGGCAAAGGTGGCGGTGACGGCGGTATCGCTCGTCATGGTCACCACGCATAAGCCTGCGCCCGCGCACGCGCCGCTCCAGCCAGTGAAGAGCGCGTTGGCCGTGGGCGCGGCGGCGAGGGTGATGGTGAGGCCGCTGAGATAGGTGGCGGTGCAGGTCAGTCCGCAATTAATGCCGACCGGGTTGCTGGTGATGGTGCCGCTCCCGGTGCCGGTTTTGCCGACGCCCAACAGATAGCCGCCCGCGAAGGTCGCGGTGACAGCGGTGTGGCTGGTGAGGGTGATAACACAATTGCCCACGCCGGAACACGCTCCGCTCCAACCCGTAAAGGTGCTGGTGCCGGTGAGCGGAATGGCCGTGAGCGTGACGACCGTGTTGTAAGTGAAGGTGTCGGCGCAGACCCCGCCGCAGTTAATATTGCCGGGGGCCCCCACCACTGATCCGTTCCCGGCTTTGTTGAGGGTGAGCGTATAAAGCGTGGGCGTGAAGGCGGCGGTGACGGCGGCATTGCTCGTCATAGTGACCACGCAGTTGCCCGCGCCACTACACGCGCCACTCCACCCGGTGAAGGTAGAGGAGACACTCGGCGTGGCGGTGAGATTGACTGATGTTCCGTAAGTGTACGAGTAACTCCCGGTGGTGGGTGAGGTTGTGCCACTGCCTGTCCCGGTGGAATTCACACTGAGGGTGTAACTGATGACCGTGAAGGTGGCAGTGACCGCCGTGCCAGCAGTAACGGTGACCACACAATTGCCGAGGCCACTACACGCGCCGCTCCAACCCGCGAAGGTGGACGAGACGCTAGGTGTAGCCGTGAGGGTGACGACTGTGTTGTAAGTGAAGGTGTCGGCACAGGTTGCGCCACAACTGATGGCCCCGGGGTTGCTGGTGAGGGTGCCTGCGCCACTGCCGGTTTTATAAGCCGAGAGGACATAGCCGCTGAGCGCAAAGGTGGCGGTGACAGCGGTGTTGCCCGTCATCGTGACCACACAACCGCCGATGCCACTACATGCGCCGCTCCACCCGGTGAAGGTGGAGGAGATGCTTGGCGTGGCGGTGAGATTGACTGATGTTCCGTAAGTGTACGAGTAACTCCCGGTGGTGGGGGTGATGATGCCACTGCCCGCCCCGGCGGAGTTCACGTTGAGGGTGTAACTGATGACCGTGAAGGTGGCGGTGATGGCGGTGTTGCCCGTCATGGTCACCACACAACTGCCCGCGCCACTACACGCGCCGCTCCAACCGGTGAAGGTGGAGGAAACACTGGGCGTGGCGGTGAGGGTGACAACCGTGGTTGGGAGATAGTCGATGGTGCAGGTGACACCGCAATTTATCCCGGCTGGGGAACTGGTGAGGGTGCCCGCGCCGCTCCCGGTGGTGGTGACGACCAGCGGGAACACCCAATCAAACGCGGCGAGGCCGGCTTGGGATTGTCCCCCGAGCGTGGCCCATTCACCCCCGACAAACACCCCGCTCCCGCCGGGGCTGAAGGAACGCACGGTGTTGCTATTGGCGTTGGGATTCCAACTGGCCAGGTTGCCCGTGGCCGTGTCGAAGGCCGCCAGACGGTTGCGGCCCTGGCTGGCGATGGTGGTGAACCCGCCACCGACATAGAGCGTGCCGCTAAAAATACCCAATGCGTCAATCGCGGCGCTGGGGGCGGGGTTCCAGACCGTGGCATTGGTCGTGTCCAGCGTGGTATCCAAGGCGGCCAGCTTGCTTCGGGCGGCCCCGCCGATGTTGGCGAAGTTGCCGCCCGCATAGAGCGTGATGCCCGAGAGAGCGAGGGCGTAAACTGAATTGTCCGCGCTGGGGTTCCAGGTCGTGGCGTTATTGGTGGTCGAGAGGGTATCCAATGCCGCGATTCGGTTGCGCGTTTGGCCGCCGATGGTGGTGAAATCGCCGCCCACCAAGAGGGTGGTGCCACTGAGGACGAGGGTGTATACACCGTTATTGGGGCTGGGGTTCCAACTGGTGGCATTGCCAGTGTCGGCATCCAGCACGGCCAATTGGTTGCGGGTCTGTCCCCCGATGGTCGTGAACAATTCACCAGCGACGTACACCACGCTCCCAGTTGGCAGAATGGCGCGAATGCGGCCAGTGTTTGGGTTGGGGTTCCAACTGGTGGCATTGTTGGTGGTCGAGATGGCGTTGAGCGCCGCCAACTTGTTGCGCGTTTGGCCGCCGATGCTGGTGAAATCACCGCCCACATACACGGTTGTCCCGCTGACCGCAATGGTCCAAACCACGTTATCGGCATTCGGATTCCAGGCCGTCACCTGATTGGTGGTCAGGTCTATCGCCGCCAGATTATTCCGCGATTGCCCGCCGATGCTGGTGAAGTCGCCGCCGACGTAGAGCAAGTTGCCCACTTGAGCTGTCGCATAGACTTTGCCAGTTCCGCCGGAAACTGCTGGGAAACCCGAGCGGGGCGTGGCCGATAGCGTAGTTCCGGTGTAAGCGGTGAAAGTGGCCGTGATGAGGGTCGTGGCCGAGGTGGCCGTGGGCGACATGACGCAGGTGCTTGTGCCACTGCATCCACCGCCGCTCCAGCCGCTGAACAGCAAGCCGCCGTAATTGGGCGTGGCCGTCAGGGTCAAGGCTGTCCCGTAGGCCAGTGTGGTGGTGCAAGTCACGCCGCAACTGAGTTCATTGTTGCTACTGGTCACCGCGCCGCCCCCGGTTCCAGCGCGGGCCATCGTCACCGTTTGCGGAAAACTGAAGGCGGCCAAACCTTGTAGCGATTGGCTGGCGATGGTCGTCCATTCGCCGCCGATGTAAAGGCCACTGGCATCGGCGCTAAACGAGCGCACGGTGCCGCTATTGGCATTGGGGTCCCAACTGGTGAGGTTGCCGGTGGCCGTGTCGAAGGCCGCGAGCCGATTGCGGCTGGTGCTGGCGATGGTGGTGTAGCTTCCGCCGGCGTACAACACACCGTTATCCACGAGGAGCACATCCACCGAGGTGTTGGCGCCGGGGTTCCATGAGGTGGCGTTGTTGGTGGCCGAGAGCGTATCCAGCGCGGCGATGTTGCTCCGCGCCGCCCCGCCGATGTTGGCAAAACTGCCGCCCGCATAGAGGGTGGTGCCGGAGAGCGCAATCGCGTAAACCGAATTATCGGCGTCGGAGTTCCAACTGGTGGCGTTGTTGGTGGTCGAAAGCGTATCCAGTGCGGCGAGGCGGTTGCGCGTTTGGCCGCCGATGGAGGCGAAATCGCCACCCGCGAAAAGCGTGGTGCCGCTGAGGACGAGGGTGTACACGCCGTTATCGGGGCCGGGGTCCCAGGTAGTAGCGTTGCCCGTGCTGGTATCCAAAGCCGCTAATCGATTGCGCGACTGCCCGCCGATGGTCGTAAACAATTCTCCGGCCACATAGACCATACTCCCCGTCGGCAGAATGGCACGGATGCGCCCGGTGTTCGGGCTGGGGTTCCAGGCCGTGGCATTGTTGGTGGTCGAAATGGTGCTGAGCGCCGCGAGTTTGTTGCGGGCCGCGCCGCCGATGTTCACAAAGTCGCCGCCCACGTACACGGTCGTGTCGCTCACGGCCAATGACCACACAGCAGCATCGGCATTCGGATTCCAGGCCGTCACCTGATTGGTGGTTAGGTCTATCGCCGCTATTCGGTTGCGGCTTTGTCCGCCAATGGTGGTGAACGCGCCACCCACATACAGTGTGTCGCCGGAGCGCGCGGTGGTGTAGATGTTGCCATTCGCGGTGGGGAAGCCGGGGCGGGGTGCGACCCCCGGCGGGGTACCAGCGGCAGGGGTGAAGAGCGGCGCCGTGATGGGCGCGAGTGGCGGACGGAGCGCGCGCCGAGCCAGGGTCTCTACCTGCTGGAGGGGGCGGGTCGCACTCGCTGACACGGGCGCTGGCATAACGGGAAACAGCGTTTGGATGACTAAAGCCAACACCAACCAGCGCCGGATAGTCAATGACCAGCGACGAACTGAGGCCGAAATTGCGCGGGAGAAAAACATGAGCGTTTTTCCTTGTTGAACGATGCTGAGCGCTTCACGAAGGGACAAGGGGATGGTTTTCATGGTCGGCCTCGCGGGGTGGTTATTGATCGCCGCGCGCTACGCGGAATAGACGCGGGGCGCGGGGATTGGACTCGGGCCGGGCGGACACACGCGCCCCGGGCGATGGACGGCCCCCGACGGGTGGCGCGGTCTCGCTGGGAGGCGGCGCTTCGAGGGCGGGAGTCGGCGGCGCGCGGGTGGGGGTGGGTGGTGCGGGCGTGGCGCTTGGGTCGGCGGGCGCGGGGGTGAGGGGTTCGGTGGGGGTCGCGGT
>CAYUFY010000157.1:0-11260 GCA_964443795.1 uncultured Anaerolineales bacterium | reverse complement strand
TGCTCACCAGTCTAACCGCTTTGGGTACTCTTTAGAAGATATGGGTAATAGATAGCCTAAGGAGCCTTGCCATGCCAACCGCGCGCACCTCTAAACCCGACTCAAAATTCAAACTGCTCAGCCAACGCCTCATCAAAGAAATGCGGCGGCTCAAAATCCCCGGCGTGGCGCTGGGCGTGTGGCACAAGGGCCGCGCCTTCACCGCCGGGTTCGGCATTACCAGCGTCGAAAACCCGTTGCCCGTCACACCCACGACGTTGTTTCAAGTCGGCTCCATCAGCAAGACCTTTACCGGCACCCTGCTCATGCAACTTGTGGAGCAGGGCAAAGTGGAACTGGATGCGCCCGCCCGCACTTACCTGCCCGACTTGAAACTCAAAGATGAGAGCGTGGCCCAGCGCGTCACGGTGTGGCACCTGCTCACCCATGTGGGCGGCTGGGTCGGCGACTACTTCAATGACTTTGGCAACGGCGATGACGCGCTGGCGCGGATGGTGGCGAGCCTCGACCAACTCGAACAGGTGACACCGCTCGGCGAAATTTGGTCGTACAACAACGCGGGCTTCAATATCGCCGCGCGCATTGTTGAAGTTGTGAGCGGGATGCCCTACGAACGCGCCGCGCAAACCATGCTTCTCGACCCGCTCCAGTTGAACATGAGTTTCTTCTTCCCCAGCGATATTCTCATCACGCATCGCTTTGTCGTCGGGCATGAGCATGAAGGCAAGAAAATCAAAGTCGCGCGCCCGTGGGCCTTTGGCCGTGCCGGGGCCGGGGTGGGAGGCATCGTGAGCACTGTGGCCGACCTGCTCACCTACGCGCGCTTCCACATGGGCAACGGTCAACGCCTCATCAAACGCCAGAGTCTCGCGGCCATGCGCGGGCCGCAGGTGGATGCCGGTGGGCGCGGGCAAATCGGCCTCACCTGGTTTATCCGGCAGGCGGGCGACCTCACCCTCTACGGGCACGGCGGCGGGACCAAAGGCCAGCAAGCCCTCCTCCAATACATCCCCGCCGAAGATTTTGCCATCGCCCTCCTCACCAACAGCGACCACGGCGGCACGCTCAACGTGAATGTCTTAAGTTGGGCGCTGGAGATTTATTTTGACGCGCGCTTCCCCAAGCGTGCCCCCCTCCCCATGACCCCCAAGGCCCTGCGGGACTACGTGGGCCGCTACGATTTGCCGCTTTCGGCGTTTGATTTGAAATTACAAAAGGGCCACTTGGTCTTGCACCAGATTCCCCGAGGCGGTTTCCCCACGCCCGATTCGCCGCCCGGCCCCGTGGCCCCGCCCAGCCGCTTCGCCTTCTACGCCCCCGACCGGGTGGTGGGCCTTGACGACCTATCGCAAGGCGCGCTCGGCGAATTCTTCCGCGATGCTCAGGGGCAAGTGGCCTTCTTTCGCATTGGCGGGCGCGCGCGTCGGAAACTGTAGGGCAACCACAAGGATCGCCCCTATGTTTACGAATAGGCCAACCCATGCAATTTGAAACCCTCCGCAATTTAAAAATCCCCAAGATTGGCTTTGGCACCTGGAAGATTGGTGGCGAAAACTCCGCCGACTCCCGGCGTGATGCCCACGCCCTCGCCGCCTTGCGCTCGGCGCTGGAACTCGGCTACACCCACTTCGACACCGCCGAGATGTATGGGGCCGGCCACGCCGAAGACTTGCTGGGGCAGGCGGTGCGCGCGGCCAAAATCAACCGCGCCGATCTGTTCATCACCTCCAAAGTCCTGCCCTCGCATCTCCAGTATGACCAAGTCTTACGGGCCTGCGACCAGAGTTTGCGCCGGTTGCACATGGATTATCTTGACCTGTACTTGATTCACTGGCCCGGCGCGGGGATGCGGCTCCCCGACACTTTCCGCGCCCTGAACGAGTTGGTGCGCGTTGGCAAAGTGCGGCACTTGGGTATGAGCAACTTTGACGTGAAATTGATGCAAGAGTCAATGGCCTTATCTGAGACGCCACTGCTCACCAACCAGGTGCCCTTTAGCCTCACCGATCGTTCGTATGTAAAAAACGGCGTGCTGGATTACTGCCAGCGAAACGACCTCATCTTCACCGCCTATTCCCCGGTGGATGAGGGTCGCCTACGGGTGGCGGCACCCCTCGCGGATATCGCCCGCACCCACCGGGCCACGCCCTATCAGATCGCGCTCGCGTGGGCCATCGCGCGCCCGCGCGTCATCACCATCCCCATGTCGGCCAATCCTCAGCATCAAGCCGAAAACCTGGCCGCCGCCGACATTCAACTCACCCCGGCTGAGATGGCGCAATTGGATGGAATGAGCTGATAATGACTACCACTCAACCCTTTAGGCTTGAGACCGAGCGCCTCGTCCTGCGGCATCAGCGCCTGGAGGATTTGGACGCGCTCTGGGCGCTGTACTGCAACCCCAACATCACCCGCTACATCCCCGACGCACCGCGCTCCCGTGCCGAGGCCCAAGAGGAATTGGAATGGCACATGCACGGTCACCGACGCCGCCCGGAACTGGGGCTGTGGGCGACCCTTCACAAAGCGACCGGCAAGTTCATTGGGCGGTGTGGCCTGCTCCCCTGGACGATTGAGGGGCAACTTGAAGTGGAAGTCGCCTACACCATCGCGCAGGAATATTGGGGGCAAGGGTTGGCGACGGAAGCGGCGCAAGCTATTCTGCACTACGGCTTTGAGCAACTGCATTTGTCGCGCCTGATTTGCCTGATTGACCCGGAGAATATCGCCTCGCAACGGGTGGCCCAAAAGATTGGCATGACACTGGAGAAAAGGATGGAAGGTTACGAGGGGGATAACGCGCCGTTTTTCATCTATTCCATCAACAAGTAAAGAAGGCTGGGCATCCAATGGTTAACTTACCCACCGGCACCGTCACCTTTCTTTTTACCGACATCGAAGGCTCGACCCAACTGTGGGAGCAACACCCCACCGCGATGCAGGCCGCCCTCGCGCAACATGATGCCATCTTGCGGCAGGCGATTGAAGCTAACGGCGGCTATGTGTTCAAAACGGTAGGCGATGCCTTCTGCGCTGCCTTCCCCACCGCGCCCGAGGCCTTGAACGCCGCGCTGGAGACGCAACGGGCGCTGAATAAGACTTCCGAAGTTTTGGAAACTTCGGAAGTCTGGCCGTTGCGTGTCCGCGTGGGCTTGCACACCGGCGCGGCGGAGGAGCGCGACCACGATTACTTTGGCCCGACACTCAACCGCGTGGCGCGGATGTTCTCCGCTGGTCATGGCGGGCAGACCATCCTCTCGCTGGCGACGTATGAACTCGTGCGCGACCATCTCCCCTCGGGCGCGGCCCTGCGCGATTTGGGTGAGCATCGCCTCAAAGACCTCACCCGCCCCGAGCACATCTTTCAACTCCTCGCGCCCGACCTCCCCGCCGATTTCCCGCCCCTCAAAACGCTCGATGCTTGGCCGAACAACCTCCCCGTTCAACTCACCAGTTTCGTCGGGCGCGAGAAGGAGATGGCGGAAATCAAACAACAGCTTGCGCCCCTCGTCCCTTCGGGGAGAGGGGGCGGGGGTGAGGGGCGCGTTCGGTTGCTCACCCTCACCGGCCCCGGCGGCACGGGCAAGACCCGCCTCTCTTTGCAAACCGCCGCCGATTTGCTGGATGCTTTCGCCAACGGTGTGTGGCTCGTGGAACTCGCGCCGTTGGCCGACCCGGCGCTCGTGCCGCAGACGGTGGCCACCGCGCTCGGCGTGCGCGAACAACAAGGCCGCCCCGTGCAAGCCACGCTGACCGATTACCTGCGCGAGAAAAAATTGCTCCTCATCCTCGACAACTGCGAGCATCTGGTGGAAGCCTGCGCGAGTTTGGCCGATGCGCTCCTGCACGCCTGCCCCGGCTTGAAGATCTTGGCCAGCAGTCGGGAGGCGCTGGGCATCGCGGGCGAAGCGCCGTATCGTGTGCCCTCGCTCGCCATCCCCGACCCGCGCCATTTGCCGCCGCTGGAAACGCTGACGCAATACGAAGCGGTGCGTTTGTTTATCGAGCGCGCCACCACCGCCCTGCCCGCGTTCACCGTCACCAACGATAACGCGCCCGCGCTGGCGCAAATCTGCCACCGGCTGGATGGCATTCCATTGGCGCTGGAGTTGGCGGCGGCGCGGGTGAAGCTGTTGCGCGTCGAGCAAATCGCGGCCCGGCTGGATGATCGTTTTCGTTTGCTCACGGGCGGCAGTCGCACCGCCCTGCCGCGTCAGCAGACTCTGCGCGCGTTGATTGATTGGAGCTACGACCTGCTCTCCGAACCCGAGCGCGCTTTACTACAACGGCTCGCGGTGTTCGCGGGCGGGTGGACGTTGGAAGCGGCGGAGGCTGTGTGTAGTGAACAGAAAGCGGTAGGCAGTGGGCAGAAGGCAGAAGACAAAACTCTGCCTTCTGCTTTCCGCATTCTGCCTTCTGCTTTCCGCATTCTGCCTTCTGATGTTTTAGATTTACTCTCCCGTCTTGTAGACAAATCTGTAATGGTCAACGGATAGTTGAACAATCTCGCTTTTGCTGCCCGGCCACATTTGAGCGTGTTTCGTAGGCAACCCTCAAGCAAGGTAGTGTTCGGCTAACTCCTGACCAATACATCTTGTAGACAAATCCCTCGTCGTGGTTGAGCGCGAGCAAGGGGCCGAGGCGCGTTACCGATTGTTGGAAACCGTGCGGCAATATGCGCGGGAGAAATTGGCCGAAAGCGGTGAGGGGAGCCAAGCCCGCGCCCAGCATTTGAATTATTTTCTCCAGTTCGCCGAAGAAGCCGAGCCGCATTTATTCCGCGCGGAACAGTTGGAGTGGCTGGCGCGATTGGAGACAGAACACGACAACCTGCGCGCGGCGTTGGAGTGGGCATTGAACAGCGAGGAGCAGAACCCGCCCGAGGCCGGATTGCGGTTGGCCAACGCGCTGGGGTGGTTCTGGAAGATTCGGGGTTATGAGCAGGAGGGGCGTGAGTGGTTTGGGCGGGCGTTAGCAACCCCCGACCCCGCGCGCACGGTGGCGCGGGCCAGGGCACTGGGCTATGCTGGAGTTCTCCAAGATGATAGGAAGCAGGAACTCAAACTGTGTAATGAAAGTTTGGCCTTATCCCGTGAGTTGGGATACAAACCCGGCATGGCTTTTGCGCTCGTTCGGAAAGGAGCTCTTGCCTACAATTCAGGCGACTATTCAACGACAAAGCCATCATATGAAGAAAGCCTGAATCTGTATCGGGAGCTAGGTGATAAGTGGGGCATCGCCTGGGCGCTTTACGCCCTCGGCCAATACGCTCATTTGAAAGAATATGACTTCCCTGCCGCGCGGCAATATTGCGAAGAAAGTCTTAAGTTGAGCCGGGAAATTGGAGACCGGCGGCGCATAACCTGGACGCTTAGTAATTTGGGTCATATGGCCGCGCATCAGGGCGACCTACCGACGGCGCGCGCGTTTTTTGAGGAATGCCTGTCTTTATCGCGCGAGTTGGGTGATAAGTCGAGTGTCGCGCTGTGGCTTATACAGTTGGGATATTTCGTGGCTACAGGGCAAGGAGATTATGAATGGGCAGTGAAACTACTGGAAGAAAGCCTGTCCATTGGACAAGCGTTAGGCGATAGATGGAGAATCGCCAGCGCGCTTTTCCATCTGGGAGTGGCGGCTCGCTATCAGGGCGAGTATGAGCAGGCAGTTAAACTGCTTCAAGAGGGCCTGGCCATCGATCGAGAGATAGACAGAATGTTTATCGCGGAGACACTTTGTTTCTTAGGCGCGGTGGCCCGACTTCAGGGCGACTATGCCTCGGCGCGTGCCTTCTACACCGAGGCTGTGCCGATATCGAGAGACATTGATGACCGAGAAACAATCGCTTATTTGATTGCAGAGTTTGCGGCTCTGAGCACGGCGCAAGGGGAGGCCAAGCGGGCCGCCATCTTGTTCGGCGCGGAGGAAGCTTTGCGTGAGGCCATTCATGTTGTCCCGGTGCCGGTTGAGCGCGCCGAGATTGACCGCAACATCGCCGCCGCCCGCGCACAATTGGATGAGGCCGCATTCAATGCGGCGTGGGAGGAGGGGAGGGGGATGACGATGGAGGAGGCGATTGAGTATGCGCTGGAAGTATAATTGGTGACAGAAAGGAAAGATGAACTCATGGTACAAATGACCATGCAAGTCCCAGAAAATCTTGCGCCGAAATTAAAGCGCATGAACCAGTGGCTCCCGACGGTGTTGGAACTCTCGTTGGCTGGCTTCAAAACTCCCGTCGCGCAGACCGTCGCCGAATTGATTGATTTCTTAGCCACCGGGCCAACACCTAAACAAGTGAGCGGCTATAAAGTATCGGCCCGTGCCCAAAAACGCCTGCAACGCTTGCTGGCGCTCAATCAATCGGGCTTGCTTTCCAAAGATGAACAAGCCGAACTGGATGAAATTGAAGTGTTTGACCATTTAGTTGTAACGCTCAAGGCGGTGGCGCACGGCCCATTGACGGGTAAAACCAAATGAGGGGAGAGGTTTCAAATGCTCTGCGCCGCTTGGTGGTCAGCCGCGCCGAGGGCCGGTGTGAATACTGTCTCATGCCGCAATCTGCCAGCGCGTACGAACACGAACCCGACCACATTGTTCCAATTCAACACGGGGGCGCAACCAAATCCGACAATCTGGCTTTGGCGTGCCTGCATTGCAATCGGCGCAAGGGGCCGAATGTTGGCTCCTTTGACCCGGAAACCGGCACATTGGTCGCTTTTTATAACCCGCGCATTCACAAATGGCCTGACCATTTTCGCTTGAACGAAGCTGAGATTGAACTATTGACCCCCGAAGCGCGAGTGACTGTGAAGATATTCCAACTGAACGACGAGCAACGCCTCGCTAAAAGAAAGTCTTTGCTTGATTTGGGGTTGTATCCGTGAAGCAAATTTAGCGGGCAAGGCCATTCCGCCAATCCGTCTTGTTCGGTTACAATTGCCCTCGCGGGAGACTTCCATCTCCCGCGAATTGTGTATTGACATGGACACCTCGCAGCGTGTGACACGTCGAGATGCCCGATACACTAGAAACGTTGTCACGCCAATAGCCAGTCGGCCGGCCTGGCTGAGTAGTTACGTTTAGACCAGAAATCTTAAGATCAAGCCCCTGCCTTGGTTTGGCGGTCTTTGGTGTCGGTTGGGCGATTTGAACTCATAACCCGGAGGCCATAGGTTCGAATCCTATCCCCGCTACTGAAACAAAAACCGCCGACCCATGAGGTCGGCGGTTTTTGTTTGGGTGGAGGTTTGTGGTTCAGACGAAGAAGCTTGTTTACCCAAGCGCGTGCCGCGCCCCGGCTTGGGTCAATCGCGCCCAAGCGGCATACATTTTCCCCGAAGGGTGCAGGCCATCCCCCGCGATGAGCGCCTGGTCATGCGTAGCCTCGCGCGAGACCGGGGTGACATCCACATACTGCGCGTCAGCCCTCAGCGCCTCTTCCCGATTTATCGCATTGAACGCATCAATCTCGCGGGCAATCTGCCCGGGGTCGCGCCCCGCCGCAAACGGCGTCACCCCCCAATCGGGGATGGAGAGCACGATAACGCGCCGGGCCTCGCCACCCGCGTAGTCAATCGCCCGGTTCAACAAATCCACAAACTGCTGGCGATATTCGGCTTGACTGCGCCCGCGATACTGATTGTTTACGCCGATCAGCAATGAGACTAACTCAAACGGGCCTTGCGGCTTAACCGTGTCAATCCCCGCGTTCAACTCATCCGTCGTCCAACCGGTGGTGGCGATGATCAGTGGCTCATCGAGCGGCACACCTTCCGAGCGCAGTAACGCCGCCAACTGCACGGGCCAGCGTTCCGCCGGGGGCACGCTCTCGCCGATGGTGTATGAGTCGCCTAAAGCCAGAAAGCGCATGGTCTCAGCTCCTGAAAAAAATTGGGGCAGGCTCACGGCCTGCCCCAATGGTTACACCACGATATTGACTAACTTGCCCGGCACATACAGCACCTTGCGCGGTTCCTTGCCGTCCATGTTGCGCTTCGCGCCGTCGGTCGCCAGGGCTTGGGCTTTGGCCTCGTCTTCGCTAATCGCGGCCGGCGCTTCAAAGCGGTCGCGCACTTTGCCGTTGACTTGCACCACGATGGTAACCATTTCCTCAGCGGCGATGGCCGGGTCCCACGCGGGCCACGCCTGCTGGTGAATGGAGTACGGCTTCCCGCGCCGCGCCCACAGTTCCTCGGCGATGTGCGGGGTTTCGGGGGCCATCAGCAACAGCAGGGTGGTGATGGCTTCCTCCCACGCCAGGGTCCCGGCGATGGTGTCGCGGAACTTGTACAACGCATTGGTGAATTCCATCAACCCCGAAATGATGGTGTTGAACTCGAACTTCTCCAAATCCTCGCCCACGCGCCTGATCGTCTGGTGCGTCAGGCGGCGCAGTTCGCGGCTGTCGTTCTCGTTGGGGCTTGGGTTTTGGGCTTTGGGATTTTCTTTAGTAATCTCCCACACCCGGTTCAACCAGCGCACCACGCCCTGGATGTTGTTATCGCTCCACGGGCCGCCGTCGGCCCACTGATAGCCGAACATCAGGAACGCGCGCATGGTGTCCGCGCCATACATCTGCACTTGCTTGTCGGGGTCAATCACATTGCCCCGGCTCTTGCTCATGCGCTGGCCGTCCGGCCCCAAAATTTGGCCCTGGTTACGCAACTGCACCATCGGCTCGTGGCCTTCGCCAATGCCCATGTCGCGCAGGGCTTTATGGAAGAACCGCGTGTACATTAGATGCATGGTCGCGTGTTCCGCGCCGCCGGTGTAAGTGTCCACCGGCATCCAGTAGTTATATTCGTCATCAGTGAACGGCCCGCCGGCGTATTTGGGACTCAGATAGCGCAAGTGATACCACGACGAACACATGAAAGTATCCATGGTATCGGTGTCGCGCTCGGCGGGTTGGCCGCAGATGGGGCAGGTGGTTTTTTTCCAGGTCTCATGCAGTTTCAGCGGACTCTCGCCCGTGGGTTTCCACTCCACATCTTCGGGCAGGGTCACGGGCAATTGGTCATCTGGCACCGGCACTTGCCCATGCGTGGGGCAGTAGATGATGGGGATGGGCGAACCCCAATAGCGTTGGCGCGAAATCAGCCAGTCGCGCAAACGATAGGTAATCGCGCCCTTGCCTTTGCCGTTATCTTCCAACCATTTGACGGCGACCTTCACGCTTTGGCTCTCGCCCTTCCCGGCGGGGATACCGTTTAATGGGCCGGAGTTGACCATCACGCCGTCGCCGGGCCAGGCCTCTGTCAGTTCATCGCTGGAGGTCATGGTCGTCCCGGTGGGTTGCACCACCAGTTGAATGGGCAGGCCATATTTTTTGGCAAAGGCGAAGTCGCGCTCGTCGTGCGCGGGCACGGCCATAATGCCGCCTGTGCCGTAAGTCATCAGTACATAGTCAGCGGTCCAAATCTGAATCTTCTCGCCGTTGACCGGGTTCACGGCATACGCGCCAATGAACACGCCAGCCTTTTCTTTTTCAGTGGACTCGCGGTCAATATCGGTTTGGCGCGTGGCCTCGAAGACGTATTTCTCCACCTCCGCCTTGCGGTCGGGCGTGGTCAGCTTGGCCACCAGCGGATGCTCGGGGGCCAGCACCATGAACGTCGCGCCCCACAAGGTGTCGGGCCGGGTGGTAAAGACAGTGATAGAGTAATCAGTTATCAGTGGTTCATTCCCGGATGACTGATGACTGATAGCTGGCACGGAAGCCTCGTCAATCTTAAATACCACCTGCGCGCCCTCGCTCTTGCCAATCCAGTTAATCTGCATATCACGCACTTTTTCGGGCCAGTCAATCCCGTCGAAGCGCAGTAACTCTTCGGCATATTTCGTGGTGCGGAAATACCACTGGTCTAAATTCTTTTTAATGACCGGCGTTTTGCACCGCTCGCAATGGCGGTCATCGCCCCACACCTGTTCGCGCGCCAGCGTGGTGTTGCAGTTCGGGCACCAATCCACCGGCGAGAGTTTCTTGTACGCCAGTCCATGCTTGAACAACTGAATGAAAAACCACTCCGTCCACTTGTAGTAACTGGGGTCGGAGGAAATCATCTCGCGCTCCCAATCGAACATCGTGCCCATCGAGCGCAACTGCTTCCGCATCCGCTCGATGTTGGCGTAGGTGCGTTGCATGGGATGCACGCCATCTTTAATCGCCGCGTTCTCGGCGGGCAGGCCAAAGGCATCAAAGCCCATGGGGAACAGCACGTTGTAGCCGCGCATCCGCATCCAACGGGCGCGGGCATCGCTCGGGGTCAACGGATACCAGTGGCCGATGTGCAGGTTGCCGCTGGGGTAGGGCAACATCGTCAGGGCGTAGAACTTCGGCTTGGTCGGGTCAATCACCGCGCGATACAGTTGGTCCGCCTCCCATTTCTTTTGCCACTGCGCTTCGATGACCTTGGGGTTATAGCGGTCATCTTGCGGCTGGGAGATTTTTTGGACTTTCGGACGCGCTCCGGCCTTGACGGTGATCTTGGCTCGCGCGCTGGTTGTGCGTTTGGCGGTTGCCTTGCCTCGGGCCGCCGCCCCCCGCGCGGTCTTGGCCTTTGACGCGCTTGCTTTCACGGTCTTCGCCTGCTTCACGACCTTAATCGGTTTCTTCGCTTTTACAGTGGTCTTGCTCTTGGGCGTGGCTTTCTTCTTCGCCGCGCCGCTCTGTTTAGTGGTAGCCATTCTCAATACTCCTCGTTACTTTTCACTTTTTACTTTCCACTCATCACGCTTTACACCCGGCCTTTAAGCAACGGCCCCAACAGCCAGTCGGCGCGAATCAGATTGTCCAGCGTTGTCAGCGTGCTTTGACGTGTGCTCATCGCAGTCTCCGGTTAAACAAAAACGCCCATCATCCATATCAGGGACGAAGGGGCGCTCCGTGGTACCACCCTGGTTTGGCTTTGGCAGTTATCCGTTACATCCGTTAACTATCCGTTGCCACACTCAGTTGCGCTTTATCGGGCGCACTCGCGTCGGGCTAGCAAACTGTTGAGGGTCAGTTCACCCGGCGGGCGCAGTCTGCTTGTTTGCAGACTCACCGGCGAGTTCAGTCTTAGGGCACTCCGTTAAGGGCCTTGCCGGGCTTACACCTTGCTCTCCCGGCTCGCTGACGGATGACTTACTACTCCGGCTTGACGCCTATGTATTTGGTTGGGTAGGTCTCAGACCTGCCCTTACAGTGGACCCAGAGGGATTCGAACCCTCGACCTTCTCAATGCCATTGAGACGCGCTCCCAACTGCGCTATGGGCCCT
>CAYUFY010000156.1:3349-11263 GCA_964443795.1 uncultured Anaerolineales bacterium | reverse complement strand
GGTAAGTGGGTAATTGAGTAATTGGTGATTGGGTAATTATAAATTATGCGTTGCCTAATCTTAAGTATAGATCAACCCAAACCACAAGTCGTTGACATTTGTACCGGTCGGGCCAGTGAGCACTAAATCACCGAGGGCGGCGAAGAAGGAATAAGAATCGTTATGGGCCAGATAAGTTTGCGGGTCCAGCCCCACCGCTTGGGCGCGGGCGAGAGTCTCACTGGTCACGGTCGCCCCCGCGGCCTCGGTCGGGCCATCAATACCATCGGTGGCAAAAGCGGAGACGACTCGCGCGGGGTGTCCGGCGAGGGTCAAAGCGGCCGCGAGGGCGGCTTCTTGATTGCGCCCGCCGCGCCCCTGACCGCGCACGGTGACGGTGGCCTCGCCCCCGACGATGAGGCACTTCGCCGGCCCCGCTGTGATTACCAGTTCGGCAAACCGCGCGCCCAGCTCACGCGCCTCGCCTTGCCAATCGTCCGCCAAAAATTGCGCGTCAAAGCCGAGGGCCTGCGTGGCCTGCGCGGCGGCCTCGCCTGCGAGGCGGTTGGAGGCGATGAGGCGGTTGTCAACCACCGGTTGAAGGATGGAGGAAGGAAGAGGCGCTGTTTGAAGGCCCTGCAAAATAGCGGCGGGGAGATGCGGGCGGAGGTGATATTTGTCAATCACCGCGAGCGCGGCGGCGGGCGGCGAGGTAGGGGCAACGGTGAGGCCCGAGGCGATAATGGATAAATCATTGCCGACCACATCCGAGAGGATGAGGGCGAGCACGCGGGCCGGGTATGCCAGACGCGCCAGCCCCCCGCCTTTGAGTTGAGAGAGCCGGGTGCGCACAGTGTTAAATTCGTGAATGGTCGCGCCAGATTTTAGTAAATGGTGATTGGTAATTTGCAAATCATGGAGGGTGAGGCCAGGGGCCGGGAGTTCGAGGAGCGCCGAGCCGCCGCCCGAGATGAGAGCCAGCACGAGATCGCGGGCTTCGGCTTGCGCGAGTAAATCGGCGAGGGCGCGCCCAGCGGCGAGACTGCCGGACGTGGGGGTGGGGTGACCCCCTTCGATAAACGTGATGCCACGCGGGGAGTGGGCAGGCGCGCGCGGAACGGCGATCACGCCCGCGGTCAGGCGGTCGCCCAAAATTTCGGCGGCGGCCTGGGCCATGGGCACGCCCGCCTTGCCCGCCCCGACCACAAAAACGCGGTCAACTGACTTGAAATCAGCGGGGGTGAGATGCGCCTGAACAGCGCGGGCCGGGTCCACCGCGCGCAAAGCGGCGGCGCGGAGGGTTTCTAAGTGTTGGCGATGGTCAGAGAAAAGCGGAGGTTGAGGCCAGGTCATGCCAGGTGATTAATTTTATCGCTCACGCTTCACGGAGTGATCACCGCTTGTGAGGCGGTGCTGGCGGCGGTGAACGGGGTGGTCTGACTGGCGAGCACATTGGTAAGGGCTTTTTGGAGCAGTGGCCCAACCACGGCCAGCGCCCCGGCGGGTGGTTGGAGTTGCGCGTGGGTGAGAACAGCGCTGGCCCAGGGGGTGACGCTGGCATCGCTCCATAAAGCGAGGGCGGTGGAGCGCGGCGGCAGGACGCGGGCGGCTTGAGTCCAGGCGGCGAGTTGCTCGGAGGCGGACAGCCATGCCGCCAAGTCGAAGGCCGCTGTGGGATGCGAGGTGGCGGTATTGACTAGCGCCCAACTCCAGCCATCGGCCAGGGTGAAGGGGATGCCCGAATCATTTGGGACCAGCGCCACTGCGGCGTTCGAGATCCGCTCGTTTTCGGCCAGAAAGTTTTGGGCGGTGGTGAGGGCGAGGGTCGCGCGCCGTTCGCGGAAAACTTGCCAGGTGGTGGTCGTGTCGGAGTAGGTGAGGGTGGATAGCGGGATAAAATCGGCCATTTGTAAATCGCGGAAATCGGTTAGGGCTTCGGTGAGGAGTTCGGTATCGAGGATGGTTTTGTCGGAGGGGTCGAGGAGAGGGCCGCCATGCGCGAGATATTCATTGAGCAGAGTCAAGCCGCTGGGTTCGCCACCGGGGAGGATGAGGGTGCCGGTGAGCACTTCAGTCCAGGAATTGGGCGGGGTCGGGTAGAAGTCGGTGCGGTAAACCAGCACGCGCGCATCGGCGGCAAAGGGCAGGCCAATGGTTTGGCCTTGATAGGCGCTGAGCGTTTGCGCGAAAGGATAATAATCGGCCAGGGCCGTGGGGGGCAGGAAATTATCGAGCGGGAGAACCAGCCCCGCCGCCGCGGCGGCTTGCAGGTCATCGCGATTAAGAGCGATGAGGTCGGGCAGGGCGGCGGGAGCCGCGTTGTAAGCGGCGGCTAAGGCGGCGAGCAAATTACCGGGACCTGTAAGGGGTTTAAGCCGGATTTCGAGTTTGAGGCCGGGGTGGGCCTGTTGATATTGGGCCAGTTGCGCGGCGAGAACCGGGCCGCCGGGGTTGGAATCGTCAGGGGCAAATTGTGGCGGGAGCCATACGCGGAGCGCGGCGGGCAGGGCCTCGGTGGGGGTGGGCGAGGCCGCCACGGGCGGCAGGGGTGTCACCGTCGGGAACGGGGTCGGCGTGGGGAGGGGCGAAGCCGTAGGGATCACCGCACACGCCGCGAGGCCGCTAATCCCCAAAATCAGGATGAGACGCAGGAGCCGCATGCGATGAGTATAGCATTCCTTGCGGTTTGACACTGTTGTGTCACTGGACTACCATGCCGCACATGGATATCTGGTCAGTTGGCGATTTGAACCGCTATGTGCGGCAGGCGCTGGAGGCGGATTTTCGTTTGCAGAGCGTGCGCGTCAGCGGCGAGATTTCCGGTTTCAAGGCGTATCCGTCGGGGCATTGGTATTTCACGCTGAAGGATGCCAACGCCCAGTTGAGTTGCGCAATGTGGAAGCAACGCAATAAAGAACAGGCCGCGCGTTTTATGCCGCGCGAGGGCGATGCGGTGGTGGTGGTGGGGAATGTGACGTTGTATGAAGTGCGCGGGCAATATCAATTGGATGTGCTCGCGCTTGAACCCGTGGGTGAGGGGGAGTTATACCGCCAGTTCGCGCGGTTGAAGGCACAACTGGAAGCCGAGGGGTTGTTCGACCCCCGCCGCAAACGCCCCCTGCCCCGCGCCCCGCGCGTGATCGGTTTGGTGACTTCGCCCCGCGCGGCGGCTTTGCGGGATATGCTGAATATTTTGCGCCGCCGGTGGCCGTTGGCCGAGGTGTTGCTATCGCCCACAGCGGTGCAGGGCGCGGAGGCGCCCCCGCAGATAGTGGAAGCCCTGCGCGCCTTGATTGAATTCCAGCCCGAGGTGATTATTGTGGGCCGGGGCGGTGGCTCACTCGAAGACTTGTGGGCGTTCAACGACGAGCGGGTGGCGCGGGCCATTGCGGCCTCGCCGATTCCGGTGGTGAGCGGGGTCGGCCACGAAACCGATTTCACGCTGGCCGATTTTGCGGCGGATGTGCGCGCCCCCACCCCCTCCGCCGCCGCCGAACTGGCAACCCCCACGCCCATCGCGGATGTGCGCGTGGAGACGGATACGCTGTCCGAGCGCTTGAGCGCCGCCCTGAGCGGGCGGGTGCAATTCAGGCAGATGCAACTGGCCGAACTCACCGCTCACTTGCGCGGCTTGTCGCCGCAGGCCCGGTTAGCCAGCACCCGGCAAGCCGTTACCAATTTGCAGGGGCGCTTGCAACTATCCGTAACACACCGGCTGGAACTGGAACGCGCACGCCTGGCCGGATTAACTCAGGGATTAACCACGGTTAGCCCACTGGCCGTGCTTAATCGTGGCTACGCCCTGGTGACCCGGGCCGATGGCACGGTGGTGCGGCAAGCGCAAACCGTGACCAGCGGCGAGGCCTTACAGGTGCGTGTAAGTGACGGCGCGTTTGAGGTGCAAGTCGTAGATAACAGCCAATAACCCCATAGAAAATCGGTAGTGGTAACTTTGTAAGTGGTGAATTTGAAAGACCTGTCAGGTGGGCGCATTCGGCACTCGAAAAAAACAGCGTTTTGCGGCGCCCACCTGACAGGTCTAGCGCACCATCACTTACTTTGTTACCACTACCGAAAATCAACCATGGCCCAAAAATCAAAACTCAAGATTAAAGATTCCGCCGCCGCTGTGACGTTCGAAGCCGCCAAAGCCGAGTTGGAGGCCATTGTCCAGCAATTAGAGGAAGGCCAACTGCCCCTGGACGAGGCGTTGAAATTATTTGAACGCGGGCAAGCGCTGGCGACCCGGTGCGGCGCGTTATTGGCCGAGGCCGAACTAAAAATCAAACAACTGCGACCGCAAGCCAGTGGGTATGCGGTTGAAGCCTTTGAAAGTTCCGAGGAATAACGCATGGGCGAGTTTTTTACCCAATTCTTCTCGAATAAAATTTTGTGGGCCGGCTTCAGCGGCTGGATTTTGGCGCAAATCATCAAAGTGCCGCTGGAGTATGTTTTGCGCCGGCGCTGGGATTGGGGGTTGCTCCTCAGCGCGGGCGGCATGCCCTCCTCCCACTCGGCGTTGGTGAGTGGCACGGCCATGGGGATTGGTCTGGCGCAGGGGTTCGATTCGGCGCTCTTTGCGCTGGCGTTTGTGCTGGCCGGCATTGTCATCTACGACGCCATCGGCGTCCGGCGGCAGGCGGGCGACCATGCCCGGGTGCTGAACTTGATGATTGACGAATTGCTGACCGGCCACCCGCTGGCCGAGAAGGAATTGAAAGAGATGCTCGGCCACACCCCCCGCGAAGTGGTGGGGGGGATTGTGCTGGGGATCGTGATGGCCAGTGTGGTCATGCGCTGGGCCTGATGCCTCACCCTCCCCCCGCATCCCCCATGCGCGCCGCCTCGCGCCTCGATTCCTTCCGCCACGCCATCACGGGCTGGGCGTACGTCATTCGCACCCAGCGCAATGCCTGGATTCATTCGGTGGCGTCGCTGACCGTTTTTGGAGTGGGTTTATGGCTGGGATTAAATAATCTCGAATGGGCAGTCATTATCCTGGCCGTGGGCTTTGTGTGGATGGCCGAATTTATCAACACCGCGTTGGAAGCGGTGGTAGACCTGGCCTCGCCCGACCTGCACCCGTTGGCCAAAGTGGGCAAAGACGTAGCCGCCGCCGCCGTGCTGGTAGGCGCGCTCACGGCGGTGGTGGTGGGCCTGCTCATCCTCGGCCCGCCGTTGTGGGGAAAGGTGGTTACGCTTTTGCCAAAGTGAGGCCTATAATCCTCAGATGACTTTAGACAAAGCGATTTTCACCACAAAGACTCAAAGACACGAAGAAATGTCTGCATGAAAAACCAACCACCGCCGCTCTCGGAAAAGGAAGAACGAATTGCGACAGTCATCGTAGAATCAGCGTTTGCGGTTCATTCGACACTAGGGCCTGGTTTATTGGAAAGCATTTATCGCCATGGAAGTTGACCTCGAACTCTACCGACGCGAAGTGCGCTTGCCGGGTCTCCCCCCGGTGCGCCTGAGCGCCATTGACATCTCCCCCGACCATCCAGCGCGAACGATGGTCTTCATCCACGGCTTTGGTGGTAACGCCACCCAGTGGGTCTATCAACTCCGCCGCTTCTCCGACGACTCGCGCGTCATCGCCCTCGACCTGCGCGGCCACGGCCTCTCGGACAAACCGGAGGCATGGAACTACTCGGTCGAACAACACGTCGCCGATATCCACGCCGCGCTCGCAGTGCTGAACGTAACCGACCAATTCATTTTGCTCGGCCACTCTTTCGGCGGGGCCATCGTCACCCAATATGCCAGCACCCACCCCGATCAAGTTGAAAAACTCGTCCTCGTGGCGAGCGCGGGCGAATATAAACTAAACCTCGGCCAACGCCTGGCGATTGCGCTCCCCGCGCCGATATTGAACTTCGCCCACGCGGTGTACCTGAAAAAATGGTTCTCCCCCACCCCCACGGTGATGAAAAATATGTACCGCCATGCCCTCAAAACCTGGGTCGGGTGGAGCATGTTCCGCAGTCTCACCCTGCCCACGCTGGTAGTGCGCGGTCATAACGATTGGGTCTTTCCGCCCAAATACTTTGCCGAAGTCGCCCGCGCCATCCCCAACGCCGAAGATGTGGATGTGGGCGCGAGCGCGCACATGGTGATGCTCGAACGGCGCGAAGCCGTGAACCGCGCGCTGGAGCGCTTTGTGGAAGGCACCAAAAGCCGGCGCGGGGCGGAGGGGGATGACCGCGCCAAACTCCGCAAGGCTCGCCCCTGGCTGGCGCATTATGACGCCGGGGTGCCCTACACCATCGGCCTTCCGCCCGCGCCCATGCACCGCCTCTTGCGCTCGGCGGCGCGGCGCTTCCCACGCAAAACGGCCATCATCTTCGAAGGCAACCACCTGACATATCGGCGGCTTAACCAAGAGTCATCGCGCTTCGCCAATTACCTGCGCTCGCTCGGCGTGAACCCGGGCGATAAAGTTCTGCTCCTGCTCCCCAATCTGCCGCAGACCGTCATCGCGTTTTACGGCGCGCTCAAAGCCGGAGCCGTGGTCGTGTTCACTACGCCGCTCTCCGAACCGGCGGAACTGGCCCGGCAAGTGCGCGACTCGGGCGCGAAGGTGTTGGTCACCCTCACACGCTTGGCTGAAACCGCGCGCACCGTGCAAGCCCAGACCGCCCTCCAGCACATCATCTTCACCAGCGTCAAAGACTACTTGCCGGAACCCAAGCGCTTTTTATTCGCGCTCACCCGCGAGGGCCCGGAAGGCCATCGGTTGCCGTTCCCGCTTGGGCGGGGCATGGCGCTCCTCACCAACGAACTCTACAAACATCACCACCACGCGCCCGAGGTCGAGGTCAATCCCGATGGGTTGGCGCTCATTCAATACACCTCCGGCACCACCGCCGAACCCAAAGGCGTGATGCTCTCCCACCGCGATCTCGTCGCCAATGCCCTGCAAACCCGGCACTGGATTCCGGGCGTCAAAGAGGGGCGCGAGACCTTTCTATCCGTCCTGCCCTTCTCGCACGTTTACGGCATGACCACCGCCCTCAACGTCCCGATCATGCTCGCGGCGACGATGATTATTCAGCCCACCTTCAGCACGCTCGAAGTCCTGAAGGCCATCCGGCGCTATCGGCCCACGCTCTTCCCCGGCGTGCCGACCATGTTCATGGCCATCGCCAACTTCAAAGGCGCGCGCCGCTACGGCATCAGTTCCATCAAGGCTTGCATCTCCGGCGCGGCCCCCCTGCCCGTGGAAGTGCAGGAGGCGTTTGAGAAACTCACGCGCGGGCGTTTGATCGAAGGCTACGGCCTGACCGAGGCCACGACCGTGACCCACGCCAATCCGTTCTTGGGCCGCCGCAAAGTCGGTTCGATTGGCATCCCCCTGCCCTCGACCGAAGCGAAGATTGTGGACCTGGCAACGGGCCGCGACCTCCCGCCGGGACAACTGGGCGAGATCGCGGTGCGCGGCCCGCAGGTGATGATCGGGTATCTCGACGACAACACCGCCGGGCCGATTGCCAAAGATAACTGGCTGATGACCGGCGACATCGGGCGAATGGACGATGAGGGGTATTTCGAAGTCATTGCGCGCAAACGTGAAATGATTCTGGCGGGTGATTATCAAGTGTATCCGCGCGATGTGGAAGAAGTGCTGTACGAAAACCCCAAGGTGAAAGAAGTGGCGGTGGTGGGCGTGCAAGCGCCCAAGTGGCCGTTCCAAAAAGTGAAGGCGTATGTGGTTTTGAAAGAAGGCGCAGAGCTGAACACCGACGAACTGATGGCGCTCTGTAAACGCCGCCTCGAAGAATATGCCGTGCCATGGCAGATTGAGTTCCGCAAGGAACTGCCGCGCAATTTTATGGGGAAGGTGTTGCGACGATTGTTGATGGAAGATGAGAAGAGTTAGAGTTAGAGTTAGAGTTAGAGTTAGAGTTAGAGTTAGAGTTAGAGTTAGAGTTA
>CAYUFY010000156.1:0-3249 GCA_964443795.1 uncultured Anaerolineales bacterium | reverse complement strand
ATTACCGATTACCGCCTTCTGCCCTTGGCTTTCTTTTTTGGAGATGAATTATGTCTAAAAAACAATCGCTCTTTATTGGCGTTGATCTGGGCGGGACCAGTATGCGCGCCGGGGTCGTCACCAAAGACGGCGCGGTGTTGGCGCTCGAAAAGCGCAAGACCCACCCCGAACTGGGCGGCAAGCAAGTGGTGGCGCGTCTGGCCGAAATCATCGAGCGTGCCATTAAAGCCGCCGCGGTCAAGCCGAAAGATATTAGCGGCATCGGCGTGGGGGTGCCGGGGCCAGTGGATACCACGCGGGGCGTCATCCGCCTGGCCGCCAACTTGGGCCGGGATTGGAACAACCGCCCGCTGGCCGATGAATTGAAGGCGCTCACGGGCCTCCCGGCTTTCATTGATAACGATGTCCGCTCGGGCGCGATGGGCGAGTTCACGCACGGGGCGGGCAAAGACGTGCGAGATATGGTCGCCATTTTTGTGGGCACCGGCATCGGGGGCGGCATCATCCTCAACGGCGAATTGCGCGGCGGGTTTCGCGGCGGCGCGGGCGAGGTCGGCCACACCGTGGTCGCGGCGGATAATGGCATTGTGGGCAAGACCGGGCAACCCGGCACGGTGGAGCCAATCGCCAGCCGCACGGGCATGGAGCGCCTGGTGCGCGAACTGGTGGCCAAAGGCCAAAAGAGTCTGGTCCCCAGCCTGATCCAAAGCGTGGGCGGCGGGCGCTTAACCAGCAGTGTGATTTATGAAGCGCTGAAACAGGACGACGCGGTGATGAAGGAAGTGTTGGCCATCGCGCAACACACGCTCGGCTTGCTGACCGCGAATATGATTAACATTCTCGATCCAGAGATGATTGTCTTTGGCGGCGGCGTGACCGAGCGCGGCGGCAACGCGTTTGTCGCGCCCATCCGCAAGGTGGCTTACGCCAACTTGATCAATAAGACCAATGCCCGCACCGTGCGGATTGTCCCGGCGGCGTTGAAGGATGCTTCGGGCGTGGTGGGGGCGGCGGTGCTGGCCAGGATGAATTTGTAGGCACTTAAGTAAGCTATGAGATCAGAGGGTACCATGCCAATCAAAGTCCTCACTGCTAAAGTAAAGACCACACATCTGGCCTGGTTAGTCACCCTTATAGCGATGGCAACCTTGCTAGTGCTCATCCATTTACGGTTGTTGCCCTATGCAGATGACGATGCCTATATTCACTTACGGATTGCCAAGAATTTTGCCCAATACGGGCGACCATATTTCAATGGAACTGAAGCTGTGAATGCCAGTTCATCGCCTGGCTGGACGCTGATTCTGGCAATGCTCTATTTCTTGCAAGGCCCTATACCTATCAGTGTATCCCTCTTAAACGCCGGGCTAACATTCATGGGTGCTTTGGTTCATGCACGTTTGCTACGAACTATTATAGGCAAAGAACTGCCTGTCTATATCACGATGCTATTTGGAGTCTGCTATGTTCACTTACTATTGCGCTCTAGCATCGGCTTGATGGAGACACCTTTCGCAATGTTCATTCTGGGATTAGCTCTTCAAGGGGTATGGAGGGGAAGTCAACTTGGGTTGCTTCTGCTAGGCGCGTTGGTATTCCTGCGCTTTGAATTCGTGCTGTTTCTATTGCTAGTACTCATCTATGCTCATATTTCTCGCCTTTTCAGTCTTTGGAAAGGCATGATATGGTCATTGACAGGCGCGTTACCTTTCTTAATATACGAATTTTATTTCTACGGATGGGGAATCCCTAATACTATTATTGCCAAGGCCCGAGTTTATGACATCGAATATGGAAATACTCGCTGGGTAGCTATGATCATTATCGCTCTATCTACTACCTATTTCATCATGATGTTTAAGGCCATCTCAAGTCGGGCGAGTCATTTCCTGAATTTATTAATGGTGTTTGGCCTGCTACTTATTGCGGCATATGTTATTGCTGGAGCACACTTGTTTCCTTGGTATATCCCTATCTTTATGGTTCCATTGTTGTATGGGCTATTCAAATTGATTTTTTTAGCCCCCCTTAAGTCTGCCAAGTTGCGAGGACGTTTCCGTCAGGTGGGTATAACAGTGCTTGTATTGTTCGGAAGTTGGGCAGGTGTTAGGGATGTGGCCACATTGTGGACGCCCTCACTCTATGAAGGGTTTATGATGGGCGCCAGAGTTCGTCAATACATTCAAGTTGGCTTTAATCTTTATAATCAATGCCCAACCGCTACTTTGTTGGCCCCAGAAATCGGAGGCTTAGGATACGGATTTCAAGGCTACATCGCAGATGGCGTGGGGTTGGCAACTCCTACAGCTTTAAAATACCATCCAATGGCTGTGCCAGCTGAACGACGTAGCGGGGCTTTAGGCGCTTTACCAGTAGGTTATGCTAAAGAAGTGAATCCCGAATTTATTGTCAGTAATGAGGTGTTTGTAGAAGCCTTTATGCGATCTACGCTGGCGCAAGGATATATATGGCATTTTGAGCCAGCATTTCTAGAAAGCGATTTGCGTTTGTCAAACGGACGTACGGTATGGAATAATAGCCGTCTAGTTATTTTCATCCGCAAAGATATAGCTAGAGATGGCTGTTCATCTTATTAAACTATCAGTGGGAGTTTCTAATATTGCTTTCGTCCTCTGCCCTCCACACCCTCGCCTTCCTCCTGCGCTCGACCCGCCTGGCCGCGCTGGGCACGCTCCGCGAGGGCGCGCCGTTTGTCTCGATGGTCACGTATCTGGCGGGGGAGGATTTGACGAAGTTTTATTTGCACCTCAGCGGTCTGGCGGTTCATACCCGCGCGTTGCGCGCCGACCGCCGGGTGGGTTTGCTGATTGCCCAGACCGATCCCGGCCTCGTGGATCCGCAAACCCTGGCGCGGGTTTCGATTCAAGGCGAGGCGGTCGGCCTCCCGAAGGGCGGGGCCGAGTTTGTGGCCGCGCAGGAGGGGTATCTAGCTCAATTCCCCGATTCCGCTCAAAACTTCGCTCTCGCCGATTTTGACCTGTATGCCATTGTCCCGCAATCGGCGCGGTTTGTGGCCGGGTTCGGGCATATCTTCAATTTGACACTGGCGGATTTTAAACGGGCCGGGGCCATTGGGCGCGGGTAAAAATTGGAGCCTTGCATGCAACCTGATATGCGCTTGATCCAGACGGTAGATAACTTGTTGCAGGCAACCTATCCCCCAACCGAACCAGGAGCGGCCGTGATTGTCGTTCGAGAGGGGGCAGTGATTTACCGCAAAGGTCATGG
>CAYUFY010000155.1:0-11329 GCA_964443795.1 uncultured Anaerolineales bacterium | reverse complement strand
TTTAGCGGCAATTGGTCGGCGGCTAAATCGGTTTTGAGGACCACAAACTCATGCACCTGATCCGTGGCTTTGTTTTGGATGGTGAAGGTGACTTCCCCGGCTTTGGCCGAGGTCAGGGTGGGAATGATCTTGAAAGATTCGAGCGTAATCCCGACGGTCGTCGGGCCGCCGCCGCAGGCGGTTAACCAGAGCGCGGCGATTAACAAGCTAAAGATTTTCTTCATAGGAATCTCCTGTGAGTTGAATAAATGGATTTTGACAACCTCGCCAATTATATCCACCCAGAATTGAATCTGCCAATCAGACTATGCTAGAATAACCAACATGGTCGAGAAATCCCTACTCCCCCTGCCTCGAACCCGCAACGCGCATACCCACGCCCGTCACCGCCAGGAGACCTTGTGGCAAATTGCCCTCCCCTGTGGTTTGGCAGTTATGGTGATTATTGGCTTGATGGTAGTGGTGGCATCGCCTGCCGGGGCCGAGGCCCGTTCCCCCTTGGCCGATGTTTCCCTGATTTTTGTGATTATCCCCACGGCCTTTTGGGGGCTGGTGTTGTTAGCCTTAATCATCGGATTGTGTTACGGCTTGTTCGTGGCCCTGCGGGAATTGCCCTTTCTCTTCAAGCAAGCCCAGGAATTTATGTGGCTGACCGCGCATGAGGCCAAACGTTACACAGCGTATGTGGGCAATGCCATTGTGTCAATTCGATCGTGGGTGGCGGCCCTGGAAAAACTTACCACGGATATTCGTTCCATCTTTACCTTCGGGAGGCGGGTATGACTAACATGAACTGGCGCACCAAAGCCTTTCTGGTCGGAGGGGTGGTGGGCGCGACGCTGGGCGTGTGCGCGGCCTATTTGTATGTGAATTCAGTGGAAGAGCAGGGCGGCAAGCCCGAACTGCAACCCGCCGAGGCCGTGGGTATTGGCTTGGCCTTGCTGGCGGTTTTGCGCCAAATCGCCTCCCTCCACGAAGGCGACAAGTCCAAAAAAATTGAGAGCTAAACTGCCTGACCCACTCCAACAGCCCCGCCGGAATTTTCTGGCGGGGCTGTTTTATTTTGACTATTGACACGAGTCTAATTTGGACTAGAATATGAACGAGCGTTCATAAATACATTCTCATGCCTACCACCAAACTCAAACCCACCGCCACCCCACGCGGTGAACTCGCCCGCATGAAATTGCTGGAAACCGCGCATGGTCTGTTCATTCGACACGGCTTTCATGGCACCAGTATGCGCCAAATCGCCGCCGCCGCCGGGGTCGCGGTGGGAGGCATCTACAACCATTTCCACGACAAGGAAGCCATCTTCGCCGCAGTGCTGGATGCTTATCACCCCTATCATCAACTCCTCCCGGTTTTGAGTGAATCGCCCAGTGAAACCGTGGAGGAATTTGTGCAGGAAACCAGCGAATACATGCGCGCCCAAATGCCGCGGATGCAGAAGCAAATATTACCGCTCGTATTCATGGAGTTGGTGGAATTTCAGGGGCGGCACTTAAAACAACTGGCCACCCGCATTTTTCCCGTCTTCATGAGCTTCGTGGAGGGGCTGGCGTCCAAACGCGGCCGGTTACGCCCGCTCCCGCCGCCGGTGTTGTTGCGCGCCTATCTGGCGCTAATGATCGGTTTCCTGCTGAGCGAGATGCTCTTGAAAGACACCCCCATGTTCAAATCCGGCGGCCCTGACGCTTTAACGGGCATGATTGATATTTATCTGCACGGCATTTTGGAACCGGAGGCTTGATGTTCAATACCCGCTTGTTCTCGCTCATCCGTAAAGAATTTATCCAAATCATTCGCGACCCGCGCACGCTGGCGCTGACGTTTGTCATGCCGGTGATGCAACTCTTCCTGCTCGGCTATGCGGCGACCAATGATGTGCGCAATGTCCCGCTGGCTGTATTTGACCAGGATAAAACGGCGGCGTCGCGCGCCTTGCTGACCGCCTATCGCACCGCCGATTACTTTCGGCTGGATTTTGACGTGGCCTCCGAAGCGGAATTGCGCGCCTTGATTGATAAAGGCTCTGCGCGCGCGGGGGTCATCATCCCGCCGGGATACAGTGACCGCCTGGCCGCCGGGGAAACCGCGCGAGTTGCGTTTGTCATTGACGGCTCCGACCCCACGGTGGCAGGCACGGCTCTGTCAGCGGCCATCTTGGTCGGTCAATCCAAAGCGACGGCGTTGACCATTGAGCGCTTGGCGCGGCGTGGGCAGGGGGCGGTGTTCCAACCCGCGATCGAAGTCCGGACCCAAGTCTGGTACAACCCGGACCTCATCAGCGCTTATTACATGGTGCCTGCCCTGATCGGCATGATTTTGCAATTCCTCACCACCATCCTGACCTCGACCGCGATTGTGCGCGAGCGGGAGCGTGGCACGATTGAACAACTCATCGTCACTCCCATCCGTGCGTGGGAATTGGTGGTGGGCAAGGTGATGCCGTATGTGCTGATTGCGTTTGTTGACACGGTGGAGATTCTCATCGCGGGGGTGCTAATTTTTGGGGTGCCGATTAACGGGAGCCTGCCCTTGTTGCTGATTTTGGTGGGATTGTTCTTGATCTCCACCCTGGGGCTGGGGCTGTTCATCTCGACCATCTCGAATACGCAACAAGAAGCCATGCTCACGTCGTTCTTTACCATGTTGCCGTCTATCTTCCTCTCCGGCTTCTTCTTTCCGCTGGCGGCCATGCCAACCGTGTTGCAATGGCTCAGCTACGCCGTGCCCCTGCGCTACTTTCTCATCATTGTGCGCGGGATTATTCTCAAAGGTGTGGGGGTGGAGGCGCTCTGGTCGGAGATCGTCGCCCTGAGTATCTTTGCGGTGGTCATTATGGGCGCGGCAACTCTGCGCTTTAGAAAACGACTTGATTAATATCCAAACCCAAACTTCAAATTTCCAATGTCACTAAATTCCCGATTGGCATTTGACATTTGAGATTTATTTCTGGAGGTCTTCATGCATCCCAACCCTCGACGTGTTTTGCCTGTGATTTTGATTGTGGCCATGTTAGGCGTGAGCTATTGGTATTTCTTCGGCGGTGGCCGAGTCGTCACCGACGCGGGGGCCATGACCGCTTCGGGCACCATTGAAGCCATCACGGTGAATGTCGCCCCGGAGCTGGGTGGCCGGGTGGCCGAAGTGAAGGTGGCCGAAGGCGATCAGGTCACAGTTGGTCAGGTGCTGGTTCAGTTTGATACCACGCTGTTGACCACCCAACGCGAGCAAGTTGCCGCCACTTTGGCCGCCGCGCAATCGGCGCAGACTGCCGCGCAATCGGCGCAAGCCGCCGCGCAAGCCAATTACGACTTGCTCAAGGCTGGGCCTTCGGCCGAGCAATTGGCAGTGGGCAGAGCCGCAGTATCGGCGGCGCAAGTGTCAGTGGATTATCTGCAAGGGCTGTACGCTGATCTGTCCGACACGGCCAAAGATGCGACCCCCGGCAAGGATTTGAAGTTCCGCCTCGATCAGGCCAAGGCGGGTTTGGCGACCGCACAGGCGCAATATGCGCTCACCCAGTCCGGGCCGCGCGCCGAACAGGTGGAGGCCGCTCACGCGCAGGTCGCCGCCGCCGCCGCGCAGGCCGAGGCCGCCGCCGCGCAAGTCGCCGCCGCGCAAGCCGCGCTCGATGTGCTGGATGTGCAGATTGGCAAACTTACGCTGGTCGCCCCGGCGGCGGGCGTGATTCTGGCGCGCACGATTGAACCCGGCGAGTTTGCCAGCCCCGGCGTGACTCTGCTGGTCATCGGTCAGCTGAATGATTTGACGATCACCGTGTTTGTGCCGGAAGACCGCTATGGCAACTTGCGCCTTGGGCAGACCGCGCAAGTGACGGTGGACTCGTTTGCGGGAGTCACGTTTACCGCGCAGGTGGCGCACATCGCCGATCAGGCTGAATTCACGCCGCGCAACGTGCAAACCGCCGAGGGTCGCAAGACCACGGTGTTTGCCATCAAACTCACGGTGGACAATGCCGACGGCCGATTGAAGCCGGGCATGCCAGCCGATGTTAAGTTTGGAGAGTAAGAATCTATCTCTAAACCTGTCAGGTCTTTAAGACCTGACAGGTTTTCCAATTCCCACAACATGGAAACTCTGATTGAAGCGCGTGACTTGCATAAAGCCTTTGGCTCAACCCGTGCGGTGGATGGCGTGAGCCTGCGGGTGAAGGCGGGCGAGGCCTATGGCCTGGTCGGGCCAGACGGCGCGGGCAAGACCACGACCCTGCGCCTGCTGGTCGGCGCGCTGGGGTTGGACTCTGGCACGGCGCAAGTGGCCGGGTACGATATTGAGAAACAGACCGAGCAGGCGCGCGCGCATCTGGGCTATCTGGCTCAGCGGTTTAGTCTGTATGGTGATTTGACCGTGACCGAAAATCTGGAATTTTTTGGGCGGATGCGCGGCCTCGCGGCGGCGCGGCTGAAACCCCGCGTGACGGATTTATTGAAGTTTGTGGGGTTGACTGGTTTTGAGAGACGGCTGGCCGCACAACTCTCGGGGGGGATGAAGCAAAAGCTGGGGCTGGCGTGCGCGCTGGTGCATGAGCCGAAAGTGATTTTGCTGGACGAGCCGACGGGCGGGGTGGACCCGGTGACGCGCCAGGATTTTTGGCAGTTGATTATTCGGGTGTTGGCGGAGGGGCGCGCGGTGATTGTGAGCACGCCGTACATGGATGAAGCCGTGCGGTGCAATCGGCTGGGGTTTATGCACTCGGGCAAGCTACTCATCGAAGGCTCCCCGCGGGAGTTGACGGCTTCGATGACCGGCCGGGTGCTGGAATTGGCCGCGCACCCCAAGGCGGCCGCCATGCAGGTGGCCCGCGCCGACCCCGAGGTGCAAGATGTGTTGACCTTCGGGGATCGGTTCCACTTGCGGGTCACGAGTCCCGCCGGGCCACTGGCACGCCTGCCGGGGGCGCTGGCCGAGGCGCGGGTGCAGGTGGACCGTCTGCGTCAGATCCCGCCGTCGTTGGAGGATGTCTTCATCGCGCTGTTGGAGGGGAAGCGGGTCTTATGACTGACACCGTGATTGCTGTCAATGAGTTGGTTAAAAAATTTGGCGACTTCACTGCTGTGGACCACGTAAGTTTTGAGATTCAGCGCGGCGAGGTGGTGGGCTATCTCGGCCCGAACGGAAGCGGCAAGACTACCACGATGCGGATGTTGTTGGGGTTGTTACTGCCCACCGCCGGGCGCGCGGAAGTGCTGGGGTTCGATATCCAGCGCGAGGCCGAGCGCATTCGCCCGTTGGTGGGGTATATGAGTCAGCGGTTCGCGTTGTACGAAGATTTAACGGTGCGCGAAAATTTGGTGTTCTATGCCGGGATTTATGGCTTGCGCGCGGAGGCGTATCGGCCACGCGTGAAGGAAGTGATTGAACTCATCGGGTTGACTGGCCGCGAGAATGAATTGGCGGGTGCGTTGGCGGGCGGCTGGCGGCAACGGCTGGCGCTGGGGATTGCGCTGACCCACCGGCCACAGTTGTTGTTTCTCGACGAGCCGACTTCGGGCGTTGACCCCGAGGCCCGGCGCGCGTTCTGGGACATTATCTACACGCTGGCCGAGGCGGGGGCGACCATTTTTGTCAGTACGCATTACATGGATGAGGCCGAGCATTGTGGGCGGCTGGGGATTATGAATCAGGGGCGGTTGCTGGCGCTCGATGCGCCCAGCGCGCTGAAGCGCACAGTGGTTACGGGCGCGGCCTGGAATATTGTGGCGGAGCCGCTGATTACCGCCCTCGATTTTTTACACACCTTGCCGGGGATGGAACATGTGGGGTTGCTGGGTGACCAATTGCATGCCATCACCGCGCCGGGGCGCTATACGTTGGAAGCGTTGCGCGGAGCATTGGCGGGGGCGGGGTTCTCCGGCGCGCAGGTCGAAGAGGCCGAGGTGACTTTGGAGGATGTCTTTACCGAGCTGGCGGGGCGCCGGGCGGGGTAAAAGTAATTTGTGGCGCGGCACTTAACGGGCAACCTCCCGCCGGTTTTTGCTCCAACCACTTGGTTGAGAGAAGCAACCGGCGGGAGGTTATTTGTTTTAGGGGTTCAGTAACTTGCTAATCAAGTTGCTCAGTTCTTCCAAGTTCACGGGTTTGGTGAGGTACTCAGTGGCTCCGGCGGCCAGGCACCGCTCGCGGTCACCGGGCATGGCGAGCGCGGTCAGCGCCACAATGGGGATGCGCGCCAGCCCGGGTTCCAAGCGAATCCGCCGGGTGGCCTCCAGGCCATCCATCCCCGGCATTTGAATATCCATCAAAATTAAAGCGGGCTTGAGGTCGCGGGCTAGTTGCACGGCCTCGCTCCCGTTCCGCGCCACGGAGACCTGATAGTCTTCGGCTTCTAAATAATCGGTGAGGACACTGATGTTGACCTCGTTGTCCTCGGCCAACAACAGCCGGGCGTGAGTGGCGCTCGGCGTGGCCACAGGGATGACCAGCGCGGGGTGAGTGACCGTCACGGGGTTAGCGACCCGCCTGAGTGCGGTTTGTAAATCGGCCAGTGCAATCGGTTTCACCAGATAATCGGCGGCTCCCAACAGTTTGCCGCGCGCCCGGTCGTCGAGGACGGAGATGATGATGACTGGAATATCCTTGGTGCGCGCATCGGCCTTAAGTTCGCCGAGTAAATCCCAGCCTGATTGGTCCGGGAGGAACAGGTCGAGCAGGAGCACACTGGGCAGGAGCTCAGCGGCTTTCGCCACCACGCCCGCCGCACGCGGAACGACCACATTGGCAATCCCCAATTCGTTGAGGTAGCGCGTGATTTGTTCGGCGGCGATGGGTGAGTCTTCGATGGTCAGCGCGTGGCGCAGGGCGGGATAGGCGCTGAGCGCTTCAACTTTTCGATGAGAAACTTCGGGCGGGCGGCGCCAGGGCAGGGTGATGACGAAGCGACTGCCTTCCCCCGGGCGGCTTTCGACGGTCACACTGCCGCCGTGTAATTCGGTCATGCGGCGCACCAACGCCAGCCCCAAACCCGTGCCTGCATATTCCCGCGCCAGACGGCTATCGAGTTGCATGAAGGGCTGGAACAGACGGGTGAGGTCGGCGGGGTCAATGCCAATGCCTTTATCCCAGACGCTGAAGCGCACGCTGTTGAGCCGTTCATCCGCTTCGACCTCCAGGCCGAGTTGTCCGCCTGCGGGGGTAAACTTGACCGCATTGCTGAGCAGGTTCACCAGCATTTGTTTCAAGCGGCGACTGTCGGCGACCAGTTCTAAATCCAGCGGGCGCAGGCTGTAGGCAATGGTCTGCTGTTTGGTTTGCGCCATTTGTTTCACCAGCCGGAGGGCGGCTTGGCATAAATCTTCAACCACAATGGGGCTTGGTTCCAGTTCAAATTTGCCCGCCTCAATTTTCGACAGGTCGAGAATATCATTAATCAGTTCGAGCAGATGCTTGCCGCTATCTTCAATAGACTGCAGGGATTTGAGTTGTTTGTCGGTCAGCGGGCCGTAGACCTGCTTTTGCAAGGCTTGCGCGAAGGCCAGGATGCCGGTGAGCGGGGTGCGGAGTTCGTGGCTCATGCTGGCCAGGAATTCATCCTTGAGCCGGGCCGCTTTGGCCAGGGCGGCGTTCGCCGCGCTGAGTTCCTCGGTGCGTTGGCGCACCCGGTCTTCTAATTCTTCGGTGAGCCGCAGGCGGGCGATGGCGGTGGCCAGTTGCCCGGCCATGGTGACCAGCAGGCGCTCGTCGGATTCGCTAAAGGCATTCACGCGCGTGCTCTCAATATTCAGGACGCCAATCACTAATTCGCTGACTTTGAGCGGCACGCAGAGTTCCGAGCGGATGGCCGGAGCCACGGCTACGTAGTCGGGCTGTTGGGTTACGTCGGCCACGCGGATGGCCTGCCGGGTGCGGATGGCTTGCCCGGCGATGCCTTGGGTGATGGGGATGGTCGGGGGTGCATAATCCGCGTCGAGGCCGCGCTGACTGGGGTGGGGGTGCAGGATCCCGGTGGGCCAGTCCACCAGCGTTACGCCGTACACGTCCGGGTGCAGGGTCTCGCCGATGATATTGGTCATGCGCGTAATTAAATCATCCTCATTGGTTGCATTGGCCGCGCTCAGGGCCGCGGCATGTAGGATGGTTAACTCCTCGAGTTGGCGGCGGGCCGCGGCGAAGAGTTGCGCGTTTTTGATGGCGACGGCGGCTTGGGCGGCAAAGAGTTGGACGGTGTCAACATCGTTATCCTGGAAACGGTTGGGTTGTGGATCACTGACGGTCAGCACACCTAATGGCTCTCCCTGCCATTGAATTGGCGTGCCGATGACCGAGCGGGGCGGATCAGGCCAGTCGGGAATGCGATTGGGCCAGTTCAGGTAATCGGCCAGGAGCAACGGTTGGCGGTTGGCGGCCACTTGCCCCACCAGGCCCTCTCCCAGCGGCACCGACAAACTATCGGTGTCTTGTGGAAAGGCGGCCGCCCGGGTCAGGGTTTCACCATCAACTTGCATCAGATAGAGACTGCCCCAGGGCGCATCAACGAGATACACTGCCCGCTCCATAATGGTTTGCAGGAGCGTTTGTAAATCCAGTTCGGCGCTGAGGTCAAGCCCGGTTTCGTGAATGGCCGTGAGCAGTTTTACCCGCTGTTGCTCGGCGGCGAAGAGTTGGGCGTTTTTAATGGCCACCGCGGCTTGGGCGGTGAACAGGCGCACCACATCAATATCCTTGGGCTGGAAATGATTGGGGCGCATATCGCACACGCTCAAGACGCCCAGGGGTTTATCCTGCCACTGGATGGGGACGCCCAGCACGGCCCGGGGCGGGTTGTGAATAGTGGGTATCCGGCCAGGCCACTCCAGATAATCGGGCACGATGATGGCCTGACCGTCGGCGGCCACGCGGCCCACCACGCCCTCCCCCAGCGCGACAATGGTAGGGGTTGGGTCGTCGGGTAAATTCACCACCCGTTCCAACGATTGTTCGTCGGCGCGCATGACGTAGAGCCCGCCCATCTCGGCGCCCACCAGGTGAGCGGCGCGTTCCATGATGGTGCGCAGGAGAAGCTTCAAATCCAGCTCGGCGCTCAGGTCGAGCCCGGTTTCGTGCAGGGCGGTGAGCAGATCGGCGCGTTTCTGCTCCGCTTCGAAGAGATTCGCGTTTTGGATGGCGATGCCGGCCTGCCGCCCGATGGCTTCCAGCAAAGCCACATCGCGCACGTCGAAGCGTTTGGCGGGATCGGTGCTGAATAGGCCCAGCGCCCCCAGGCAAGCCTCGCCCACGCGGATGGGGACGCCCACGAAGGCATGAAAACCCGAACTCGCCCATTCGGGCATGGCGGAAGGATGCGCGGCATACTCATCCACGGTCAGCGCCGCGCGCGTTTCAACGATGCGCCAGGCGAGGCCGATCCCCCGCAGGGTGGTGGGGGTGGTCAGGGCTTGGGGAATATTGAAGAGATACGGATAGGTCATGGTCGCGCCATCGGCGGCGACCAGCGCGAGAGAGCCAGCTTCGGCGCCGACCAACTCGACGGCGAGGCGCACGACATTGGGGAACAGGGTTTCCAGATCCAGCGCGCTCGAGATAATGCGGGTGATTTCATTCAACCGTTGTTCGCGGGCCAGCGCCTCACCCCGCTCCCGCACCCGCTGTTCCAGATCGGCGTTGAGGCGATGGATTTTTTCCTCAGCCCGCTTGCGTTCAGTGATATCCTGCAAAATGCCCAGCGAACTGCGCGACACGCCCTGACCATCCAGAATTTCAATCGAAGCGTCCGCGACCCAACGCGCTTCCCCGCTGGCGGTGCGGATGAGGAAATCACACTTCCACAAAGTGACCTGTCCCGTGCGGGCGCGATGCACGGCTTCGGTCAGGGAGTAGCCGGCATTTTCTCCAGCCGGATAAGCGGCGAGGCTGATGGCCCCCCACTTGTTGGGGGTCATCTCGGCCGGGCTATAACCGGTGAGTTGTTGAATGCCATCCCCCATAAAGGTATAGGCATTGGCGGCATAGTCTTCGTAGTACGGCACGGCCCCAGCGACTTCGATGGCGCGGCGGTAAAGTTCCTCGGCCTGGTGGGCGGCGGCCTCCGCTTGCTTACGCTCGGTGATGTCTTGAAACACATATTGCAACCGGCCATCGGGCAGGGCTTTAAGACTGCCAGCAACGGGGAGCCGCCGGCCAGCTTTGTGGACCAGCACTCGTTCGCGCCGAATGGCCTGCCCACTGCGCCAATCTTCCGCCGAGGCCAGCGGGCGTTGCGCCAGGTCTTCGGGATCAACAAATTTGAGCACCGACTGGCCGATGGCTTCTGCGGGGGAATAGCCCAACATTTCTCCCGCATGGGGGTTAAACTCCAAAACCTGCAGGTTTTTATCCAGGATGCAAATGCCATCGGGCGCTTCTTCGATCAACATCCGATAACGGGCTTCGCTGGCGCGGGCGCGTTTCAAAGCATTCCACAAGGCTTGGGTGACCAGATACTGCAAGACGGCTAGAATGATGAGATAGGCCGTGCTGGAAAACCACACCGCTGACAAAGGCGCCAGGCTGGCGGCATAGGCGGCTGGCTCCGGCGCGGCGGTGATAAGCATGACATACCCGGCGCTGGCGCTGGCCAGGGTCACCAGGCCGGTAGCCCACCCACCCAGCAATAAGCCAGCCAGGGCCACTACGACCGGGTAGCCCAAATAACCCGTTGAGCGTAACCCGCCACTACTCCCAGCCAAGAAAGTGATAATGACCCAAAAGGCCCCGACCAAAAGCAAACTAGTTAATCGCACCTGCCCGCGTTGCAACAACACGAACAACCCGCCGCTGATTCCCAGACAAGCAACCAGCAAAACATACAACACGGGCACGCTCAATTTGGGGTTGATGATAAAAAGCGGCGCAAACAGTGTGGCCAGGGTAACGACCAACAACGTCAACAAAATGGAATGCAACAGACGCGCCTGGAAAGTCAGGTCTTCGTCGGCAAAGGTGGGCGGGGAGAGAAATTTTTTCATGAGCACCAAAGAGAGCCGGGGCACCAAATAACTTACCGGAGATTATAAGCCCGACAAATGCCCGACGCGAGTTCTGCGACCAACCTGATAAAAACAATAAACTGGGGTACGCCCCGTTTATTTGCCGACTCGCTCAGGCAGGCTACAATAACCAGCGAGATTGGGATGCCTTATGCGCCGACAAATCATTAGATCTGACCAAAAATTGTTACGACTGGTTTTAGTTATGCTGATCAGCGCTCAGCCCTTGTTTGCCAGCGGGCCCTCAGGAAAAGTGGAAGCGGGTCGGTCGCTCCCCGGCGCGCCCGCTTCACCCCCCCCCCCCACCCCCTCACTGCCCCCCGCCCCCGCCCCCCCCC
>CAYUFY010000154.1:0-11355 GCA_964443795.1 uncultured Anaerolineales bacterium | reverse complement strand
TCAAGACAAGCTATCATAACTCGAATTGATTAATTTATTTTTGGACAAATCCTTATAGCTTGTGGCTGATGGCGAATCGCTAATCTTCACACACACTCTCTCTCACTTACATGACCGGCACACTACTTAACATCATCACCATCCTTATTGGCGGGGGGCTGGGCGCGTTGTTTGGCGCAAAATTACCCGAGCGCGTGCGCGAGTCGGTCTTGTCGGCGTTGGGGTTGTTCACCCTCGCGCTGGGGGTCAAGATGACGTTTGATTCGCACAACGTTCTTATTCCACTGGGCGCGGTATTGGGGGGCGGCTTGCTGGGCGAGTGGTGGCAGATTGACGACGCCCTCAAGCGCTTCGGCGGCTGGCTGGAGGCGCGCTTCAATCGCGGCACGACCGCCGAAAGCACAGCGCGCTTTATTCGCGGCTATGTAACCGCCAGTCTCATTTTTTGCGTGGGGCCGATGGCGATTCTAGGTTCCATTCAGGATGGGTTGAAAGGTAATATCGAATTGCTGGCGATCAAATCGGTGCTGGATGGTTTTGCCGCGCTGGCTTTTGCGGCATCGCTCGGAATCGGGGTGATGTTCTCGACCATTTCGATTCTCATTTATCAGGGAGGCATCAGCCTGCTCGCCGCGCAAGCCGATAAATTCCTGACGATGCCCATGATTGACGAGATGACGGCGACCGGCGGCTTGTTGGTGATGGGGATTGGCTTTAGCGCCTTGTTGGAATTGCGCCCCATCCGCGTGGCCAACTATTTGCCCGCGCTGGTGATTGCGCCCGTGACCGTGGCGGTGTTGCACGCTCTGGGGATGGCCGGGTTCTGAGGGGGGGCGTGACCCGGCGGGTCGGGTACCCGCCCGGTCCCTACGGGGAAGCGGGTCCCTCGGTTTTGAGGGTCACCCCCTGCGTGGTGGTCAGCCAGTCTAAAAACTTTCCCGCGTCCAGCGCCTGCGCGGGGGCCAGCACGCCCGCTTTCGCATAATCCGCGCGGGTCATCTCCTCAGCCGCATACGCCGCAATCTCACCCGTCAGGCCATACGCATCTTTGCCCGCCACAAGCTGAGTCTGGGTTTGTCGCCCCCGGGTTATTTCTATTTGGATTGACCATTTACTATCGGGCCGCGTGACGGGGTCGGGCAGGGCCGAGAGGCGCCGCAGGATGGCGGCGGTGAGCGTCCCCAGCGGGGTGCGGAGCAAAACACCGAGGGTGGGGATGATGGCGGTGGCCACCCCGACTGTTCGCCGCGAGATAGCCAGCCACGTGTGCAGGTTGCGTGTTGAACAATGCAATGGCACGGTGGCGATTTCGGAGCTGGGGAAATTGATGGCGGCGAAGGGGCGACCATTAATCACGCCGCGCTTAATCTGCGAGCCGGGCGCCTCGCCAATGTATTTCCCCTCGCGGTAGGCGAGCCAGGCCGTGGCGAAAATCCGCAACCCCGAGAGGCGCGTGCCAATGCTCATGCCTGAGCCGCCCAGATAATAAGTAATGGAAATATCCTCGATTGAGTTTGAGCCGGAGGTGAGCAGGCGCGCAATGGCGCAATCGCTGAGCGCGACTTCAAACCCGCAAGCGGGCACGATGGCCGCACCGTTCTGGCGGGCGAGCTTGGCATATTGCTTTAGGCCATAGACATAGGCCAGTTCATTGGTGATGTCGAGATAATGCACCCCGTGCGCCGCCGCCAGTCCGACCACCGGCTCCCCTAAATCCGTGAACGGGCCGACACAGTTAATGAGCAGGCGCGTGTCGGCGAAGATGTCCGGGAGCGACCGAATGGTGTTGACATCGGCCACCACCTGGGCCGGATGCGAGGGGAGTGTTTGGGAGAGCGCCTGAAGTTTGGCCGCCGACCGGCCGGCAATCCGATAGGGAAGCCCGCGCCGCTCCAGGGCCTGAGCGATCAGTTGGCCGGTATACCCGGTTGCGCCAAAGAGGGTGATCATTTACCCCAGCGGGTCCCCGACTTCAAAGCGGCAGGCCGGATCACCTTTGGCTTTGCAATTAACCTCGGTTATCTCATGGTCGGCCCCCGTGGCCCACTTGACGGCTTCTTGAATTTCACCCAGCATCACCCAGCAAATTTCGCTGTCGCGGGTGCGGCCAAACGTCGCGTCGCTGTCCTGGTCAATCACAATCACCCGGTCGCCGTTGGCTTCCACCGTGATCGCGCCGGTCAATTCCTTGGCCAGCCAGCGGAGCGTGTTGATTTTGCGGTTGAGCGGGGCTTGAATCTGCCAGGCTAATTTGCTGAGATTGGCCTGCACTTTCTGCGTGTTGAGCAATTGGGCAAAGACCGCATGGCCGATGCGGTTGAGGGTGCCGCGCGCGCCGCGCCCGTAATAATTCTCAATCGCCTGCATGAGCGCCGCGTATTCCGCCGAACTGATGCCCGCCTCAGCGTTGTGGGGGGGCAGGTTGCCGGTATAGCGTTGTAAACCTGCCTGCCGCAGAATGGTGGTCAACCCGCTTCGCCCCATCACTTCCTGAATGGCCAGCATAAACCGCCGGGCCCGCGCATTGGTCAACATCCGTCCACTAGTGGAACTCACGGTCAGCCTCCGCCAAAATAATGAATTCAATAAATGCAACGCGATTATAGCATCATCCAAAATGTAACTGAAAAACCGGGAACCGCACACCGTTGAGTTCAAACCCGGCGTGTTGATAAACCGCCAGTGAAGTTGTGTTGGTGTCCTGAGTGTTCACCGTGAGCAAGCGCGCGCCCAGGCGATCGTAGTGCGCGGTCAGGTCGGTCACCAGGGCGCGCCCCAAACCGCGGCCCTGCCAGCCTGGCAAAACTGCCAGCCGGGCCAAATGCCCGCCGCTCCCATTGGGCGTGGTGAGTTGATAACCCACCACTTGCCCGGCGCTTTCAGCCACGGTGAGATAGTCGGCCTGGGTGAGCGCGGCCTGAATGACGCGGGGCGAGATCTGCCACGGGGCGGCAAATGCGGCCAGGTCGGCGGCCATGATGGCCGGAGTATCCTCGGGGCCTGCGCGGCGGATGTTAAGATCGGAGCGGGTGGGGCTGGAACTGGGGGTGGCCGGGCGGGGCCGGGTGAGAACCACCACATGATGCGTGTGTTCAAAACCGGCCTCGGTGTAGAGCGGATCCATCCAGCCATCCAGACTTAACCCGGCGGCCGACTGGGTCCCGCGCGCGATGAGGGCGACTTGCGCCGGCGGCCACAAGGCCCGCCACACCCGTTGGGGTGACTCGTCCCCCGCGAGGGCGAAGAGCCGCACCCACGCCACGTCCGGCGGGTCCGGCGGCGCGGCCAACAGGCCAATCGTCCGCCGCCCGCGCTCGGCGAACAAAATCGGCTGGGCCCCCAGCCAGTCTTCAATCGGGTTCCAATCCAAATGCGCGTGCACCTGCGCCGCCGTTCGGAGCAAGGTTGTGACCAGCTCATGGTGGGCGGGTTCGGCGGGGCGGGTGGTCAGCGCGGGAAAAGAGAACATCGCGGCGGTTATATCACGAGCAGGGTTGAATTGGCAATTGCTTGCTTTTTGTTTTTGGCTAATGTACACTCGCGCGCACTGAGGATAATTGGGTATGTCAAAGACTAAAGATGATCGCGCGCGGGCGCTGGATACTGCGGTGGCGCAAGTGAAAAAACAATTTGGCGAGGGTGCGCTGATGCGCCTGGGCGAAGCCACGCATTTGGCGGTGGATGCCATTCCCACCGGCTCGCTGTCGTTGGATTTGGCCCTGGGCATTGGCGGGGTCCCGCGCGGGCGCGTCACCGAGATTTATGGCCCGGAGAGTTCCGGCAAAACCACCCTGTGCCAGCATATTGTGGCCGAGGCTCAGCGGCGGGGCGGGGTGTGCGCGTATGTGGATATGGAACACGCGCTCGACCCACAATATGCCGTGCGGTGTGGGGTGGATGTGGATAATTTATACATTGCCCAACCCGACACGGGTGAGCAGGCGCTGGAGATTGCCGAGACGTTGGTGCGCTCGGGCGCGGTGGATGTGGTGGTGGTGGACTCGGTGGCCGCGCTGGTGCCGCGCTCTGAAATCGAGGGCGATATGGGCGACGCGACCATGGGCGTACAAGCCCGGTTGATGTCGCAGGCCTTGCGCAAGCTGTCGGGCGCGATCAAGCAGAGCAACACCGCCATGATTTTTACCAACCAGCTCCGCATGAAGATTGGCGTGATGTTCGGTAACCCTGAGACGACCACCGGCGGCAACGCGCTCAAGTTTTACGCCTCGGTGCGGCTCGACGTGCGGCGGATTCAGGCCATCAAAGACGGCGCGGATGTGACCGGGGCGCGCACCCGGGTGCGGGTGACGAAAAACAAGGTTGCGCCGCCCTTCCGCGAGGCCGAGTTCGACATCATGTATAATGAGGGCATCTCCAAAGTCGGTGATATTGTGGACTTGGGAGTTAATCTGGAAATTATTACCAAACGTGGCGCCTTCTTTTCTTATCAGGACCGTCGTCTGGGGCAGGGCCGGGAAAACGCCAAAGCTTATCTCAAACAACACCCGGAGATAGCCGAAGCGATTGAAGCGGCCATTCGCGAGCAAGGTGGCATGGGGCAAAAGCCCATCCCGACGGCTGGCGACGCTGAAGACGAAGAATAAGGTAAAGAAGGGGCAATCCGCCCTCGGGGCGGGATCTGGCTGGCACTTCCATTCAGTTGACGATTGATGTCTCCGGTTACCCGGAGATGACTAAACGACCAGGATTTTCTGATACGACCTAACGCAGAAGCGGCGAGATTAATGCCCATGATTTACCCTATGCAACGCGAACGCGCTTTCTGCGGCAGTGATGTTTCTCCGGGGTGGAGCGGTTAACGCACATCCGGTTATTTAAAAAACATTCAGAAACTCTGCTCGTTCAACTGATTAAAACAGCGATTGATTTGCTGGAGTGACAGCCGTAGCGCGCCGATAAAGGTGTGATAACGGCTGTTTTTATTGTCTATGCAAGTCACGGCCCTCAAAGCTCATCCGCGCAATAAAGCGCTAGTCAAGGTTTATTTGGATGGCCAGTTTGTGGCCAACCTGACCAGTATTGTTGCGGCGCGGTTGCGGGTCGGGAAGCAACTGGACGAAGCCGCGCTCGCGCAACTAATGCAGGCGGATGCAGATGAGCAAGCCTATGAGCGAGCGCTCCGATTTTTGACCAGCCGCCCCCGCGCTGAGGCCGAAGTCCGACGGCGGTTGCAGACCCATAAGGTCAGCCCGGCGGCCATTGACCGGGTGATGGAGCGCCTGCGTCAGGCCGGTTTTCTCGACGATAAGGCCTTCGCGGCTTATTGGGTGGAAAACCGCACGACTTTCCGCCCTAAAAGCAAGCGCATGTTGGCAATGGAATTGAAGCAAAAAGGGGTGAAAGACGCTGGATTATTGGGGGAGGCCCTGGCGCAGGCGAACGATGACGAAGCCGCCTATCAGGTAGCGGTGAAGCGGGCGGCGCGGTTGCGGAATTTGCCGCTCGTGGAATTCAAACGCAAGTTGGGCGATTTTTTGGCCCGGCGGGGGTTTAGTTATGAGACCATTGAACCCATAGTGAAACGTGTCTGGACTGAAGTCCAAACTGAGCTGAACGGCGATTCAGACTGATGCGTTGACCAGAGAAAAGGAAACCCGAGATGGAGCCTGTAACCATTATCTCCATTCTAGTTATAGCTGTGATTGCGTTGGGGGGGGGCGCGGCCGCCGGGTATTACTATCATCGGCGGGAAGTGGAACAAAAAACGCGCGCGTTGGGAGCGCAGGCGGCGAATATTATCCAGCAGGCGGACCAACAAGCCCGGGATATTACGCTCAAGGCTAAAGACGAAGCCCTGCGCATCAAAGATGAGGCCGAGACCGAGTCCATCCGTCGCCGCGAAGAACTGAATAAGGAAGACCAGCGTCTGGCCCGGCGGCGGGAAGAACTGGACCGCAAAAATGAACAGAGCGACCGGCAACGGACCAAGCTCGACCAGCGGCAGGGTAATCTCGACAAGCGCGAAACCGACCTGAAAAAGATCGAGACCCAACGGATGACTGAACTCCAGCGGGTGGCGGCGATGACCCAGGAAGAAGCGCGGGCGCTGTTGGTGTCCGAGGTCGAGAAAGACGCGCGGGGCGACATGGCGCGCACCATCCGCCAAATTGAGGATGAGGCGCGGGCCGAAGGCGACCGCCGGGCCCGGGAAATCATTGCTACCGCCATTCAGCGGATTGCCTCCGAGCACGTTTCCGAAATCAGCGTCTCAGTCGTGCCCTTACCGAGTGATGAGATGAAGGGCCGCATCATTGGGCGCAGTGGCCGCAACATTAAGGCCTTTGAGCAGGCCGCCGGGGTGGATGTGGTGGTGGATGACACGCCCGAGGCGGTCACGATTTCATCGTTTGACCCGACCCGGCGCGAGGTGGCCAAACGCGCGCTGGCGAAGTTGGTGGTGGATGGCCGCATTCATCCGGCGCATATCGAGAAATTGGTTTCAGACGCGCAAAAGGAAGTGGAGCAAATCATCCGTGAGGCCGGGGAGCAGGCCATGTTCGAGGCCGGGGTGCCTGGCTTGCACCCGGAAATTCAGCGACTGGTTGGTCGGTTGATGTTCCGCACCTCGTACGGCCAAAATCAGCACGCGCACTCGATTGAAACAGCGTTGATTGCTGGCATGTTGGCCGCCGAGTTGGGCGCGGATGTCGGCATTGCCAAGGCTGGCGGGTTATTGCACGACTTGGGGAAGGCCATTGACCATGAGGTTGAAGGCACCCATGCGGCGATTGGCGCGGAATACGCCCGGCGTTATGGGATTCACCCCAAAGTGGTTAATGCCATCGCCTCGCACCATCATGAAGCGGATCAGGAGTCGGTTGAGGCCGTCATCGTCGAGGCGGCGGATGCCATCTCGGGGGCGCGGCCCGGCGCTCGGCGCGAGTCACTGGAGCAATACATTAAACGCGTCAAGACGCTGGAGGAAATCGCCAATTCCTTTGAGGGGGTTCAACAGAGTTACGCCTTGCAGGCTGGGCGCGAGATTCGGATTATCGTCAAGCCAGAGGCAATTGACGATTTGGCTGCTGAGCAATTGAGCCGCAAGGTGGCGCGCAAGATTGAAGAAAGCATGACCTATCCGGGGCAAATTCGGGTGACGGTCATTCGCGAAGTCCGCGCGCAGGAATACGCCAAATAAAAACCGCGCGCCGGAGAAAATCCGGCGCGCGGCAGGTTGCCATTCACGCCCCAACTTCTATTGATGAACAGAAGTTGGGGCGTTGTTTTATGGACTCTACTGGCTTTAACAGGAAACCGATGTAGGTCGGGCTTGTAGCCCGACACTTGCCGCGACAAAAACCGTCGCGCTACAAGCGCGACCTACGCCCAGCCCGTCAAAAACGATAGAGCCGTTTTATGAACGGAGAACTTCGAAGGCGTCAATGGGTTTGGTGCGACCGCGCATTTCCACTGAGCCAATCGAGCGGGTGCTGAAATGGTTGATCACCGCCTGGCAGGTGTCCGCGCCGATAAAGATGCGGTTCTTTTTGGCGTGCCGCTCCAGGCGTTGGGCGATGTTCACGGCATCCCCCAGCACGGTAAACTCCACGCGCTCATCGGTGCCCACATAGCCCGCCGCCACCACCCCTGTGTTGACGCCAATCGCCACTTCGATCGTTTCATTTTCGGCTTCATTGATGGCATGCATGCGATCCAGCATCTCTAAAGCCGTTCTGACCGCGCTGATTTCCGGCTCTGGCTGGCCCATCGCGCCATAGACGGCCATGATGCCATCCCCGAGATATTTGTTCAACAGGCCATGTTGCTCGAAGACCGCCTGGGTCATTTCCTGATAATAGCGGGTCAGGATTTCGCCAAAACGGCGGGCGCCCAACCGCTCGGCCAGACCGGTTGAATCGCGGATGTCGCAAAAAACGATGGTGAGGATTTGTTCGCTCAGGCCGGGCAGTTTGCCTTTGTTCAGATATTCCTGCAACAGGAACTCGGCCTCGGGGGGGGAAACAAAGCGCTGGAAAAGGTGGGTAATCCGGTCGGCCTGCCGCAACCGCTTGAGGAGCTGGGTGCGTTGCATGGTCATGGCCGCCTGATAACTGATGGCCACGGCTAGGCGCACATCGTTTTGATCGAAGGGCCGCGAAGCCGGGTTGGTTTTGTAAACGTAAATGAGCGCCACCACCTCAGGCCCAATCATAATGGGCACACACAGCACCGAGCGAATGCGGAGGAGCAGGGCGCTTTTGCCTGGGGTGTGGTCGCTCATATCGGGAATGATGACCGCCGAGCGCTGGTCAATGGCCTGCTGGGCGACCGTGGTGGGAAACCCCAGTTCGGTGAGGCGGCCAAAGTGCTCGGCTTGAATCACGTTGCACTTTTCGGCGCCCATGGAGGTCTGCATCAGTTTGGCCACCTCGTTGAGCGCGGTGTCAACATCCATGATGGTGTTGAGGCGGCTGGCGACTTCGTAGAGTAGCACCGCATGTTGGTCCACCGACTCGAGGATCAAATCCCGCGTCAACAATTGGGTGCCGGGCAGTTGGGCCGTCATTTTGGCCGGAGTCTGATGATCCCGGTAGGTGACGGTGGCCGTATATTGACCAATGCGAATCTGATCTTCAGCGCGCAAGGGGCGCGGCTCCCCCAGTCGCTCGCGGTTGATGAAAGTGCCATTGGTGCTACCCATATCCCGCACGGTCAGGGTATTGGCCTCCGGATTCCATTGAATCTCGGTGTGTTGGCGGGACGCCGAATCATCGGTAATGACAATGTCATTATCCGATTTGCGCCCAATGGTGGTTTTACCTGCTTTGAGAATATATTCGCGCGGCTCACCATCGGGTGAGCGCATGGTCAAGATCCACATTCGTTTTTAGTCCCAATGACCCTGAGTTGGGGGATACTAATTGATAAAAAACTGCTGAATTTAACAAGGCTATAGCTGAATGACGCGAGTATTATACTCTAACCTGAAATTTGACACTCGATTACGGATTATGATGACTCACATCAAACGCGCCTCCCTCATGACTGTGATTCTGGCTTTAAGCTGGCATGGTCTGATGCTTTTCGGCTGGCGTTGGCAACCGCCCTTCGTCCCCTATTTTTTTGACGCCACCGTTCTTAGTGGCCAGCGGGGCCTCGACTTTTATTCGATTTATCAGGCTGGCTATAACGCCCGACAAGGGTGGGATATTTACGAAAACGACCCGGGCCAGGTTTCCATTGTCGTCCCGTATTTCACGCCTTACCGCTATCTGCCCTTGGTCGCTTATACGGTTGGGGCTGGCCTGAGCCTGATGCCCCCCCTGACGGCTTACAAAGCGTGGGTGGTGCTGATTGAATTAACTTTGCTGGCGTGCGTCTATCTCACTTGGCGGGGACTCCGTGACCCCAACCGGTTGGCCCCCCTAGTGCTATTTTGGCTGGGCTTCACCCCGTTCTATCTCGAATTATTTATGGGGCAATTCTCGCTGGTGCAGGGCGCGCTGATTTTTATGCTGTTGCGGCTGACCCTGCGCAAAGCGGGTCCCGGCCGCGCCGCGTTTGATGCCGTGTTTGTTGCCTCGGTATTGTGGAAAATCAACACCATTATTCTGGCCCCCGCCCTGCTGCTCGCCCGCCGTTTTCGGCCGCTTATCCTGACCGCCCTGGCGGTGCTGGTGACAACCGTGCCCTATTTCCTCATCTTCCCCGCCCACGCGCGCGATTTCTGGGCCAATAATTTTGGCAACACCGTGGCGGGGCATGAACTCGGCAACCTGGGTTTTCGACAATTGGTCTTTGAATTATTCGCCGTCTGGGGGGCTACCCCCGCTTTTCAGCGCCTTGCTCAATGGCTGGTCGTTGGCGGAATTTTTCTGATCTCCACACTTTTTACCTTTTACTTATCGGCCAAACGTGGGGCGGGTCTGACCTTCTCCCTGACCGCTCTGTGGCTCACCGCTTTTTTCCTGGTCTCTCCGCAAATCTGGGAACACCATTATGTGATGCTCTTGCCGATTCTGGTCATGGCCTACTCGCAAAAACCCCACTGGGCTATTTTTGTCATCTGGCTTGGCCTGGCTCTCCCCACACCGTTTGGGTTCATAGGTCTCCAACCGGTGATTGCCGCCAATCACGATTTACGCGCTTTTGCCCTTGAACCCGCCTGGCAACCGTTGTTGCAACATGCCAGCAAAGCCCTGCCCACCCTCCTGCTTTGGGGTTACTTTTTGCGGGAGGCTCTGCGCCAAGCCGCCTAACCCGGCAACTTGTTACAAAAATGCGTTAGGCCTGATGCGCGATGGTATAATCCCGCAGTCTTTTTCCGTACGCTCACTCCTAACCCTTTACACTAACTACCAAACCTTATGGACAAATTCGAAATGCTTCGCCTCTACAAGCAGATGGTGGTTATTCGCCTGCTTGAAGAAAAATGTGAAGAACTCTACCAAAAAGGCAAGATTGGCGGCTTCATGCACCTCTACATCGGTCAGGAAGCCACCGGCGTGGGCGCGGTCTCCGCACGGCAACCCCATGACAACGTCATCACCGCTTATCGGGATCATGGCATCGCCATCGCCTGCGGCATGACCTCCCGCTCCATCATGGCCGAAATGCTTGGCAAGGCCACCGGCTGTTCCAAAGGCAAGGGTGGCTCCATGCACCTCGCTGATGTGAAAGTGAAGTTCTGGGGCGGGCATGCCATTGTGGGCGCGCACCTCGCGCTGGCCACCGGCTTGGCGTGGGCCGATAAATATCGCGGCTCCGATGCTGCCACCATTTGCTTCTTCGGCGAGGGCGCCAGCAACATCAGCTACTTTCATGAAAGCCTGAACCTCGCCGCGGTTTGGAAACTCCCCTGCCTCTTCATTTGCGAAAACAATAGTTATGGGATGTGGACCCCGGTGGCCCGCGCCTCGGCGGTCACTGAAATCCGCCAGAAAGCCGCCGCCTACGGGATGCCCAGTGACTACGCCGACGGCATGGATCTGCTGGCGGTGCGCGCCGTCACCGAAAAAGCCCTCGCCCACATCCGCGCGGGCAACGGCCCCTACTTCCTCGAAATCCAAACCTATCGTTATCGTGGTCACTCCATGGGCGATCAGCGCCCCTACCGCACCCACGACGAAATCAAACGCTGGCAAGCCGAAGACCCCATCGGCAAGTTCGAGCAAGTCTTGATTGACGCGGGCATCTCGCAGGCCGACATGGATGCCCTGGACAAGGAAGCCGAAGCGGAAATCGCCGACGCCGTGCAATACGCGGAGGCCTCCCCGGCCCCCGCGTTGGAAGAAATTTGGACGGATATTTATGCCCCGCAGTGAGTCATTGGGTTACTGACTCAGGACTTCAGGAAACCCGGCTCCAAATCACCGAACACAAGTCCAGCAACGG
>CAYUFY010000153.1:0-11361 GCA_964443795.1 uncultured Anaerolineales bacterium | reverse complement strand
CTAACAGGAAATATACGCGCCCCGGTTGCGACTGCGCCCCGCCTGTGATAGATTAGTTGGTGATGATTGACCTACCTCCGCTTCCGGCGCAAATGCGCGGTCGGCCCTATGGGGTGGATGACACGGGCCGGCCCCTGAACCGCACCAAAGGCCCCATCATTCGCGGGACGATTGAATACCTGCTCGAGTGCGTGGCCCGCCGCGCCGCCACCACCGCGCCCGCCGGGATACCGCTCACCCAGCACGTAGCCGAAGCGCAAGCCCACGCCCGCGCCGAACTCATTCGCCGCCTCAACGCGGTCATCGGCGACCCGAACTATCAGGTGACGCTGGAATATTTGCTGACCGAGGGCAACAGTTATTCCGTCGAGTTCAACACCTTCTTTGCCGAAATTTGCCGGGAACTGGCGGGGGACCCGGATTTTCACTTTAACACCGGGGCGCGCGGGCTCCCGTCCATTCTCCACCTCGCCCGCCCGCTCTCGCCCAAGCAAGTCTACAATCTCATCCCGCGCCTCAGCGCCAAAGTCGCCGACACCGATCTGCGCGTTTCGGCCATCACTGACACCTACGCCTGCATCCGGTGGTATCCCCACAAAGACCACGCGCTCCTGCCGCCCGACCTCCATCGCACTTTCGATTACACGGCCTGCCGCTACTCGCAGGGCATCTTCTCCACCGTGCCCACGGTGCTCTGGAATCAACCCAACGCCACGATTGAAGAATTGCACTGCGTCCTCAACGGCGCTGACTATTGTGAATGGAAAGTGACCTGGCCCCAGACCACCCCCGCCGCGTGGTGGAACCGCTGGCGCGCCCCGGCCCGCCCGGCCCCGCTGAGTGGTGGCGCGCCCATTCGGGTGCCGCATCGTGAAATTCTCCAGGCGGCCCCGCTCGCCACGCCCGACCTGCCGCCCCTCCCCGCCTACCTGGTCGGCCAACCTTTTGGCACCAATGAAGCTGGCCATCCCATCAACGACATCCGGGGCGAAATCATCGCCAACACCCTCGCGCACATGTTGGACTATCTGGCCGAGACCGCCGGGGCCGCCCTGCCCGCCGACCTCACGCCCACGGAGCGCCGTGACCGTCTAGCCCAGATTCAATCAGCGGCGCTCGACGAACTAGTGCGCCGCCTCAACGCCGCCATCCCGGATGTGCTCTATCACATCACCGCCAAATCGCTCGCCAATCCCAACCACTTCTATTCCTACGAATTCTTTGTCTTCTTCAACGAGTTGGCGCGCGAACTATCCGGCGACCCGGATTTTTATTTCTATCGGGGCGTGCGCGGCATCCCCACCGGCATCCGGCAACTGGTGCGCCCCCTGCCCATCGCGCAAGTCTACAATCTCATTCCGCGCTTCACCGCCAAAGTCACCCAAGCCGATATGCATGTGGTCAAAGTCAGCGCGCAATCGGCCATCATCCAATATCGCCCCAAACGCGAACTCAGTCGTCTGCCTTCCGCGCTCCATCCGCACTTCATTTATGGCAGTTGCCTGTCCTATCAGGGTGCTTACGCCAGCATCCCGGCCCTCGTCGCCGACCAACCGCTGGCGCGCGTCCGCGAAATTCAATGCCAACTGCGCGGCGATGAGTGTTGCGAATGGGAGTTCACGTGGGAGCCGGTGAAAAAACGGTCGGAGCAACGCCCGGCGCGCACTGCCGTTATTTCGGCGACCACCCCGGCCCCGACCAGCGCGCAACATGACCTGACCCGGATGCCCCCCATCCCCGCGCGTCTCAGCGCGCGCCCCTTCGGCGCCGACGAGGCCGGCAAACCCATCCGCCAGGTGCGCGGCCCCAGCCTGCGGGCGGCCATCTTGCAAATGCAAGCCTACGTGACCACACCCGAGGCCGCGCTCGATGAACTGGTGCGCCGCCTCAACGCCGCCCTCCCCGACCCGCGCGATCACGTTACGCGCGACTATCTACTCGATGAGGGCAACTACTACACCCACGAATTTAATTTCTACGTCAACGAGTATGCGCGGCAGATCTCTGGCGACCCCGACTTTTTCTTCCATCGTGGCTTGCGGAGCGTGCCCCTCACGCTCGTCGCCCTGGGCCGCCCGCTCTCGTTGCGGCAGGTCTACAATGTTCTGCCGCGCTTCGTCGCCAAAATCGCCGACACCGACATTCGGGTGGCCAACGTCACCGGCAACACGGCCACCATTCAGTGGCATCCGGGCCGCCAGTTCAATGTCCTGCCAGCGGCGTTGCATCAGCCGTACACGTATATGTCGTGCGGCGCTTATCAGGGCGCCTTTGCGGTCGTGCCTCATCTGCACTCCGGCTTGCCCATCGCCAGTGTCACCCAAACCCGGTGCGTGCTGGAGGGCGACCCGTACTGCGAATGGCAATTTACCTGGCAATCTCCCCGGCCCCGGCTGGGACTGGAAATTTGGGGCGGCTTGATCGCGACCCTCGGGATTGCGCTGGCCCTATGGTTCCGGTGGCCCGCCTGGGAGTGGCTGACCCTGTTGGCGACGGCCCTCCCCCTGAGCGTTGGCCTGCTGTGGGCGCGGTTGCGCGCCCTGGGCTACGAGCGCGAACATCAGGAGCGCCTCCTGCTCGAACAGCGCGAAAAATCCGAAGAGCAATACGACGCGCTCCAACATTCCACGGCCAGCCTGCAACTCTCCAACGTCTCGCTTCAACAAAAAATTGCCGAACTGACCACCCTGCACGAAATCGGCCAAACCCTCAGCGCCACCCTCGAAGTCGAAACCATCCTCGATCGCAGTCTGCGCGCCGTCACCGCCCATCTGCGGTTCGACCGCGCCCTGATTCTGCTCGAAGACGAAAAAGGCGAAACGCTGGGACATGGGCGCGCGTTCGGTAGCACGCCCGCGCAAACCCTGGCCCTTGAACATCTGACCATCCGCATGACGGAGGATACGTTGTTGCCCAATGTGCTCCGCGGTGGCCGCCCGGCCCTCATCTCCGACACCGCCGGGGTGGGCGGCGAACGCTCCCAGGCCTATTTCAAATTGCTCGATACCCATGAATTTTTGGTCGTGCCGCTGTTAAGCAAAGGCCACCCCCTCGGTGTGCTGGTCGTGGATAACGGCCTGAGCAATCGCCCCATCCCCGAAACCACGCACGACTTGCTGTTCACCCTCGGCACGCAAATCGCCGGGGCAGTGGATAGCGCGCGGGTCTACCAGACCCTGGAACAGCGGGTCGAGGCCCGCACCCACGAAGCGCAGGAGGCCCGCACCATCGCCGAGACCGCCAATAAAGCCAAGAGCGTCTTTCTCGCCAATATGAGCCACGAACTCCGCACCCCGCTTAATGCCATCATCGGCTACAGCGAAATGCTGGAGGAAGAGTTGAATGAGATGGGGCAAAGCGAACTGACGGGCGACCTCAAGAAAGTCCAGAGCGCCGCGCGGCATTTGCTGTCCCTCATCAGCGACATCCTCGACCTCTCGAAAATCGAAGCCGGCAAGATGGAATTGTATTTAGAGAAATTTGACATCAATCAATTGATTGAGGAAGTCGCCAGCACCCTGCAACCGCTGGTGCAGAAAAACCACAACCGCCTGGAGGTGCTGTGCCCGCCAGGGTTGGGGGCCATGCGCGCCGACCAGGTCAAAGTCCGGCAGGCGCTGTTCAATCTGCTCAACAACGCGGCTAAGTTCACGCATGAGGGCGTCGTTTCACTTGAAGTCGTCAAGTCGCCAGTCGCTGGTCCGAAGGCCGAAGACCTGAACTCAACTTTGGATTATCTGACTTTCAAAGTCGCCGACACCGGCATCGGTCTCACTCAGGTACAAATTGCCAAACTCTTCCAAGCCTTTACCCAAGCCGATACGTCCACCACCCGCAAGTATGGCGGCACCGGATTGGGGCTGGTCATCAGCCGCCACTTCTGCCGCATGATGGGCGGCGACATTACGGTGACCAGCGCCGGGGTGCCGGGCCAGGGATCACAGTTCACCATTACTTTGCCGCTGGAAGTACAGGAAAGCCCAACAGAAACCATCGGGCTGATCGCCGACACCTAGCCCCCCGTGCGCCGAACAATTTCACTGAACCCAACTGGAGCGGCCGGAACTGGCCCGGGAGGAGTGGCGGTAGCGAATGCAAAAGCCTCACCCCCTACCCCCTCTCCTGAACGCTGGTTTTCGCGTTCAGGAGAGGGGCCGGGGGTGAGGCCGCTTTGAAACCAAAAGCGCGCTCCTCTCGGAGCGCGCTTTTTTATTTCAACTGTTCGCTATCAGCCCCACGCCAGCCGCTACTTCGATCCACGCATCCGCGGGTCCAGCGCATCGCGCAGGCCATCGCCGAGGAAGGTGAAGGCCAAGACGATGAGTGCCACGCAAATGGCCGGGGAGAGCAACAACCAAGGTTGCGAGTTTATGGCGGTCTGCCCTTCGAGCAGGAGCGACCCCCAACTGGTGATAAAGAGCGCCGCCGGGTCAGTCGCTGGGCGTAAGCCCAGCCCTAAGTAACCAAGGATGGCTTCAGTGATGATGAGGCCAGGGACCAGAAAAGCCGCGTTAACAATGAGCGGGCCAAGACAATTGGGCAGGATATGGCGGAACATGATTTGCATATCCGTGGCCCCAATGCACCGGGCGGCCTCCACAAATTCCTTTTCCTTAAGTGAGAGGACCTGTCCGCGCACAATCCGCGCCACGCCCACCCAGTTCACAATGGCCAGGGCCACAAATAAAAGTAACAAGCCATTCAGGGCCTGCCCCAACCAAGTATCACGGAGGGAGACCATGACGATAATGAAAAACAGCAGGTCGGGAAAGGCGTAGATCACATCAGTGAGCCGCATGAGAAAGTTATCTACGCGCCCTCCCAAGTATCCAGCGACCATGCCCACCATGGTGCCCACCACAAGAATAATGATCGTGGGAATAAGCCCGACAATCATGGACACCCGCGAGCCATAGATCACTCGGCTGAGCACATCGCGGCCCAAATAATCGGTGCCTAGGAAGAACCCGGCCTCGCTCTTAATGTTGGTTTGCCCTTGAAACCACGGGGGCGGGAGAAATTTTTTGCCCGAGTTTATTTGCAATGGGTTTTTGGGCGCCAGAATATTGGCAAAGGTCGCGGCCGACGCAAAGATAATAATCGTCGCCAGACCGAGCATGGCCGCCTTATTACGCGAAAGCCGATACCAAGCATCCTCCGTCAGGCTACGCGGTTTGTGGGTGGGGGTGAGGGTCGCTACTGGGGTTCGGGGTTGAGGCGCGGTGGTGGCGGTCATGGATACCTCTCAGAGACTTCCGAAGTCTTAAAGATTTCGGAAGTCTGAATATACTTTAATCCGACAAGCGAATATCACGCGCAACCTCCCGCAGGTTGAAACCTGCGGGAGGTTGCCGGATTAATCGCTCAACCGAATACGCGGGTCAATAAACACGTACACAATATCCACGCTCAGGTTGGCCAAGGCGACCAACAAGGCATAAATCAAGGTCGTGCCCATAATCATTGAGTAATCTCGCTGGCCGATGGCCAACACATAAGCCCGGCCGATACCGGGGAAACCAAACATGGTTTCGATAATGAATGAACCCGTGACCAGCGCCGCTAAAGCCGGGCCGAGGAAAGTGACGACTGGGATCAGGGCATTCTTAATCATATGCCGGATGATGACAATCCGCTCCAGCAAACCTTTGGCGCGGGCGGTACGCACATAGTCCTGCCGCAAAACTTCCAGCATGGAAGAACGCGTTAGGCGCGCGGCAAAAGCCGTGGTGCCAAACCCCAACACCATCGCCGGAAGAATCCACCCTTTCACATCCCCCCAATCCTTCGGGATGACACTAACCCAATGCAACCAGGAGGCAAAGATAATGATGAGAAAAATAGCCATGACAAAACTAGGCACCGAGATACCCACCGTGGCTAAAAACAAACTGACATAGTCTATCCACGTATTTTGCCGAAGCGCGGCGATGACACCAATGGGCACCCCAATGAAGATCGCCATACCCAGGGCCAACAAGCCTAACCGCGCCGAATAGCCAAAGCGGCTCTCCAATAAGGTTTTGCCTTCGGGTGCCGCAAAAAGAATGGCTTGGATACTAAGCCCCCGGATCCGATAGGATGGGCCTAAATTGCCACAGATTGACCCACACACAAACGCGCCCTTGGAATTGAAATCACCGATGGAATAGGCAATAAACTGCCGCCACAACGGTTTATCCAAACCATAATACTCATTCAAGCGTTTCTCAGTCACCGGATCCACTTGGCGCCGGTCACCATCACGATCCCATGGACCGCCGGGCGCGCTCCGCATGATAACAAAGGTCACCAAAGAAACGGTGAACAGAACCGGCACCAGCCAGAATAAACGGCGAATGAAGTAAGTCGTCATAATTGCACCTCTAAGTGATTACTGCTTTTCAAGTTTTTGGTTCAGAAACTGAGGCCCGCTGACTTCACAGGAAATCAAGGGAACTCAACTGCTCAACCAGCGTCGGGGCGGGTCTAAGACCCGCCCCGACGGTTACGATATGAATGGGCGCGGTGTGCCTTACGGCATCATCGCGGTGTCAATGTCAATGTGATTCGGGTCGAAACTGCCCGGCCAGTCCGAGTCTTGCGGGGTGGTGGTAAGGCCCTTCACCCACGGTTTGACTAGGAAGTGGTTTTTGTTATTGTAGCCAAACGCGGAGGGGATGTCCGCTAACAGGAGCTGTTGCGCCTGAGCGTATAGGTCCATGCGCTTCGCCGGGTCAAGTTCGATATCAGCCTGCGCCACGAGGGCATCGAATTCTTCGTTCTTGTAACCCTGGCGGGCGGCGAAGGTGGTGTCGCTCTTCCAGTACACGCTCAGCCAGTTTTGAGGATCGGGGTAGTCCGCGCACCAACCCTGACGGGCCAGGAGCGGGAAGGTCTTCGGATCCTTGGTGATGGCGGTGAAGGTGGTCGCCTCTACCGGGTCAAGCGCGATATCCACACCGAGGATTTCCTTGTACTTGGCTACCAACCACTCGGAGCGTTGGCGGTTGCGCGGGGTATCGGCAAAGGTCAGCTTAAGGCCTAAGGCGTTGAGGGCATCGGGGCCAGCATAAGACGAAGCCGCCAAGGCGGCTTGCGCCTTCGCCGGGTCAAAGCTCAACGGGGAGTTGGCATCGTAGCCAGGGAACCCGGGCGGAATCCAGGTCCAGGTCGGGAGACTCAGGTCGGAATCCACATCACGCGCCCAACCAGCCGCATCGAACCCATAGGCAAAGGCCTCGCGGACTTTGGCATCTTTGAAGGGCGAATCGTATTCATTGCCAGCCGGGTCGGTGTACACACCTTCCAGACCGAATTTAATCAGGGTCGTGCAGGCACCGGGGTAAACCATGTGTTGGGCGCTGAGGTCGGCATCGGCATCAATGGTGGCCATATCTTCGGCCGCCGAGGGAACGATGTCGAACTCGTTGTTCTTATAGGCTTCGAAAGCCACGGCGGTATCGGTGACGTACTGGAACTCAATATCCACGATGGCCTTGTCGCCCCAGTACTCGGGGTTCGGGACAAAGTAGCCGCGCACGAAGGGCTCGAGGTTTCGGAGGATGTACGGGCCATTGCCGATTTGGTACTTCGAGGAATTCCACCAATTTTCGCCGCCATCGGAGATATTCTCTTCCTTGGCCGGGTAGGCCACCCAGATGCCCATGATGGTGTGGAAGTAGGGCGCGGGTTTGGAGAGGGTAATCTTGAGGGTCAGGCAGTCGGCCTGCTCGTAGTCAGCGCAGGGGGCGCCGGAAGCATCCAGGGCCTTCACGCCCACGGCGTCTTTGAGGGCCGGATCAGAGCCATCCGAGGTGCGCCATTCAACCGCGCCGAGAATTTCGTCGGTGATGGAACCATATTCACCGGCGGTGGCGGGGTCAATGTTGCGCAGGACGCTGTACTCAAAGCGCTTGGCGTTGAGCAGGGAGCCGTCGCTGTATTTGAGGCCCGCGCGCAGTTGGAAGGTCAGTTCGGTCGCGTCGGCGTTGTATTCCCAACTCTCAGCGGCGCCGGGGACAGTGGCGAGCGAGGTATCAAACTTGGTCAGCCCTTCATAGAACAATTTCAGGTGCGCGATTTCGTTCACGAAGGATGACTTCTGCGGATCAACGATGTCCGGGTAAGTGCCGAGGTTGATGCGCAGGACTTTGGTTTTCTCCGGCTCGGTGACGGGCGCGGGGGTGGCCGTGATGACAATCGTTTCAGTCACCGGGGTGCCAGCAACAATCTTGGTGACCTCGACGATTTGCGGGGCACCGGTGGCTTGACCACCGCAGGCCGCAAGGACGAGGCTGGCGATGACGACCAACCCAAAGGCCGCCGTCAAATGCTTGTGCTTAAACATGATCTTCTTTCCTCCTCTAGGAAATGGTTGTTGGTTTTTCAACAGAACGTGCTTGTGAGTAAGGCGGGCCGAACCGCCGAAATAACATGATGTATGGGTGAGAGCCTCACCTCCTTATTAAGATTAAGTCTAAGTGGTGTTTTTCAAAAACAGGTTTTGTACACGGATACGCTTCGCGCGGATGACACGGATATTTAAAAATATCCGTGTCATCCGTTCAATCTGTGGTAGTGGCAACTTTGCAAGTGATGAATTTGAAAGACCTGTCAGGTGGGCGCATTCGGCACTCGAAAAAAACAGCATTTTGCGGCGCCCACCTGACAGGTCTAGCGCACCATCACTTACTTTGTTACCACTCCTCAATCTGTGACATCCGTGTACCGGATAAATAGCATTGTCAGGCGAGCCTAATTCCAAAGTATGGCCCGGGTCTCGGCCTAGACCCGGTGGCACGCCACCCAATGGTCAGGTTTCACTTCCCGCCAGGTCGGGTCCACCACGCGACACTCGTCAATGACCAGCGGGCAACGGGTGCTAAACGGGCAACCCGGGGGCGGGTTGGCCGGGCTGGGCACATCCCCAGTCAGGATGATGCGCTGGCGTTTTTCCTCCAGCGCCGGGTCGGGCACGGGGATGGCCGAAAGCAAGGCTTGCGTGTAAGGGTGAAGGGGGTCATTGTAAATATCGTTCTTGCTCGCCAACTCCATCACCTTACCCAAATACATCACCGCCACCCGGTCGGAAATATGGCGCACCATGCTCAAGTCGTGCGCGATGAAAAGATAGGTCAACCCGCGCTCTTTTTGCAGGTCTTCGAGCAGGTTGACGACTTGCGCCTGAATAGATACATCCAGCGCGGAAATAGGTTCATCGCACACGATGAAGGAGGGGTGCAACGCCAGCGCGCGGGCAATGCCGATGCGTTGGCGCTGACCGCCCGAGAATTCATGCGGAAAACGAGTGGCAAAAAACGGATTGAGTCCGACGACTTGCAGAAGTTGCTCGACTTCGGCTTGTTTGGCCTTGCCGTGCGCCAGATTATGGGTCTCCAGCGGCTCGCCGATGATGTCGCCTACGGTCATGCGCGGGTTGAGCGAGGCGTAGGGGTCTTGAAAAATCATCTGCATTTTGCGTCGCATCTGCCGCAGATGTTCGCCTTTGAGGGTGGTGATTTCCTGCCCCTCAAATTGCACGCTCCCCGCAGTGGCGTCGTAGAGATGGAGGATTACGCGGCCCGTGGTGGACTTGCCACACCCGCTCTCGCCCACCAGCCCCAAGGTCTCGCCCCGGCGCACGTTGAAAGAGACGCCATCCACGGCTTTCACCGCGCCGACCTGGCGCTGGAAGATGCCGCGCTTAATTGGGAAGTGTTTTTTCAGGCCTTCAACTCGCAAGAGTACATCGGTCTGGCCGTTAGGAGATTTATCACCGGTCATAGCGCGGTTGTCCTCGGTCAATATCCCACCAGCAAGCGACTTCGTGGCCGACTTCGGCGGGTTGGAGCAATGGGTTTTCTTCCTGGCAACGCGCGTAGGCGTACTTACACCGTGGGGCAAACGGGCACCCGACGGGCGCGGTTAGTAAATCGGGGGGCAGGCCGTCAATGTTGACGAGGCGGGTGGCTTCCTGTTCATCCAGGCGCGGGAGGGAACCAATGAGGCCGCGCGTATAGGGATGCAGGGGGTGGGCGTAGAGTTCTTTGACTTTGGCACGCTCGACCACATAGCCCGCGTACATCACCATCACCCGGTGCGCAATCCCGGCCACAATGCCGAGGTCGTGCGAAATCCAGATGATGGCCATGCCCATTTCGCGGCGGAGATTTTTGACCAGATCCAAAATCTGCGCCTGGATGGTCACATCGAGCGCGGTGGTGGGTTCGTCGGCGATGAGGATTTGCGGGGTGCAGGCCAGCGCCATGGCGATCATCACGCGCTGGCGCATCCCGCCGGAAAATTGATGGGGGTAATCTTCGAGCCGCCCCTCGGCGCTGGGAATGCCCACGAGTTTAAGCATTTCCACCGAGCGTTGGCGCGCTTGTTCGCGGCTCATGCCCTGATGCGCTTCGAGCGTTTCAGTGAGTTGGCGACCAATAGTCAAGACCGGGTTGAGGGAGGTCATGGGGTCTTGAAACACCATGCCGATTTGCGCCCCGCGCACATAGCGGATTTCATCCGACTTCATTTTGAGCAAGTCGTTGCCGAGGAAGATAGCCTCGCCGCTGATGATTTTGCCGGGCGGTTGCGGGATGAGTTGCAACATCGTCATCATGGTGACGCTTTTGCCGCAACCACTTTCGCCCACCACCCCCAGCGTCTCCCCTTCTTCCAAATCAAAACTCACTCCATTCACCGCATGGACGGTGCCTTCGTGCGTGTGAAACCGGGTAACAAGATTCTTGACCGACAGAACAGTTCCCATCTGGCCAGTTCTCCTCGTGGCGTGCCTAATGCGCCCAATGCGCCGGACACTGACTTACAGTTTGTGCAATTGGCAAATAAGCTAACGGGGTAATTATCTACAATAGAGGTTGCACGTCAAATCAATCTTTTCACCAATCACTAACGACGTTATCAATTATACACTTTCTTGGGCGAAAGCGAATTGCATCACGCCCCCCCCAAGTAACATTTTAGCGTGATGCATTACGCACCCCGACTACGATTTAAGGAACTCACGTTACGCGTTGTCATTCCGAGTAATCCATACGGCGGGCCGTTTGCCTTGCGGCAGAAACATAGTCGCCATGCGATTTTGGATTTCAGACTCCAGCTAATCCGCGCCCGCACGGGGTACGTGGCCCCGGCGCGGTTGGCGGTATCCTGCGCGGGGTGCCGGGGATGCGCCGGCGCGGATTAGTTTTTAATCTCGGCATCATTCCCCGCAAAGCGGGCTTCTATCGAGAAGTGCCGAGAAGTGCGGGCATAACCGCGCTTACGAGGCTGACTAAAATATATATTTTTCATCTTCATCGTCTTGTAATATGACTTTTGTCACTATTTTCACACATATGACGAATGTCATACTCACAT
>CAYUFY010000152.1:0-11371 GCA_964443795.1 uncultured Anaerolineales bacterium | reverse complement strand
AGCACTTTGTGACGGGGGGGGCCGGGGGGGGGCGGGGCTGGCTTCTTTCTACCTCCCAAATCCAATTCCGCAACACCGTCGTCCTCGACCTCACCCGCCCCGAGGCGCAAATTCTTGCCACCATGAAACAGAAGACGCGCTATAACATTCGGCTGGCCGAACGCAAAGGGGTGCGTGTGCGGACAGGCACGTTGGCCGATCTGGATGTGTTGTATCAACTCTATGCCGAGACTTCGGTGCGCGATGGGTTCGTCATCCGCCACGCCGATTATTACCGTGACGCGTGGGGCAGTTTCATTCGCGCTGACCTCGCCCAGCCATTCATCGCCGAGGTGGAGGGGCAGGCCGTGAGCGCGCTCATCCTGTTTAAGTTCGCGCGGACGGCGTGGTATATGTACGGCATGAGCCGCGAGGCACACCGCGACAAGATGCCCAACCACCTGTTGCAATGGGAGGCGATGCGCTGGGCCAAAGCGCGCGGTTGCGCGACTTATGATTTCTGGGGCGCGCCCGACGAGTTTGTGGAGACCGACCCACTGTGGGGCGTGTGGAAATTCAAGGAGGGTTTTGGTGGGGAAGTGCGCGCGAGCGTAGGCGCAGTGGACTTTGCCCCCAACCGCGCTGTGTATTGGCTCTACACCGTCATTATGCCGCGCATATTAAATGTAATGCGCCAAAGAGGCCGCCAGCAAACCCGCACGGCTTTGGAGTGAGCCGCCCGGCGGCGATATATCAATTCCTGTGTAAATCTTTGAAATACCACCCACCCGGCGGGGGGGACTCGCGCGGCCGGGATTCGCCAATTTATTTTTGGCGCGCGGCCAAAGTAATGACTGGCCCATGCTCATGGTGCGGGTTATCCTCCACCACTGTAACTTCCCCATAGCCATAATCAGCCAACATCTCTAATAACCCCTCGCGCGTCGGCCAAAAGGAGGTGGAGGACAGCCCACTCAACGCTTCAAACCAAAAAAGCCATTCGCGGTAGACCCGGCCGCGATAATGCTGGCGAGTCACTTTAGCATCTTTCGGGTCGGCATAATGGGTCCAGAGATACAGGCCACGTGCCACCCGACTCATTTGCTCCACCAATTTCCACGGCTCCGGCAAGTGATAGAGCAAGCCCAGACAAAAGACCACATCAAACTGCCCTAAACTCGCCAGGTCAAACCGCTCCAAATTGGCTTGCACAAAATTTACTTTGGGTTGTTGCAATACACTTTGCACAAACCGCGCCCGCGCCAAACTATCCGCGCGCCCCTCCACCCCCACCACTTGGTTGACCTGCGGTAGCGAGGCCAAGGCGAAGGAATGCCCGCCTTCCAAACTCCCCAATTCAAGGATGTTGCGCGCCTCCGGAAAATGATCCTGAAACCATTTCAGACGCGCATCGCTGGCGGCATCATAGGCCCCACCATAGGTCTGGCCTTGAATGGTGAATTGCGTGACCCACGGTTTGCGTTTATTAAACTCGTGTTTCAAGTCGGCTGTCATATTGACCTCACAAGGTTTTCAACCAATCGGTGGCTGGAGCGTTGACTCATAATTTTCGTTCTATAATCACACTGTGCATTGTATGCCAAAATAGTAGCGGTCTCAATCGTTTCAAAATTCAATCACCTCCACCCTTACACACCTCCACACTTCATCCCCATGCCCACCTCCCTCCCCCGTCACCTCCTCGCCCACCTCCCCACCCCGCTGGAATTTCTCCCCCGCCTCAGCGCCGAACTTGGCCCGCGCATTTATATCAAACGCGATGACCAGACCGGCCTCGCCGGGGGCGGCAACAAAACCCGCAAGCTCGAATTTTTGGTGGCTGAGGCGCTGGCCCAGCAGTGTGACACGCTCATCACCATTGGCGCGGTGCAATCGAACCACGCCCGGCAGACCGCCGCCGCCGCCGCGAAAGTGGGCCTGCGCTGTATTCTGGTTTTGCGTGGGGAAGCGCCGCCGCAGACCACCGGCAATTTGCTCCTCGACCAGTTATTGGGCGCGCGCGTGGTGTGGGCTGGGGAACGTGACCGCGACGAAGTGATGGCTGAGGTCGCCGTCGAGGAGCGCGCCGCCGGGCGGGCACCGTACCCCGTGCCACTCGGCGGCTCCACCGCTTTGGGCGCGGTGGGATACGTGACGGCGATGGAGGAACTGCAAACCCAACGCTTCGATTTCTCGCGCATTGTCTTTGCCTCCAGCTCGGGCGGCACACACGCCGGGTTGGTGGTGGGCCAACAACTCACCGGGTTTGGCGGCGAAGTTTTGGGCATCAGCATTGATGAAGACCATGCGGCCTTAACTGACATCGTAGCCCGCCTCGCCACTGACACCGCCACTTTGCTCGGCCACCCCCATACTTACACGCCTACACACATAAAAGCCAACACCGACTACCTCGGCGCGGGCTACGCCATTATGGGCGCGCCCGAACGGGAAGCGATTCAAATGTTCGCGCAACTCGAAGGGATTCTGGTTGACCCGGTGTACACCGGCCGCGCGGCGGCGGGGATGCTTGACCTGATCCGGCGCGGGGTAATTGGCAAAGATGAGACGATTTTATTTTGGCACACGGGTGGGATACCGGCGTTGTATGCGTATGCGGAAGAACTAAAAAGTGAAAAGTGATTTTTCTATTTTTCACTTTTCACTCATTACTTGCCTTCTCCTGACCAGCGCACCAATCGCCCCACTCTCCCACAGCCCTAGCCCGGCCGTGTAGCTGAAACCGAGCGCGTATAAGAAAATGAGCGGCGCGAGGGCGGGCGCGCGTTCGAGGGCCAGCAGGCCAGTGGCGCTGGCGTAGAGCGCGAGGCACAATTCCCCCCAGATTGTCCAATCCAGCGGCAGGCGATATAAATTTTCCGGGGCTTCGCCTTTCGGCGTGCGCTTAAAATCATGTGCCCCGCCGAAGAACGCCTCCCACAGGGCGCGCGTGTTCGTCAACGACAAGCCGAGGCTGATGAGAAACAATAGCGGATAAGCCAGCAGGCGGCGCGGCGGCACCCGGCCCAGCGCGAGTTGTCCCCAGGTTTCTACGGCCACCGGGACCACGGCTAGGACGCCCAGCCAGCTTAAGTTCACCGGCAATTGCCCCCGGTGCAAGACCACCGGCAAACTCAGCAACAACACCGCTAGCGCGAGCGGTTGAATCCCAAACCCTGCCAGATGCAGGAACCCCAGCACTTTGCGCCACAGCGGCATCGGCGCGGCAAACAATTGGCCGCCGAGTTTGCGCAACACTTGGAATGAACCTTTGGCCCAGCGGAATTGCTGATTCTTGAGCGCGGCCATCGTCGGCGGCAATTCGGCGGGCACGGCCAGGTCGGGGCGATAGGTCAGCCGCCAGCCTTTAAGTTGCGCGCGGTACGAGAGGTCGAGGTCTTCGGCCAAGGTGTCACCTTGCCAACCGCCCGCGTCTTCAATACATGCGCGCCGCCACACCCCGGCACTGCCATTGAAATTCATCAGCCACCCCGCCGCACTGCGCGCCAGTTGATCGGTCATAAAATATCCATCCGCGCCAAGGGCTTGCGTGCGGGTAAGCCAATTCGCCTCGGGGTTCAGGTGTTCCCAACGGGCCTGCACCAGCCCCACGCGTGGGTCGGTGAAATCCGCCAGGGCGCGCCGGAGAAAATCCGGAGGCGGCACAAAGTCGGCGTCGAAGATGGCGATAAAGTCCGCCCGCACCCGTTGCAATCCTGCGGCCAGCGCGCCCGCTTTAAAATCCGCGCGCTGGGCCCGGTGAAGGTAGTGAATGTCCACGCCCCGCGCGCGGTAGTGCGCCACACGTGCTTTGGCCAGCGTCACGGTATCGTCAGTTGAATCATCGAGGACTTGCAGGGTGAGCGCCGGATAGTCGAGGGCGCAGGCGGCATCAATGAGCCGCTCGACGACGTAGCGTTCGTTGTAGAGGGGGAGTTGCACGAGAACCGACGGCCACACCGCGCGGGGGCCGGGGGCCTGCGGGGATCGCTGACCCCGCGCGCGGATCGCCACCAGGAGCAGGAGGCTGAGATGCAGACCCAGGAGCGCAATCCCGCCCAGGGCCAGCACATAGAGCCAACTTAGAAATAGCAACATGATTGGGGGAGAAGCGAACAGAGCATAAAAGAAAAGAAGAACCCGCGAACACATGCCTCGCGGGTTTCTCGCAGAACGGCCAACAGGCGGGGGGAAATTATTTTACATTGACAAGTTCGTACACGGGCACCGGTTTGACCCGGCCCTTAACCATCAGCGGTTGCAGTTCGGCGACCTCAACCTGGTCTTTGACGTTGTTGTAAACCGTGTCGCTGATGATGACTTTGCCCGGTATGCCGTTCTCTTGCAAACGTTTGGCCGTATTCACCGTGTCGCCGATGATGGTGTAATCCAGACGGTCTTTGGTGCCCACCAGCCCCACCACCGCTTCGCCGCGATGGACGGCAATGCGGAACGACAGCCGGAACTTCGGCTCCATGACTTCGTGCAGAGCATAAATGTCGTCACGGATACGGATGGCGCTGCGGATGGCGCGCATGGTGTGGTCCGGCTGGTCATCGGGCGCGTTGAAGAAGCACATCACCGCGTCGCCGATGAATTTATCCACGGTAGCTTCGTGCAATAACATTGCTTCGGCGGCGGTGCCGACATAGCGATTGAGCACCTGAATGAGCACTTCCGGGTCCATGGTTTCGCTGAGGGTCGTAAACCCCTGAATATCGGCGAAGACGATGGACAGTTCTTTGCGGGTGCCGCCGAGGGCCAGCTCCTCCGGGTTGAGGCGCTCAACCACGGCCGGCGACACCATGCGCTTGAAGACTTCGAACTTGCCTTCGAGGCGGCGCTTTTCGGTGATATCATCGAGGACGATGGCGAGGCCCTGACTGCCCGCGCCGCTGTCGCGCAGGGGCGCGACATTCATGCTCCAGTTCACCACACCCCGCTCGGGGAAAATGGGGCGCAATTCATACCCAACCACCGATTTCTGGTCGGCCTTCACCCGGCCCATCATGCCCGCAAAAGCCTCGCCCATCGCTGGCAGGGCATCGCCGATGGATTTGCCGACAATATCCACCGCCGCGCTCCCGAGAATACCGGCGGCGGCGTGATTGCACAGCGTAATCATGTCCTGCACATCGGTGGTAATGACCCCCGAAGCGATGGAGGCAAACACATTATCGAGCAGGGCTTTGAGTTCACTCACTTGCTGGAACTGCCGCGCGTTTTCAATGGCGATGGCGGCTTGATTGGAGAACGCCGCGAGCAGGTCGCGTTCTTTCTCAGTGAATAGACCGGTGCGGATGCGGTTATCCACATAGATCACGCCGGTGACCTGACCTTTGAATTTAAGAGGGACACACACAATGGAGCGCAGGTTATAACCAATGACGCTTTCCTGCGATGAGAACCGTGGGTCGGCCTGGGCGTTGGTGGTCACCACGGGCTCGCCGCTTTCGGCCACCGTGCCGACAATGGTGCGGCTGACCTTGAACTCGCCGTGGTCCAGCGATTCGCGCTCGACATTGCGAGCGGTGCGGAATTGCAATTCACCCTTGTCGTCTTTGAGCATGAGGAACCCGCGCTCGGCGCTGGTGAGGCGGATGATGGTGTCCATCACCTCATTGAGCACGGTGGAGAGGTCGAGCGAGGAATTGATAACGCTGGAGACATCGGCCAAGGCGCGCAGGCGCGTCACTTCATCTTCCTGAGCTGAGACCAGCGGCTTGGCTTTGTCGAGCGTGTCGCGCAGTTGCGCCAGACCATCCATCACGCCGGGCGGAAAACCCAAACCCGCTTTGGCGAGGATGTCTTTTTGACTACTGAGCAAGGCCTTAACATCAGCGGCCAGCTTGCTCATATCGCCAACTTGTTTACCGAGGGAGGTGGTGGTGCCCGTGGGCATGAATACAACTTCTCCTGAGAGCGTCTAGGGTGAGGATTATACGCTAAAGCCGGGAAATAGGGAAAAGCCCCGAGGTAAGAAATGGGTAGTTGGCCGGGCGCTAAGAGTGCGTCTGAAAATTACTTGGCTGTCGGTCAACGCCCCCAAGCCTCCGCTCAGGGCGCTGAGCGAATATCCAGACGCACACTAAAGAAGATCGGCGGCCTGCCACCGGGCGATGATGGCCCGCGTGGAGGCAAAGGCGAGGTCGGGCAGAGCCGCCGGGGTGAAATAGTTAGCTTCAGCGGCATCATCGCCGGAGCAAAGCTCGCCGCCAATGACTTCAGCACGGTAAACAATGAAGATGTCCGCGCCTTCGGTCTGGTCATCTTTGGCGATGACATCGAGGAGGGCGGTGATGCGGACTACCAGGCCCGTCTCTTCGGCGGCCTCGCGGATGGCGGCCGCCGCCGGGGCTTCGCCTTTATCCACATAGCCCGCCGGGACGGACCACTTGCCCCGTTGGGGGTCAATGGCCCGCCGGATGAGGAGGAGTTGCCCCTCCCGGACGATGACCACGCCCACCGCGACTTTGGGGTCAATGAAGTGAACCCGTTCGCACGCCGGGCAGACCGGGCGCAGGCGGCCATAGACCCGCCGATCTTCGGTGGCGTGGCCGCATCTGGGACAAAAATTGATGTCGTCCATGCGGGGATTATAGAAGAGATTGGAGAATTAGCGATTAGCGTCGAGTGCGCCAGGCGGCGAGGCCCAAAGCCAGGGCGAGGAGGGCCAGACCAATTTCGAGGTAGCGCAGGGGCGGGGTGGCCAGCGGCGTGGGTTCAGCATTCGTGGGGGGCGCAGGGTTTTCGGCAGGGGGCGCGAACGCGATTTGGGTGGCCGCCTCCGTTGGGCTGGAGGCAACTTCCAACATTGGTGTCTCGGTCAGGGTGATCATCGTCCGGGCCGCATCGGCTTGAGACTCTTCGGCGGCGGGGGTTGGCTGTGGGGCGGCCCCTCCGGCGGGGGCCGGGGAACCCTCCGGGGCGGAGGCCGCAAACATATCCACGGTGGAAGTGGCGGTTTCATCGGCGGCGGCTTTGGTGAGCGGGGTTTCGGTCGGGATGGCCAGGGCCGCGGCGGCGGCCGGGGGTTCTACGGCGGTTTCGGCGGCGCCATCACTTTGGGCCAGGTTGGATGCTTGGGGCACGGTGGCCGCTTGGCGCTGGCCGAGATATCCGCCACCCAAATCGGCGACAAGGACGAAGATGAAGAGCAGTGTGGCAAAAGCGGTCGCCAATCGCAAGGTCGGGAAGAGTGTGAAGCGCGGGCGGCGGGCGGTTTCGGCCTGGGCGCGGGTGAGCGTGAAGTGACGCGGGAGTTTGGGGGCGGGGAGGGCGCGCAACAGCCGCCGGTTGAGCCGCAAGTCGGCGAGGGCGGCTTTAAGCTCGGGGTCACGCGTCAGGCGCGCCTCGAGGGCGGCGTGGTCGCGGGACGACAACGCGTGGTCGAGATAAGCCGAGAGGTGATCGAAGTCGCGAGGAGTAGTCATCAGGTACGCTCCTCTTCAAGACGATAGGCGGCGGGTAAGAGTTCCCGCACGTTTTGCAGACAGTCGCGCAGGCGGGCGCGGGCGCGGGAGAGGCGCGATTTGACCGTGCCCAACGCGGTATCCACGCTCTCCGCGATTTCGGAGTAATCCAACCCCTGAATATCGGACATGACCACGACGGCGCGCATGTCAGCGGGGAGTTTGTCGAGGCAGTCTTGAATGGCGCGCCCGACTTCGCGCCGCTGGACAAAGGCCTCGGGGGATTCTTCTTTGGAGACGAGCAGGGCCGAGGCATCGTCGGGGCCGTCGTCGCTACTGGTCAATTCTTCGAGTGAGGTCGCCGGGCGGCGCTTGCGGCGACGCAGTTCGTCGTAACAGGCATTGGTGACGATGCGGAAGAGCCACGCCCGAAACGACCCGCCGCGATAGTAGCTGATATGTTTATAGGCGTTGATGAAGGCTTCTTGCGTGGCATCGGCGGCTGAGGCTTCCTCGCCCATGATGCGGCAGGCAAGATGGAAGACGGAGGTCTGATATTCGAGCACGAGGCGGTTGAATGCGTCGAGGTCGCCGCCTTGCGCTTCTCGGATGAGGGCGGGTTCGTCCATGAGCGGAATGATACTTGTGAAGGGTGAAAAGTAAAAAGTAACCAGTGACCGATTATTGGTCACTGATTACTGGTTCTTTCCTTCCGCCAAAAATTCCATTACCAGCTTATTAAATTCTTCCATATGTTCGATATTCGGCCCATGCCCGGAATTGGGGAAGATGTGCAGACGCGCCCCGGGGATGAGCGCTTGCCCGGCATTGGCATGGGCCACCGGGATGACCTGGTCATCGGCCCCCCACAGGATGAACGTGGGCGGGCGCAGGTGGGCGCGCCGCTGCACAAACGCGCGCCGGGCGCCGGGCGTGAGAAAGGTCGTCACCAGACTTAGCCCCACGAAAAACCGCCCTAGATAGTTCCACCGCCAACCGCCGGGATAATCCACCACAAACACATCCGGCACAGCATTGGTGGGGCAGGTATACACCACTTCCATTTGCCGCGCGCGAATCCAAGGCCGCGCGCCGATGAGCATTTGCGCGGCGGAGGGGTAAATCATGTGGGTCCAAAATTTGCGGCGGCGCAGGCTGGCCAAAATCATCCCCGCATCAAGGCCCAACGCATCGAGCAAGACTAATTTGCGCACCTGCTCCGGCGCGCGTAAGGCTAGCTCGGTGGCCACCGCGCCCCCCAGTGAATTGCCTACCAGAAAAAATGGTTCGGGGCAGAGTGTGGTCAGCAGACTCTGCACGGCTTCGGTGAGGTCGGCCACGCTAAACAACCGCGTGGGCCGGTATGAGCCACCGTGGCCGGGCAAATCGAGCGCCATCACTGAGTAACCCGCTTCAATAAACCCCGGCAGGTTGGGCCGCCACATATCGGCGGTGATGGCAAACCCATGCAGGAAAACCACCAGCGGCCCTTGCCCGCCACGCAACACACGGAAAGAGCGACCATTAACTTGGAGAATTTCGTCGGTGAAGAGGGACATTAAGTGGTGTGTAAGTGTGTAGGTGTGTAAGTGATTGTAGCAGAGGCTTGCGCGTGAGGCGGGGGAAGCCTACAATCGGGATGAAGCCCTCACCCTGGCCCCTCTCCCGCTGGGAGAGGGCGATTGAGAAAGGACTCCCCCATGTGTGGTCGTTTCACCCTCACCGTTGACCCGGCTGTTTTGCAGACCGCTTTCGATCTGAGCGCCCCGCCCCCGGCGGGACTCGCGCCCCGCTACAACATTGCCCCGAGCCAGCCGGTGGCCGTGATCCCCAACCGCGCCGAGCGCCAGATCGAATTCTTCCAGTGGGGGCTGATCCCCGGCTGGGCCAAAGATCCCAAGATTGGGTACAAGATGATCAACGCGCGGGGCGAGACACTCGCCGAGAAACCCAGTTTCCGCGCGGCCCTCAAAAAACGCCGCTGTCTCATCCTCGCCGATGGCTTTTACGAGTGGAAGCGGGAAGTCAAAGCGAAGACTCCCATGTACATCCAACTCAAAAGCGGCGAGCCGTTTGCCCTGGCCGGGTTGTGGGAAGTGTGGAAAGCGCCCGATGACCAGCTCATCCACTCCTGCACCATCATCACCACCGAGCCGAACGCGCTGATGAAAAACATCCATGACCGCATGCCGGTCATCCTGCCGCCTAAGGCTTACGCCCAGTGGCTCTCGCCCGACGAACTGCCCGCCGAAAAAACCGTGCCGTTACTCAAACCCTTCGCGGCCACACACATGCAGGCCCACGCGGTTTCGTCGCTGGTGAACAACCCGAAGTTTGATTCGAAAGAGTGCGTGGTAGCGGTCAATTAGTCCAGTGGTCGGGTGGACGGATAGTCAAGTGGTCTTCTACACCGACCCCACGCCTACCTGAACACTTGACCACCCGACTACTCGACACCCGACTACCTCAACTTGCATTCTCCCCCTAATCCGTTACCATTAGCCTCAACTTTACCCAAAGGCTATTGTCCATGTTGAAACCTGTCTCACCTCGTCTAATCGTCGCCGTCCTGACCCTGGCTGGAGCCATGCTGGCCTGCGAACGCGCCGAAATCCCCATCACGCCCGAGCAACCGGCCATCGTCCAACCGCTCGTCGTGGTCATCGTCCCCACGCAAACGCCACAGGCCACCGCCACCCTCGCGCCACAAGACACGGCCACGCTCCCCCCGCAAGACACGGCCACCTTCGCCCCGCCCACCGACACACCCTTCGTGTTTCCCACAGCCATCCCGGATACCCTCACCCCCGGCCCGGCGCCTACTGAAACCCCAACTCAAGTTGAACCCCCCACCCCGGCGGAAACCCCCACCACCGGGGCGAGTCCGACTTCGGTGGTAGCGCTCCCCTCGGAGACGCCGAGCAACACCCCCATTCCCACTAACACCCTGCCGCCCACAGCGACTCAACCCGCCACCAACACGCCCCCGCCCGCCGCGACTCAGCCCTCCACGGCGACCTCGGCCCCGGCGGCCACGCAACCCCCCGCGACTTTGCCGCCGCCCAGCGGTGGTGGGGGAGGCGCGCCGCAACCCATCCCGGGCAACGCGCAGTTGGTCCAAACTTTCAACGCCACCAATGAAGGTGGCACCGTCGTCGGGCGGCCCATAGACATGGCCGACAACCGCAAAGACACCTGGGCCGGTCTGCGCAACGGGCCAGCGGCCTGGATTTTTGACCTCGGCACCGCGCAAAAAGTGGGCGGCCTGAAAGTTTGGCCGCAAGCCGTGCTCGGCGAACCGACGCAACTGCTCTCGGTACAAGTCAGCAACGACGGCGCCACCTGGGTCACCGTCATCAGCGGCAGTGGCGATTGCAGTGGCACGCCCAACTGCGATGCACTCATGCAAGGCCAGTTTATTGACCTCGGCTTTGCCGCCACCACCGCGCGTTACTTGCGTCTCAACGGCGGCCCGGCCCGTTTTGCCTTCGCCGAAGTACAAGTGGCGCTCGTTCCCTGAGGCACAGCGATGAAATCGCGCTGGGTCACCCACAAGGGGCGGCGCATTTTTATCACCGACCTATCGGGCTTGGGATTCGATCTCGCCACCCTGCAAGTTGAGCTCGCGGCAGTGGCGCAAGCTGTGAAAACCGAGCCCCTCGGTTCCATGTTGGCGGTGACTAATGTGCAGGGTTTGCGGGTGACCCCGCAGACCCTCACCCTCCTCAAAGATGCACTGGCCCACACCACCCCCTATGTCCATAAACGGGCCGTCATTGGCTTAACCCCCACGCATGAAAAAGTGCTGGGGGTGATCAACGCCGTGACCGGCCGCAAACCGTTCACCGTTTTCCACACACTGGAACAAGCGCAAGATTGGTTGATAGAGGCTTAGAGGTGGCGGTTCTCTGGTAGTTCGCGTGGTACCCCCCATATAAAGGGGGTATAACTTGTGGAAAATAGTAAAGGTTACAGCATGT
>CAYUFY010000151.1:0-11373 GCA_964443795.1 uncultured Anaerolineales bacterium | reverse complement strand
TATTTACTAAACCGACATTGCCACCGCGCTCGTCTCTTGCGGCAGTTCGGCGGCAACGAGAGGTGGGTTGGCGCTGAGAGCCGCCGAACCCCGCGTCATGGTGACTAAACCGGTGCGCACCATTTCGATGATGCCGAAAGGCCGCAGGACTTCGATGAGGCCTTCAATCTTGTCTTCCGCGCCGGTGATTTCGACAATCAGGGAATCGTTGGCCACATCCACGATGCGGGCGCGGAACACGTCCACGAGTTGCATCACTTGCGCGCGGGCGTTCGAGTCCGCCGCAACTTTGATTAACGCGAGGTCGCGGGTGACCGCCGGGGCCGCGGTCACGTCATCCACCCGCAAAACGTTCACCAATTTATACAGGTGCGCTTCAATGCGCCGCGCGCCCATGTCATCGGTGTCCAGCACAATCGTCATGCGCGAGACCCCGGGTTGTTCGGTGTGCCCCACCGTCAGCGACTCGATATTGAAAGCCCGCCGCCGAAAGAGTGAGGCCACGCGGTTGAGGACCCCGGGTTTATCTTCGACGTAAGCGACAAAGGTATGTTGAGTCATCTTGTAATTCAGTGAACAGTTATCAGTTATCAGTGAACAGTCAGTCGGATTACTGATAACTGGTCACTGATAACTGTTTGCTATTCACTTCACCATCTCCCACTCCGCATCCGCGCCGGTCTCAACCATCACATCGCGCTTGGGGCGGCGAATCATGGCATTCAGGTCAGCGCCAGCGGGGACCATTGGAAACACAGAATCTTCTTGTTCGACTTGGAAATCAATGAGAACGGTGCCGGGATGCGCGCGGGCTTCGTCCACCGCCGCTTTGACCTGCGCCCGCTCGGTCACGCGTATCCCGCGCAGGCCGTAAGCCTCGGCGATAGCAACGAAATTGGGCGAGAGCATGGGCGTGGCGGCGTAGCGGCGCTCGTAGAAAAATTCCTGCCACTGTCGCACCATGCCGAGAAAGCCGTTGTTGATAATAGCAATGTTGACTTTGGTGCCTTCTTGCACGATGGTGGCGAGTTCGGGCATCGTCATTTGAAAACCGCCGTCGCCCGCCACGACCCACACTTCGTTGTCGGGGCAAGCGAACTTCGCGCCGATGGCGGCGGGCAGGGCAAAACCCATCGTGCCGAGGCCGCCGGAGGTGATGAGCGAGCGCGGCTGTTCATGTTTGTAATACTGCGCTTCCCACATTTGATGCTGGCCCACATCCGTGACCACGGTGGCTTTGCCCGCTGTGAGCCGCCAAATATCGTTGATGACATGCGCGGCATACAAGTGGCCGCTATCGGGTAAGTTTTGAATATCGCGCACGGCGGCATCGCCCATCATCGCGTCAATGTGCGCCAACCATTCGGCGTGGTTGCCTTCGGGCAAGCGGGGCATCAGTTCTTCCAACACTTCGCGCAAGTCACCGACGAGGCCTACGTCCACGCGCACGTTCTTGTTGATTTCCGAGGGGTCAATCTCGATATGAATCTTTTTGGCGTTGAGCGCATAGGTTTTCACATTGCCGGTCACGCGGTCATCAAAGCGCATCCCAAATGCGAGGAGCAAGTCCGCTTCTTGAATGGCGTTGTTAACCCATGCCTCGCCGTGCATCCCCATCATGCCCAAATTGAGGGGATGTGACGCCGGGAACGCGCCGATGCCGAGGAGCGTGAGGGCGACGGGCGTGTTCGTCTTCTCCGCAAAATCGCGCACGATGTTCATCGCGCCCGAGACGAGGATGCCGTGCCCGGCGAGGATGAGCGGCCGTTTGGCGGAGCGGATTAACTCGATGGCTTTCTCGTACTCCGACGGCAGGGCACGCAAGTCCGGGCGGTAGCCGGGCAAGCGCGGGGCGGCGGCCTCCCAATCAAAGTCGCAGGTGGCTTGTTGCGCGTCTTTGGTGATGTCAATCAACACCGGGCCGGGCCGACCGCTGGCGGCAATGTAAAACGCTTCGCGCATGGTGCGCGCAATATCTTCGGCGCGGGTGACGAGGTAGTTGTGTTTGGTGATGGGCAGCGTCACGCCCGTCACATCGGTTTCTTGAAACGCATCGTAGCCGATGAGTTTGCTCCCGACTTGGCCGGTGATGCAGACGATGGGCGAGGAGTCCATCATCGCCGTGGCGATGCCCGTAACCATATTCGTCGCGCCGGGGCCAGAAGTGGCAATCGCCACGCCGACTTTGCCCGAGGCGCGGGCATAGCCATCGGCCATATGGGTCGCGCCCTGTTCGTGTCGCACGAGGACGTGATGAATCGGATAATCCAGCATCGCGTCATACGCAGGCAAAATCGCGCCGCCGGGATAACCAAAGACGGTGTCCACGCCTTGCTTGACTAAACATTCCCAGATGATTTGTGCGCCATTTTTTTTCATACCATGCTCCACAAGTTTCACTTTTTACTTTTCATTTTTTCAAAAGCATAAAAAGTGAAAGGTAAATCAATCGCGTAACACCGCCCCCGTATCCGCGCTGGTCACGAAGTGCGAATAGCGCCGGAGCCATTTGCTTTGGATGTTGGGGACAAAGGGCGGCAGGGCCGCGAGACGGGTTTGGATTTCTTCATCGCTCAAACGCACATTCAATGTGCGGGCGGGCAAGTCAATCTCAATCATGTCGCCGGGTTGCAGGGCGGCGATGGGGCCGCGCGCCGCCGCCTCAGGCGAGACATGGCCGATGCACGCGCCGCGTGTGCCGCCAGAGAAACGTCCATCGGTGATGAGCGCCACTTTATCGCCCAAGCCCATGCCCATGATGGCGCTGGTGGGACTGAGCATCTCTTGCATCCCCGGGCCGCCCTTCGGCCCTTCGTAACGCACCACCACCACATCGCCCGCTTGTACTTCTTGATTCATAATGCCGCGCATCGCGTCATCTTGTGATTCGTAGATGCGCGCCGGGCCGGAGTGCTTTTGCATGGGGGCGCTGACCCCGCCCGTTTTCACCACCGCCCCAGCGGGCGCAAGGTTCCCGAACAGGATTGCCAACCCGCCGCGTTGCGAGTGCGCATTCGCCCGGGGCCGAATCACATCGGTATCCTTAATCGCCGCGCCCGCAATATTTTCGCGGAGCGTGTGCGTGGTCACCGTCATCCGATCCAAATGCAGAGTATTGCCGTCTGCCGCCACCTCGGTGAGGATGGCCGGGATGCCGCCCGCGCGATGCACATCTTCCATGTGCCACTTGCCCGCCGGGCTGACCTTGCACAAGTGCGGCACGTGGTCAGCGACAGAGTTGATGCGTGAGAGCGGATAATCAATGCCCGCTTCGTGCGCGATGGCGAGCGCGTGGAGGACGGTATTGGTCGAGCCGCCCATGGCCATGTCGAGCGCGAAGGCATCGTCCAACGCTTCGGGGGTGACAATCATGCGCGGGGTGATTTGTTTTTCGACGAGCTCAAGAATGAGACCAGCAGCTTGCCGGGCGAGGCTTTCGCGTTCCGCCGAGAGCGCGATGGCCGAGCCGTTGAAGGGAAGCGCGAGGCCGAGGACTTCCATGAGACAGTTCATGCTGTTGGCGGTGAACATGCCCGAACACGAACCACAAGAGGGGCAGGCAAAGTCTTCGAGCATCTTCAGTCGCTTCGCATCAATCTTGCCCGCCTGAAATGCGCCTACGCCTTCGAAGACTGAGATGAGGTCAACGCTTTCGCCTTCGGGGGTCATTCCCGCTTTCATCGGCCCACCGGAAACAAAAATGGCGGGGACGTTCACACGCACCGCCGCCATTAACATCCCTGGCACAATTTTGTCGCAGTTGGGAATGCAGACCATGCCATCGAATTGATGGGCCTGCATCATGGTCTCCACACAATCGGCGATGAGTTCGCGCGAGGGGAGCGAGAATTTCATGCCCGCGTGGCCCATAGCAATCCCGTCATCCACGCCGATGGTGTTGAACTCGAAGGGCACGCCGCCCGCCGCCCGCACCGCGTCTTTCACCAACTTGCCGAAGCCCTGCAAATGCACATGGCCGGGCACCACATCCACATACGAATTGACGATGGCGATAAACGGCTTGCCCATGTCGGCATCGGTGACACCGGTGGCCTTGAGCAGAGCGCGATGGGGGGCGCGTTCGATGCCGCGTTTGATTTGGTCGGAGCGCATAAAAAACCTTTTTTTCAATCAGCATCCTGAGCGGAGGCGCACGCTCTTTGTGCGCCGCAGTCGAAGGATGCGGTTGAGAACCAGAAAATTACTAGGGTGTAGATTCGCATTCTTCGACTGCGCGGCGAAAAGCACGCCGCTCCGCTCAGAATGCTACTGCTGAAACAGACAAAAAAAGCCGCCCAGTTCGTTGGGCGGCTTGTAAGTTTCAGAGTCTGTCGTTCAGTTACCTGCTTGTGACCTTGACTGTCGCCAACCCAACGGGAGAAAGGTTCTCAACGAGAACCTCAATAAGGAGGACGACAATAATAAGGCTAAACAGGTTGGCGAGTAACATTGGCACGATTTTACGTGGAAGACTTCACAAAGTCATTGGGCAGAGTGTAGGAGAGTAGTCAACAGGGATTAGGGTAAAGTGTCTAGCCTCGCCCCTTTTTGCAATACTTGTCAAACCACGCCGTCATCCGGTGCAACCGGTCTACCCGGTGGGCGGGTTCGCCCCCCCGCGACATCTCGTGCCCCTCGCGGGGGTAACGGTACATCACCACGGTGCGGCGCAACCGCTTGAGCGCGGCAAACAACTGTTCGGCTTCCGAGGGCGGGCACCGCCAATCGTTATCCTGATGCTCAATCGCCAGCGGGGTGCGGATGTTCCGCACATAGGCCAGCGGCGATTGTTTCCACAATTTTTCGATGTCATCAAAGCCCATCGTCTCAAACTCGCGCTCGATGAGTTGGGGAATATCGCTCGTGCCAGAGAACGAAATCAGGTTATACAGGCCGCGTTGCGCCCACGCGCACGCAAACCGCTGGTCGTGGCTCACAATCCACGCCGTCATGTACCCCGCGTAACTCCCGCCGGTCAGCGCCAACCGTTTGGGGTCCACCCAGCCCCGGCGGGCCACGTTGTCCAGCCCACTCAAAATATCGCGCATCACATGGTCGCCCCAATCATTGCGGATGGTCAGCGCGTGTTCCTCGCCGTAGCCCTCCGACCCGCGCGGGTTGCAGAAATACACGCCATAGCCACGCGCCGCGTGCACCTGCCATTCCAGCCACATGGCGGGCATACTCGCGCCCCACATCACCCACGGGCCGCCGTGCATATGTACCACCAGCGGGTGTTTCGCGCCCTTGCGGAACCCGACGGGTTTCATCAACCAGCCCTGAATCTTTCGGCCATCGGGCGCGGTATGCCACACTTCCTCAATCGGCGTGATGACGTGCCCCGCCTGCCACGCGGCGTTGAAGTCAGTGATTTGTTGTTCAGCTTTGCCTTTGACCAGATACACATCCGAGACATTGGTCGGGGTGCTGGCGACAAAAGCGACTCCGCCCGCGCGGTCGAGGCTGTACCCGTGCGCCATCCGCGCCCCGGCGATGACGTGTTCCACCGCGCCACTGGCAACCCCCGCGCGATACACGCCCACCGCGCCCCGGTCGCTCGCGGCGAAATACACCCACTTAGAGTCGGCGGACCAGCACAAATCGCCAATCGAGCGGTCTAAGGCGGTGGTCAATTCCTGCGCCGCCCCGCCTGCGGTTGGCAGAAGCGTCAACTTGGCCTGTTGCCCAAACGAGCCATCCTCGCCGACACGTGTCGTGGCAATCCACTTGCCATCCGGCGACACGCGTGGCTCAAAATATTCATGGCCGCTCGGCGACAAAAGCTTGTATGGTTTGCGTTTGCCAGTAGCGACCAGGCGCACCACGGCGGTGTAGTAGCGTGGTTCATGCTCAGGTTGCCGCGATTGGCTGGAAATAATCGCGCTACCATCCGGCGTCCACTCAATCACGCCAAAGTCCAAATCGCCATCGGTCAGCCGATAAGCCTGGCCCGGTTTCGCGGCCACGTCCGGCACATCCATCACATAAATATGCGAGAAGCGATCATCGAAATACTCTGTTCCACCGCGATAGGGCAAGCGTGAAATCACCCGCGGATCAAGCTTGGCTTTCTCCTTCGCCTCTGCCTGCTCCTGCTGGTGTTTGGCCTCCAGCGCGGTGGCGGGCGGCGGCTCAGTCTTCCCCGCATCCTCCCGCTGCCGCTCCTCCGCACTCACGCTGGAAAGAAACGCCAGGCGCGTCCCGGCGGGACTCCACACCGGGTTGCTCGCGCCATTCGGTTGCGCGGTCAACGGGCGCGCTTCACCGCCCTCCAAACCGATGAGATAAATCTGCGGTTTGCCGGCGCGCGCCGAGACAAACGCCAGCGTGCGCCCGTCCGGACTCCACCGCGGCGCAGTGTCCGATTTATCGCCAAAGGTGAATTGCCGCACGCGGGGCTGGTCGCCTGCCAACGTGGCGAGCCAGATATTGCGGGTGTACTTGTTCCCCACTTTTTCCACCGTCACTTTTACAAAAGCGATGTACTTCCCATCCGGGCTGATCTGCGGATCTTCGACAAACTGGAGGGCGTAGAGGTCTTCGGGGGTGATGAGTTTTTTAGTTGGCATGGGGATTTTTATTAGAAAGCAAGGGAGTCGGGGGTGAACTTTTAGGTATCGGGTCTTGTGATGAACAGCAGGGAGGCAAGGGGGGGGGAATCTTTTCACCCCTGCACCCGAGCGAAGCGAGCCCCCTGCTCCCCTGCTTATTTCGCTTTTGCTCTACATTCCGCGCACGCGCACAGGTCTCGCAAATAATTCCAGGTATAAATGCCGCTATGGTGGCCGTCATCCCATTCGGGTTGCAAGGCGTAATTCCCCACCGGGAGGAGCTTGGCAATCTTGTAGTTTTTGGTCGGCGCGAGGGGGATGAGAAGCATCACGTTGGGGTCGGGCGGCGCGCCCATGTTCTCGTGCCCGCCCCGACATTCCACACACGGGCAGGCTTCACGCAAACCGGAGAGGGGATATTCGCTTTTATGCCCGTCATCCCAGGGAATGACCAACATTTGGCGGGGGCGGTCGAGGGTAATGGAGAGAGGGCGCATAAAAGAAATTTCAAACTCCAAATTTCAAGTTTTGCTGTTTGAAATTTGGAGTTTGAAGTTAGGGATTTGGGATTTGCCGTTTATGGTTGAACCACTTGTAAATAATTTTGCACGGCCCAGCCGCTTTTAGAGTTCGTGGCGGGGTCAACCAGATACCACCAGGTAAAGCCATCGCCATCCTGCGGGCCAGCCTGTACTTGCAAGACTTCGCGCTCGATGGCGAGATATTGCACCGGACTCCCCGTGCTGGGTTCAGAACGCAGGTTGAGAATGCCATCGTCGCCGGTGCCGGTCACTTGCACAAAATCACCGAGGTTGATGGAACCGGCGGGCGGCGGGGGCGGGGTAGGTTGTTCGGGAACTGGCGTCTCGGTGGGCGCGGCTGTGGGGGGCGATTGAAACGGGGGGATGGCGACCACCACTGCGGGCGGGGCCGTCCCCACCACAACGGTCACCGTCGGGAGCGGCAAATCCGCCGGGCGCGTTGCCACCATATAAACGGCCAAGCCCGTCGCCGCGCTGATGAAAACAAACGTCACCAGAGCGAGGAACCACCACGGGATGTAACCGATGGAGTTACGCGGGGAGTAAGACACAGCGGGGTTCGGTTATGGCGCGGACGGTGAGGGGCTAAGGTTGTGGCCCCTCGTACTTCACTACCAACACCGTAATGTCGTCAAACGCCGCCGCCTTGCCGCGGAACGCAAACACATCATCAAACACAGACTGGCACACGGCGGGCGCGGGTTCCGAGCGATGCCGCCCCACCAGCGTAATCAATCGCTCGGCGGTATACGGTTCATCCGCCTCGTTCACCGCATCTGGCACGCCATCCGAATAAGCGATCAATAAATCGCCGGGTTGGAGTTGTATTTGCTTCTCTTCCAGCACCAGGTCGGGCCACATCCCCACGAAGCGCCCTTCGGCCTCCAGCGCCATCGGGAGCGGGAAACTCTTGCGGAACAGCAAGGGTTTGTCCTGCCCGGCGCGCACATACTTCAAATTGCCGGTGGGCAAATGCAACACGCCATAAAAAACCGTCACAAACATTTCGTCATTCGACGAGACTTCCATGATGCCCTGATGCACCGCCATCGTCACAGTTTCGGGTGAGAGGCTCTGGCGCACATTGGCGATGAAGAGCGCGCGGGTGACGGCCATGAACAACGCCGCATGGACGCTTTTGTCGGAGACATCGGCCATCAACACGCCCACATGCTCATCGTCAATCTTCAAGACATCATACAAATCGCCCCCCACATGCCGGGCGGGCACGTTACGTCCGGCAAAGGTATAGCCCGGTATATCGGGGAACTTGGACGGCAACAAACTGCGTTGCACCTCCGCCGCGATCTCCATCTCGCGCTCCAGCTTTTCCTTCTTCACAATCTCAACTTGCGCCGCTTTCAGGTCCTCATAGGCTTTCCGCAACTCGTCATTCTTGCGGGTCAGGTCGTTGACGCTCGCATCGTTCACCGCGCGGACGTTCGCTACAAACCGCTGAATCATCGCCATGGCCATATTCGGGTTGGCCCCGAGCAAGCGCTGAAAATCATCTTCTGAAATTTCCAGCACGGTCGTCTCGACCAGCGAGGTGATGCTGGCCGTGCGCGGCTTGTGTTCGATCAGCGCCATCTCCCCAAAGAACTCGCCAGCGTGCCGCATGGCCAACACCTGCGCCTCGTTGTCGCCGAGCCGCTTGGTAATCGCCACCTGCCCCTCGGCCACAATATAAAACGTGTGCTCCACCTGCCCCTCGTTCACCAGCGTTGTGCCGGGCGGGTAAGTCTTGATATCCGCCACCTGACACAATGCATTCACCTCATCATCACTTACGCCCGGAAAGGCGCGGCGCACAATCGCATTTGCATCAGCCATAAAATTTTATCCTTCTCATTTTTTACTGGTCGTTTTTTTGGATTGGGCGATTCGGGTCGGTTTCCGTTTAACGGGCGTCTTCCGGGGGGCCGGGCGCTTCACCGTTTTTTCGGCGGGTTTTTCCGCGCTCACCGGGGGTGCGGCCACCTCGACCAGCGTCCCCGTCCCTTTGCGGGTCCGGCGATGCCCGCGTTCATCCAGCCAATGCAATAGTTTCTCAGTCGGCCAGGCGTTAATCACATTTTCGCTCGTGGCCCACGCCCGCCGCGCCATGCCCACCCCAAACTGCGCCAGGTCAAAATCGCTGGCCGTGTGGGCGTCGGTATTGATGGAGAGCAGGCACCCCAATTCCAGGGCCCGCTTGGCATACACATCGTCCAAATCCAGGCGCGCCGGGTTAGCGTTAATTTCCAGCGCCACCCCACTCTCCGCCGCCGCCGCCAACACCGCATCCATGTCCAAATCCGCGCCTTCACGGTCGGGCAACAACCGCCCGGTCGGGTGGCCGATGATGTCCACATGGCGGTTGTTAATCGCGCGGATCAAACGCGCTGTGATTTTATCGCGTTCCTGCCGCAAGGAAGTGTGGAGCGAGGCCACCACGATATCCAAATCCTCCAACATATCGTCGCTGTAATCCAATTGACCGTCCGCGCGGATTTCAACCTCCGCGCCTTGCAACAGACTGAACCCCGCCCCCAGTTCCGCCTGCGCCGCGTCAATGTCCTTCCGTTGGGCGCGCAACCGCTCCGGGGTCAGGCCCCCCGTCACACCGAGGCTTTGCGAATGGTCGGTGATCGCCAAACACTTCAGGCTCCGGCTCCGCGCGGAAAGGGCCATTTCCTTCACGGTCAAGGTCCCGTCGCTCCAAGTGGTGTGTGAGTGCAAATCGCTTTGTAAATCAGTGGTCTCCAGCAGGCGGGGCAGTTTGCCTTGTTGCGCGGCCTGAATCTCGCCCCGGTCTTCGCGCATTTCCGGCGGGATGTATGGCAAGCCCAAAGTTTTGTAGACCTCGGCTTCGGTGGCGCAGAGAATCTCCTCCCCAGTCTTGCGGGTGAAGGCATGTTCGGAGAGCGAGAGGCCCTGGTCGAGCGCGAGTTCGCGCAGTTTGACGTTGTGGTTTTTGCTCCCGGTGAAGTATTGCAAGAGGGTGCCGAAGCGTTCCGGCGGCAGGACGCGCAAATCGGCCTGCATGCCGTTAGCCAGTTCCACCGAGGCTTTGGTCGGCCCCTGCCCCAGCACCCGCGCCACTTGCGCGTGATGCACAAAAGCGCGCATCACCGGCTCGGCGTCGTAGGCACCCACTAGAAAATCCAGATCGCCAATGGTGGCGCGCATGCGGCGCAGACTCCCGGCGCTTTCGGCGACCTTCACACCGGGCAGAGAACGCAGGAACCGGAGGAGTTCCTGCGCCGCGGGCCAGGCCTTGCCCATCCCGGCGCGCCCACTGGCCCGGCGGCGCGCCTCGATGCCGGCGATGATTTTGGCTTCGGACTTTTCGCCCATGCCGGGCAGTTCGCGCAGTTTTCCGGCGCGCGCGGCTTTTTCCAATTCCGGCACAGTCGTGAGGTTCAGTTTCTTCCAGAACAGCGCGGCTTTCTTCGGCCCCACATCCTGCACCCGCAACATTTCCACCAGCCCGACGGGAATCTCTTTTTTGAGTTTTTCGAGAAAACCGAGCTGGCCAGTGCGGAGCAGTTCATCAATTTTTTCGGCAATGGCGTCGCCGACGCCAGGGATGTCTTTGAGTTTGCCCGCTTTCCAGACATCGCTCACGTTGCGGCCATATTCGCTCAGGGTCTGCGCCGCGCGCCGATAGGCCAGGATTTTATAAATCACCTCGCCCTTGATTTCGAGCAGGTCGGCGATGGTGGCGAAAGTTTCGGAAAGTTCTTTATTAGTCATGAGGTCGGATGGTCGCGTGGTCAAATAGTTAACCGGTTAGTCTGGGATGGAGCGGTTGGAGTTTTTATCAATTCCCGGCAAAGTTCTGTACCAATAACCATTGTCGCCCGTTATAGGCAATGCCAATTCCCACGCCTGCATAGTTCGGATTAAGGATGTTATCCGCGTGAGGTGGGTCGGTCATAAACCAGTTCATGGCGACCTCCACGATGCCGGGCGGGGCAGTGATGGTGCCGTACCAGTTTTCGCCCAGATAGTTGCTGGTGTACCCGGCCGCGCGCATCAGGGAACGGGCGAGGCGCTCTCCAGTTATAGGATCGTTATGCCCAGTGTAGCCTCGTGCGACCATATCCGCAACTCGGGTGCGGGCGATGCCCATGAGGGTTTCGTCGCGGTTGAGCGGGGCCACACCAGCGGCGAGGCGTTGGGCGTTGATGAGATCAATGCAGTATTGCTCGGCGGCGGCCACATCGGCCGAGGGCGGCGGGGCGGCGAGGCTGGGCGGGTTGGCGGCGGGGGCCACATCCGCCGAGGGCTGGATG
>CAYUFY010000150.1:0-11414 GCA_964443795.1 uncultured Anaerolineales bacterium | reverse complement strand
GCATACCCCAACTGCAACACGCTCCAATCGGCCTGATGCCGCCCGACGATTTGCAAGCCAACGGGCAGGCCGCCCGCCGAAAACGCGCATGGCACCGACAGCGCCGGGTGACCGATGGTGGTGATGTAGCAACACGACTTCATCCAATCAATGTACGTCGCCATCGGCACGCCCGCGATTTCGGTCACGTAGCGTTGCTTCACATCAAACGGCAAGACCTGACTCACCGGCAGGATGAAATACTCATAGCGCTCCATGAACACGCGCACGCGATGATAAAGTGCGGTGCGCTTGACCTCCGCCGCGCCGAGTTGGGGGCCAGTGAGTTTTAACCCGGCTTCGATATTCCAAATGATGGTGTCTTTGAGTTGGTCGCGGTGCTGTTCGTATTCCTCGCGCAGGCCGTTGGCAAAACTCCATGCCCGCCAGGTTTTGAAAATCTCGTCGGCATCGGTGAAGTCGGGTTCGGCCTCCTCGACGATACAGCCTAACGCCTCAAACACCGCGCGTTGCGCATCCACGGCCTGTTTCACTTCCGGCTCAAACGGCAAACCCAGGTCGCGCGCCCACGCCACCCGCACGCCCTTAAAGTCGCGCTCCAACGGGCGGGCAAACATCGCGCCGGGGTCAGTCAGCGCAATGGGCGAGCGCGGGTCGGGGCCAGCCATCGCGCTCAACAACAGCGCCACATCGCCCACCGTCCGCGCCATCGGGCCATCCACCGAGAACGGGAACCACGCGGTCTCGCTGGGCCACGCGGGCACGCACCCCGGCGAGGGCCGCAAGCCCACCACGTTGCAGAAACTCGCCGGAAAGCGCAGTGAGCCGCCCATGTCGCTCCCATCCGCAATCGGCATCAGGCCACAGGCCAGCGCCACCGCCGCGCCGCCACTGCTCCCGCCGCACGTCTTCGATAAATCGTAGGGGTTCAGCGTCTCGCCAAACACGGTATTGAAAGTCTGCGCGCCCGCGCCGAACTCGGGCGTGTTCGTCTTGCCAATGGTGATGGCCCCCGCGCCCTTCAGCCGCTCGACCACCAGCGAATCCTGCTCCGGCACAAAATCACGATAGATGGGTGACCCGAAGGTGGTGCGAATCCCTTTGGTGAGTTGCAAATCCTTGTGGGCGATGGGGAGACCGTGCAACGGGCCGATGGCTGACCCGCGCATTATCGCTTCGTCGGCGGCGTGCGCCTGCGCCCACGCGGACTCTTGGGCGAGTGTGACGATGGCGTTGACTTTAGGATTGACGCGCTCAATCTGTTCGAGATGCGCCTGCAACACCTCGCGCGCGGAAACATCTTTGCGGCGGAGGCGTTGCGCGAGTTCGGTGGCGGGGAGGAAGCAGAGGTCGGAGGTGGGCATGGAGGGGGTAATCCCGGCGGGGCGTTCAATTGAACGCCCCTACTCAAATATCCTTACCCAACCGCCGCGCATCATAAATCGCAGCGTGGATGTTGCGGCTGGACACCGCATCGCCGAGGCGGAAGAGTTGGTAACGCCCCGCCGGGTTGTTGACCAACGCCTGCGGGCGGCCGGCAATCAGCGCGGGGATGTCCACTTCGCCGAGGTTGGAGGAACCGGCTTTCAATTCCGCGTACAACTCGGTGATGGGCAGAGTGCCGTTCTCGACCACTACCTGGTCGGTCACGCGCTCGACGGTGGTGTGCGTGTATTCGTTGTAGAGCGTGGCGACCAACCGCTCATCGCGCCGCGCCACTTTGGTGAGCCGATGATTGAGCGTGAGCGTCACCCCACACTCGTAAAAAGTTTTGAGATAGGCCGGGTAGCTGGTGCCACCAATCTCCTGGGCCACGGTGCGGTCCGGGGTCACCAATTCCATGCGGGCGCCGGTCTGGGCCAGCCACTCGGCGCACGAATAGCCCTCATGGTTGCCGTGGTCATCGAAGAATAAAATCTCTTTGGCGGGCCGCGCGCTCCCGTTCAACACATCCCACGTCGAGGCCACCAAGTCCGCGCCCTCTTTGAGAAAATCAAGATTGGGCAAACCGCCGGTGGCGATGAAAACCACCTCGGGGTTGTGCGCCAGCACCTCGGCGGCCTCGGCGTAATGATTGAGATGCACCTCGACCCCGAGGCGTTTGACCTGATTGAACAGCCAGTCGGTGATGCCGATGATGTCGGCGCGGCGTGGGGCGCGCGCGGCGATGAGCACCTGCCCGCCGGGTTTACCGTTGGCCTCGTAGAGCGTGACCCGGTGCCCGCGCGCGGCGCACACCCGCGCGGCCTCCAGCCCCGCCGGGCCAGCCCCCACCACGACCACGCGCTTGCCCGGTGTTTCTGATTTGGCAATCACATGCGGGATGGTCTCTTCGCGGCCGGTGGCCGGGTTGTGGATGCACAAGGCCTCGCGGCCCACGTAGATGCGGTCAATGCAATAGCCCATGCCCACGCACGGGCGGATCTGGTCTTCCTCGCCGCGCTCGATCTTTTTGACAAGGTGCGGGTCGGCCAACAGCGCGCGGGTCATGCCCACCATGTCGAGGATGCCGGAGCCAATGGCGTGGCGCGCGGTGGCCACATCGGCGATGCGGGCCGCGTGGAAGAGCGGTAATGAAATTTCCTCGCGCAGGGCGGCGACCAGCGGCAGGTGCGGCGCGCTGGGTGTGCCCATGTTCGGGATGACGTGCGAGAGCGCCTCGTCGCTGGCGATGAAGCCTTTGATGACGTTGATGAAATCGAGCATCCCGGTCTCGGCCAGCCGCTTGGCGATGGCGACGCAGTCGTTGAACGTCAGGCCGCCGGGTGTGCTCTCATCGCCGGACATGCGGATGCCCACAATAAAGTCGTCGCCGACCTGTTTGCGAATTTCGGCCAGCGCGTCGAGGCTGAAGCGCATGCGGTTGTCGAAACTGCCGCCATATTCATCGGCGCGTTGGTTGATCAGCGGGGTCCAAAAACTGTCGAAGAGGTGGCCGTAGGCTTCAATCTCCACGCCGTCCAGCCCGCCTTCTTTGCACCGGCGGGCCGCCGCGCCATAGGCCGCCGTCACCCGGCGGATGTCGGCCAGTTCCATCTCTTTGGGGATGGTACGATGCGCGGGTTCGCGTACCGGCGAGGGCGCGAGGGTGGGCAACCAGTGTTCGGTATCCCAATAGGTGCGCCGGCCCATGTGCGTAATCTGGCACATCGTGGCCGCGCCGTGGCGATGAATGCGCTCGGCCATTTGCTGGAAGTACGGGATGACCTCGTCATCGCCGACATAGATTTGTCCAAACGCCGCCGGGGAATCGGGCGCGATGTTCGCCGACCCGCCGAACATGGTGAGCGCCACGCCGCCCTTGGCTTTCTCTTCCTGATACAGTTGATAGCGCAGTTTGGGCTTGGCATCCTCGCAGTACGAAGGCTCGTGGCTGGTGCTGAGGATGCGGTTCTTGAGACGCAGGTGTTTGAGTTGGAAGGGTTGGAGGAGGGGGTCGGAGGGGGACATATTTTAGAAACCTAGAAACCGGTCAGGTGGGCGCGTTCTGCTATCGTTATTTCTAAATCTTTTGGCGCGCCCACCTGACCGGTTTGCGATTCACACTACGAGCGCGCGGGCATGACACTTGCATAAGGCGAGTTTTTAAGTCGGTGGCCATAGACTTCTCAACACTCGTGCTAATCCGCTCCCCGGCATTGACGCGCCCCCCCCAGCGTTTGTCGCACAACCGCGCGGGAAACAAGATAACGCCCGGGCGCGGATTAGTTTTTAACTTCAGCCATTATGCGGGAATCCTACTCCCAAAACCAGTTTGAGAAAAATGGGCGGGGAAGCACACCACCCTCCCGCAGGTTGTAAACCTGCGGGAGGGTTCCCGGTCAAGCCGGTTGCGCCAGTGGAAAGTAGCGCCGCTGAAACGCCAGCGCCACATTCACCAACCCGATCATCACCGGCACTTCGATGAGCGGGCCAATGACGGCGGCAAAGGCCGCGCCGCTGTTGATGCCGAAGACCGCCACCGCCACGGCGATGGCTAACTCGAAATTATTGCTGGCCGCGGTGAAGGACAGGGTGGCGGTTTGGGCATAATCCGCGCCGATGAGTTTGCCCATCCAGAAGGAAACCAGGAACATCCCCACAAAATAAATCAGCAGGGGCAAGGCAATCCGCACCACGTCCAGCGGCAATTGCACAATCAGGTCGCCCTTGAGCGAGAACATCACCACGATGGTGAACAGCAGGGCCACCAGCGTCAACGGGCTGATGGTCGGCACAAAGACCGTGTGATACCAGACCTTGCCTTTGACGCGCACCAGCACATAGCGCGTGAGAAAACCGGCCAGGAACGGCAGGCCCAAATAGATGAACACGCTCTGGGCGATTTCGCCGATGGTGATTTCCACCAAACTGCCCTGCAATCCAAACAGCGGCGGCAGAACGGTGATGAACACCCAGGCGTACACGCTATAAAACAGCACCTGAAACACGCTGTTGAAAGCCACCAACCCGGCGGCATATTCGGTATCACCGCGCGCCAGTTCGTTCCAGACGATGACCATGGCAATACAGCGGGCCAGACCAATGAGAATCAGCCCGGTCATATATTCCGGGTAGTCGCGCAAAAACAGCATCGCCAGCCCGAACATCAGCACCGGGCCAATCACCCAGTTTTGCAGGAGCGAGAGGCCCAGCACTTTCCAATTGCGGAACACGTCGCCCAATTCGTCGTAATGCACTTTGGCCAGCGGCGGGTACATCATCAGGATCAAGCCCATCGCAATCGGAATATTCGTCGTGCCCACCGACACCGCCGCGTTAAACGCGCTCACGCCCCGGGGGAAGAGAAAGCCGATGGTCACGCCGACCGCCATCGCCAGAAAAATCCACAGGGTCAGGTAGCGATCAAGAAAAGAAAGTTGGCGGGGGGGATTTTGTGTCATGGTTGCTCCTTATGAGGTATGCGCCGTGAGGCGGGTGGAAATTACCCGCGCCCGATCATCCCGCACCGCGCGAAAAACAGTCGGGTCAGCGGTGCGAGCCGGGTCAGGGAAACCGTGATGAACCCGCTGGGCATTACGCCTGTTCCAGCGCCGCTGTGATCCAGGTGGTGATCTCGGCGGCGCTGGGAATGCGCCCGGTCGAAACCACTTTGTCATTGACGACCAGCCCCGGCGTGGTGAGCACGTTATACGCGGTGATGGCGTTATAGTCGGTCACTTTAATGATCTCGGCTTCGAGGGCTAAATCGCTCACGACTTTGCGGGTCATTTGTTCCAGGCGTTTGCAGTTCGCGCACCCCGAGCCAAGCACTTTGATGGTCAACATACTGAACTCCTTTCGAAAACTTCAGACCGACACCGTCTCACGCAAAAGGCCGCAACGGTCTGGCGATTAATGAACCATAGCCACCACTTGTTGGCGGCGATTGACCAGCCACAACCCGCCCCCTAACAGAGCCAAAAATCCCAGCCCCTCCAGCGCCACCCACCCCACACTCACCCCATCCACCCACGCGCCATACAGCAATCCGGCGAGGGTGCTAAACAGCGCCACCCACCCCACATACGTCCAGGCCCGCCGGCGGCCAATGATGGTGGCCGTAATCAGAATACTTTGCAGACTCAGTTCGGGGTCGGCCATGAGATAGGCCAGCAACGGCCCCCGGTGCATGCCCAAATTCAGAAACATTTGCGCGATGGGCACTTCCACCAACGTCGGGAAGTACATGAACACGCCGAACACCACGCCCGCCATATTGCCCACCAGCGTGTTTTGCCCGGCCAGCGCTTCAATCCATTCCGGCTGAATCAGTTCGCGGATGACCCCCACCGCAAACACGCCCACCAACAACAGCGGAAAAATCTGCTTGACGAACTTCCACGATTCCCAGAGAAACGCGCGGGTTTCAGCCGCGCTAAATTGATTTTGGATAATCCAGCCGAGAGCGATCAGCGTCCCCAACACCCCGAAGAATTTGCCGTTAATCAAAATAGCCACCCCGCCCGGGTGGGGCACCATCCCCACAGCGGCGACCAGCAGGGTCACGCTGACCAACCCCAGCGCGGCCCACGTCCAACGGTTGAAGCCATCGAAAATATTTTCGATCCCCAGCCAGGACGCGCCCCCAATCAATGCCAGCAAGCCAATCAGCAATACGCCTTGCGCGGTCACGCCTTCTTCACCCCGGGCCGCGTCAAAGGGCACCAGGGTGGTCAGCAACGTCTGGAACTGATCCACGCCCGCCAGGGGCACCGTGAGCGTGGCATAGGTGTTGGTGAGCAGGCTCACTTTGAGCGTGCCAAACAGCAAAAGCGCCACCAGCCCCAGCAGGAACCACACCCCCGCGCGCCGCATGGCGCCTGACCCCGCAAACAGCGCGTCGGTGGCGGCGGCGTGCGCTACGTCTTCCGCGCGGAACAGCAAGGCCATGATCAAGCCAATGCCAATGCCAAACACCAGCGAGAGCACCAATCGCGCGACCGCCACATCCGGGCCAATCACGCCCCCGGTGTAAATCAGCGCCAAAATGTTGGCGGCGGGCGCAAAAAATAGAAACGTGATGGCCGGGCCTAGGCCCGCGCCCTTTTTATAGATGCCGGCAAAGAGCGGCACGATGGTGCACGAACACACCGCCAACACCGAGCCGGCCAAGGCCGCCGCGGGATACGACACATAGGGGGGCGTGGTGCGCCCCAGAAAGCGGGTCACGGTTTCTTTGGGGATGAGGGCCGTCATGGCCCCGGCGATGTAGAACGCGGGCAACAGGCACAACAACACATGCGCCGCCAAATACGCGGCCAGATTGCCGAAGCCGCTTTGCAGAAGGGCAAGGATGAAAGGCATGGGGGTCTCATTCCGACGCGCAATGCGGGCACGGACACTCCGCCAGACGCTTGTTTTTGGCGGAGGGGCGTTGAGCCGGTTGGAGAGCGTCCAACACCGTGACCACACGCGGGTCTTTAAGTTGGTAGTAAATGTTCAGGCCTTCCCGGCGCACCGTCACCACCTCGGTCTCCCGCAAAATCATCAGGTGTTGTGAGAGATAAGCCTGCCGGTAGCGCAAGGCCGCTTCCAGATGGCACACGCACGCCTCCCCCGCGCGCAACACCTCCACAATCGCCAGGCGCGCCGGGTGGCCGAGGGTTTTGAGCAAACGGGCGGGGGCAGTCAAAGACGACATGAGCGACCAGGTTATATTCCAAAAGCCGAATATAGTCTGACGCACTTTGGCCGTGCGGAGAACTGACGAATGTCATGTGGCCGGACGACATTCAGCGGGCGGGGGAAAGGGTCGAAAATGTCATTCCCGCCTCTGTCATCTGACACTTGCTTATTACCTCAGCCGTGCTACATTTTGGGCATTAGCCCCAAGGAGCACGCTATGAGTCTCAGCCAACTGGCCCTGTCAATTGCCGACTCCCCCACCCTGAAGTTAAACGAAGCCGCCCGCGTCCTGCGGGAACGCGGCGAACCGGTCATCAACCTGAGCGTGGGCGAGCCCAAAAACAAAACCCCCATCAACGCCGTGCTCAGCTCAGCGGCCAAACTCACCGGGGGCGACATTAAATATACGCCCACCGATGGCATCCCCTCGCTCAAAAAAGCCATCCTGCGCTACACCGAGGAAAACTACGGGCGCCTAGTCGCCCCGGCCAATGTCATCGTCTCGTCCGGCGCCAAGCAAGCGCTCTATAACCTGTTCTTCGCCCTGCTCAACCCCGGCGACGAAGTGGTGGTGCTGGCCCCCTACTGGGTGAGCTACCCCGAGATGATCCGTATGTGCCATGGCGTGCCGGTGATCGTGACCCCCGAAGATGGCAGTTTCACCTGCCAATTTGCGGAAGTGGCCGCCGCCCTCAGCCGCAACACCAAAGCCATCATTCTCAACAGCCCCAACAACCCGTCGGGCGCGGTCTATGGCGCGGCGTTTGTGGCCGACCTGGTGGGCCTGTGCGAGCAACGCGGCATTTACCTCATCATGGACGACATCTATCACAAGCTGGTCTTCGACGGCCAGCGCGTGCCGGTGGCCTGGCAATACACCAAGCAGGATATTGAAACCACCCATGTGATCGTGGTGAACGGCGTGGCCAAACTCTATGGCATGACCGGCTTTCGCATCGGCTGGGTGGTGGCCCCGCGCCAGTTGGTGGAGGTGATGACCAACGTGCAGGCACAGACCACCTCGTGCGCCAGCGTGGTGTTGCAGGCCGCCGCCGAGGGCGCGCTCACCGGGTTGCAAAGCACCGTGGAAAGTTTGCGGTTGACCATCGAGAATAACCGCACGGTGGCGGTGCAGGAACTGCGCGCGTTCAACGGCGTTAAAGTCATCCCGCCGCAGGGCGCGTTTTACATCCTGCCCGATTTCCGCGCCTACAACAAAGACTCCAGCGCGCTGGCCGAATTTTTGCTCAAGCAGGCGCTGGTGGTCACGGTGCCGGGCAAGGAGTTTGGCATGGAAGGCTATTTGCGCCTGAGCTTTTCCGGCTCGGCCAAGGAGTTCGCCGAGGGCGTGGCGCGCATGAAATGGGCGCTCGACCCGAACTCGCCCAACGAGATTTTCATCGGCGACCGGCGGCTGGTGCGGGACTGGCTCTAAACAAGTAACTATTCAGCCCGGCGTTCTGGAGAACGCAGATGACGCCGATGCGGCTGATTCTCGCTGATACTTAAAAATTTGTGTTATGCAGTCGCAATCGTTTGTCATTCCCGCGAAAGTGGGAATCCAGAGTTACAAACTGGGCACCCGCTTTCGCGGGTTTGACGGTGCGTAAGATCAATTAGAAAACCAGCGTCATCAGCGGTTGTTTCAGCGGAATCAGCGTTCCCTATCTGCTGGGTTAAGTTTACGCAACAACAATGTGGAGGTTGACCATGAATAACCTGCTTGATATCAAAACCCCGGCGCAGGCCGAAGCCGGAGCGCTCAAAAGCGATTTCGGCCTTGAGAATCACGGCTTGACCAACCTCAACACGGTGTACTGGAACCTGGCGACTTCAGCGCTGTACGAGGAGATCATCTTCCGGCGCGAGGCGCGGGTGGCCGAGCAGGGGCCGGTGATTGCCCACACCGGCAAACACACCGGGCGCTCGGCCAGCGACAAATTCATCGTGCGCGAACCAACCACCGAGGGGCATGTGTGGTGGGGCGAGTACAACCGCCCGTTTAGTACCGATAAGTTCAATGAACTCTTTGGCCGCCTGCAGGGGTTCTTTCAGGGCCGCGATGCGTTTGTGCAGGATTGCCACGCGGGCGCGGACGCGGACCATCGCCTGCCGGTGCGCATCATCACCGAACTGGCCTGGCATAGCCTGTTCGCGCGCAACATGTTCCTCCCGCTCGCCACACGGGATGAGTATCGCCAGCATGTGCCCGAGTTCACGGTTATCTGCGCCCCGGCGTTCAAAGGCATCCCTGCCGTGGACGGGACGACCACCAACACCTTCATCGCGCTGAACTTCGCCCAACGGCTCTGTCTCATCGGCAACACGGCCTACGCGGGCGAAATTAAAAAATCCATCTTCACCGTGCTCAATTACTTGTTGCCCCTCGCCGGGGTCATGCCCATGCACTGCTCGGCCAACCTCGGGCCGGCCAATGACACCGCGTTGTTCTTCGGCCTCAGCGGCACCGGCAAAACCACCTTGTCCGCCGACCCCCACCGGGGCCTGATCGGGGACGACGAACACGGTTGGGGCGATGCCGGGGTGTTCAACTTCGAAGGCGGCTGTTACGCCAAAGTCATCAATCTCTCGGCCAGCGCCGAGCCGCAAATCCATGCCACCACCCGCCGCTTCGGCACCATCCTCGAAAACGTGACCTACGACCCGGTGACGCGCCGGATTGATTTGGACGATGACCGCCTGACCGAAAACACGCGCGCGTCGTATCCGCTGGACTTCATCGCCAACGCCGTGAAGAGCAAAACCGGCGGACACCCGGCCAACATCATCCTACTCACCTGTGACGCTTCGGGGGTCATGCCGCCCATCGCGCGCCTCACCCCCGGCCAGGCGCTCTATCACTTTATCTCCGGCTACACCTCCAAGCTCAGCGGCACCGAGGCCGGGCTGGGCAGTGAGCCGCAAATCACGTTCAGCGCGTGTTTCGGCGCGCCGTTCATGGTGCATCACCCGGCGTTTTACGCTGACCTGCTCAAGCGCAAGATTGACCGCTATGGGGCGCAGTGTTGGCTGGTGAACACCGGTTGGGTGGGCGGGCCGTATGGCGTGGGCAAACGCATCAGCATCGGCCACACGCGCGCCCTGCTCAACGCCGCGCTGGCGGGCAAGCTGAAGGACGTGACCTACACCACCGACCCGGTGTTTGGCTTCGCCATCCCCGCCGAATGTGACGGCGTCCCGCGCGAAGTGCTGAACCCGGCCACGGCCTGGCCCGACGCGGCTGAATACCGGCGCAAATACCAGCAGTTGGCCCAGCGGTTTGTGGAGAATTTCAAGAAGTTTGAGAGCGGCGCTTCGCCCGAAGTGCGCGCCGCCGGGCCGCGCGTGAGCTAGGCTGAGCGACCCAGCAGAAAACTCAGCGGGATATGCACCCGCTCGCGCCAGGCGCGCTCGGAGTGTTCGGCCCCGGGGAATTTGCGGGTGACCCAATCCTGATCCGGCGTATAGCCCGCCCGCCGCAGATGTTCATCCATGCGTAATTGCCACGGTTCATAAGCCGCGTCGGCGGTTTCGGTGCCGTAATCAAAATAGAGCTTGTGCGCGCCGGGCCGGGGCAAGGCCTCGCCAAAATAATCCACCAGCATGTCCTCGCCTGCCACCCAATGGGTCGAGACACAGCCCGCGCCGCCAAAAACATGCGGGTATTCGGTGAGCGCGTAGAGTGAAATCAACCCGCCCATGCTGGAGCCCATGACGCTGGTATGGAGTTGGTCGGGGAGCGTGGCATAGCGCGCGTCAATCACTGGTTTCAACTCGTCCACTAAAAAGCGTAGATAGGCATCGGCGGACAACGCCCCGGGCATGCGGTCGGGGAAACGCGCCATAAACGCGCGCCCCGCCGGGGTGGCGGCGGGTTTTTGGGGCAGATACTCGCCCCACCGATTGGAGCCAGCGTTCCACACGCCCACGATGATGACGCCCGGGAGGGTGCCCGCTTCGATGAGCCGCGCCGCCGCCCGATGAACGTCCCAGGGCACGCCGCCATACGAATGCCCGGGGAAAAACAAGTTTTGTCCGTCGTGCATATACAGCACCGGGTAGCGGTGCGCGGGGCTGTAATTCGGCGGGAGCCACACATCCACCGGGCGCGGGGGAACGGAGTGGGCCGGGAACGAGTGGTAGCGGTGCAGTGTGCCAGGGTCAATTGGGAGGGAAGAAAAATCGGTCATGGGGCTTATTATATGCGCGCCAAATTTAAAAACATGGCGCAGAACCCGCGTGGCCTTTATACTTTATAGATTTTGCGCTGTGAAAACCCGCCGCTTCCAGCGGCGGGACGCTACGCG
>CAYUFY010000149.1:0-11535 GCA_964443795.1 uncultured Anaerolineales bacterium | reverse complement strand
CCAAGCAGTGGCAGGGTGGGTTCTTGAGAAACCAACCTCTGTGCCGCCCGGAGAGTGCCTTAAACTGACGATCCGCCGAGGGGTGGTTCATGTTGGAGCAAAGTAAAGCCCAACTTGGCGGCTTTCTTTTTCAGCACGGCGAGTTCACGGTCTTGCCATTGGTGGTCATAGTCCGTGGCGCTCAGCGGCTCATATAAAATTTACTAGTTCAGGGGTGAGTACCAAGCAAGTTTTCGTGTTTCAGTAATTTGAGATAAAATGAAAGTGAAGGAGCATTGTTCATGCAAACAGTGACGATTTCCCAAATTACCGAACGGCTTCGGGCTTTACCGGATGAAAAACTTGCGGTGGTCTATGATTTCATCTCCTATATTTCCGAGCGAGACTTAAAGGAAATTTTCCACGAGACCGCGACAAAAACGATAGAGTTTATGTTTGCATCTGAGATGATACTGCGCCGCGATTGGGATAGGCCAGAGGAGGAAGCGGCATGGGCAAGTTTATAACTTGAGCAAATTTAGTTGAGCTTAAAAACCAAAATGCCTTCACGGGCATTCAGACGAACAAAAGCCGCGCAGACTCACCTGCGCGGCTTTTTATTTGGTTCCGGGTATTGCCAGCGAATAGTTTTTTACGGCCCCACTTGCGGCTTGAGCAGGCTCCATTTTTTGCCAGCGTTGGCGGTGGAGACGAGGGCCAGTGATTCGCCCGCTTGGGCCACGGCCCAGCCGATTTGGTCATTGATGAAGTGGAAGAGGCCGCTCCAGGTGGCGGTGCCAACTTTGGCCCACTTCGCGCCGCCGTCGAGGGTTTGGTAAAGGTCGAGGGGCGCAGTCGGGTTGTTGGGGTCGGCGGTGGATTGCGCCCAGGCGGTGGTGGCGTTGAGGAACGTCACGGAGGCGGAGAGCCAAGCGTTGCGCCAGGAAGAACAACAGGTGAAAAACCATCGAGCACGTTTTCGCTATCACACCCGGTCGTCACAAGCGCAACTCAAGCAATTGGCCCGGCGCTGGAAGGCGCTCCCAGCCGGGCGCGCGCCCGAGTGAGTTTTGCGGTACTGCATATTTTGTTATTGGCTGAAGGCAGTCTTGATAGCGAATGGGAAGGCCCAATACTCTATTTGCCTTTGCGATAATAGATTTGGCTTTCTAGCCCAACCCCGGCATACCCCCGATGCGCTTCGCGCCATCACTAACTCGGCCATCCCTCACTTTTTCTTGCCCCGTTAGCCAAATACCCCCCACCCCGCCGGACAAACTTCTTGTCCGGCGGGGTTTTCATTCACTTATATTAAATTCGGCGGTGAGGGCCGGGGTATAATGCGTCGGAGAGGCTAAGCCCATGGACGCGACAATTACGCTTTCAGAACATACGCATAAATTACTCGCCGGGCGCGCGGCGCAAAGCCAGCACCCCGTGGCCGAAATTGTCGAGGCGGCGCTGGAACAATATCTTCTGCCGCCGCACCCGTACGTCGAAAAGGTGAAGATGACCTCCGGCGGGCGGGCGGTGATTAAAGGCACGCGCATCCCGGTGAGCATCATCATTGGTTACACGCGCATCGGCCAGACCCCGGAGATACTGGCGAGTGAAATCCTCCCGCATCTTTCGTTGGCGGCCCTCTATGACGCGCTCAGTTATTACCACGACCACACGGCAGAAATTGAGCAGGAGATTGAAGAAAATAACCGGATGGCTGACCCCAAGTACCTGCGCGAACGCTTGGGCGAAGAAGACTTTCTGCGAATTACGGGTCAACGCAAATGACCGGTTCAGCGATTAAGTTGTATCTGGATGAACACGTGTGGCGCGAGTTGGCCGACCGCTTACGTGAGAAAGGCTATGAGGCCTTGCACGTGTATGATGTTGCGCGAAAAGGGCTACCCGACGAATCGCAACTGGAGTTTGCCGCCGCTGAAGGCCGGGCGGTGCTAACTTACAATGCCAAAGATTTTCTCCCGTTAGTGGAATTATGGTACGAAACGGGGCGTGAACACGCGGGTATCGTGGTTTCCAATCAAATAGCCGAGGGTGAACTTTTACGCCGAGTTCTCAAATTACCGGAAACCGTCTCCGCCGAGGAGATGCGAAATTCGGTGCGCTATTTGCAAGAATTCAAGTAACTATTCAGACCCACTGCCCCGCATTGTGGTTTTATAAAATACCACCTCCGTCTTGGCCGACTGGCTTAAATCTTTTACAAGCTTACCTTACGCAGTGTCATTCCGAGGCGCGCTTTTTGCGCCGAGGAATCTCTACATTTGGCGTAGAGACTCCTCGCTATCGCTCGGAGTGACAATCTCAAAAGACCACTTACTGCGTAAGATGAGTTACAAGCTAATCCGCGCCCGCAAGTGGGCCGGTTCCCCAGCGTGGTTCTGCGCCCAAAGCGTTAGGGCTGGCGATAACGATGCGGGGTTAGCCCCCGGCGTGGGCGCGGATTAGTTTGAAAGTTGGCCACGCTTCCGGCTAGGTGTGCCAGCAACCTTCGCAAAATTCGCGCCATTCGCGGCAACGGTTTCCCGACCACTCGACCACCCGACCATATGACCAACCGCACCTTCACCTACCGTTGGGAATGGCCCCTCCAATCCACCCCGGAGGCCTTCTGGCCGTTCATCTCCGACACCAACCGCTTCAATCGTGAGACCGGCGTGCCATCCATTGACGAGCGCCCGCGCGTCAGCGGGGCCTCGGTCAACGCGCGGCGCTTGCGGCTGTATCGGTTCGGGGTGCAAATCGAGTGGGATGAAGAGCCGTTTGAATGGGTCTACCCGCACAAGTACGGCGTCGTGCGCCGCTATCGCAGTGGCCCCGTCGCCGAGATGCGCACCCTCGCCGAGGTCGCGCCGCAACCCGGCGGGGGCAGTCGGCTCGTTTATCAAGTGTGGGCGCGGCCCGCGAACCCGCTCGGGCTGGTCGCCATCCCCGCGCAAATCGGCGTGCTCAGCGCCCGCGCCTTCGACCGCGCCGTGCACCGCTACGACCAGTTCGCCCGGCGGCCATCGTTCTCCCCCGCCAACTTCGCCGATGGCCCGGTGACGTTTGCCGAAGGCGGGCGCGAGCGATTGGCGACCCTGCGCGAGACTTTGCTCCAACAGGGCGCCGCGCCCGCGATTGTCGCGGCCCTCACGGAGACCCTGCTCAAAGCGGATGACTTGGCCCTCGCGCGTTTGCGCCCCTACGCCCTCGCGGACGCTTGGGGAATGAAACGCCGCGCCGTACTGGAAGTCTGTCTGTGGGCCGTGCGCGCTGGTCTGCTTAATTTCCAATGGGACGTGCTGTGCCCGCTGTGCCGTGTGGCCAAAGAGCAAACGCCCACGCTCGGCGGCTTGAAAACCAAAGTGCATTGCGAAAGTTGCAACATTGATTTCGATGCCAATTTTGAGCGCTCGGTGGAATTGACCTTCTGCCCCAACCCGGCCATCCGCGCCAGTGAGAACCGCGATTTTTGTCTGGGCGGGCCGCAGAACACACCGCACATCGTCGCGCAACAACTGCTCAAACCCAACGAGCACCGCGCCCTCGCGTTGCCGCTGGAGCCGGGCCGTTACCGCGCCCGCACGTTGGGCTTGCGGGGCGGCCAATTCTTTCAGGCCACCGCCGAGGGGCAGGCCAGCGCCGGGTTTGCCGCCCACGCGACGGGCTGGGCCGACACCGAACCGCGCCTCGCGCTCACCCCGCAACTCGAACTGGAAAACGCCACGAGCGCGGACCAACTCTTCATCATCGAGCGCATGACGTGGAGCGACCAAGCCGTGACCGCCGCCGAAGTCATCACCCTGCAACTCTTCCGCGATTTATTTGCCAGCGAGGCCCTGCGCCCCGGCGAACAAATCTCGGTGGGCAACCTCACCATCCTGTTCACCGACCTGCGCGACTCCACGCGGATGTATCGGCAGGTGGGCGATGCCGTGGCTTTTGGCCGGGTGATGAGTCATTTTGATGTCCTCAAAGCCGCCATCACGACCGAGAGCGGGTCGCTGGTCAAAACCATCGGCGATTCGGTGATGGCCGCGTTCATCCGCCCGGTGGCGGCCTTACGCACTCTGCTGAAAGTGCAACATGAACTCGCCAACCCCCCGGCGGGCGGCACGCCCCTGCAACTCAAAGCGGGCATCAACTACGGGCCGTGCATCGCCGTCACGCTCAACGAGCGGCTGGATTATTTTGGCTCCACCGTGAATCTGGCCGCGCGGCTGGAGGGGCAATCGGCGGCCGGCGGCATTGTCATTTCCGACTCAGTGCGCAATGACCCCGAGGTGTTGGCGTATCTCGCCAGCATTAGCGACCTCGTGCGGGTGGAGCCGTTCACCACGCAAGTGAAAGGTTTTGACGAAGAGCATTTCACCTTGTGGCGGGTGGTGTTGACCCAAGCCAACCAATTCGCCAAACTATGAAAACCGAATCGGCACTCGTCGTGGGCGCGGGAATTTTTGGGGTGACGGCGGCGCTGACCCTGCGCCAACGGGGGTACGCGGTCTCGCTCGTTGACCCCGGCCCCCTGCCCCATCCGCTGGCCGCGTCCACCGACATCAGCAAAATGGTCTATCTCGATTATGGCGCGGATGAAGAATACCTGGCGTGGATGGAAGAGGCGCTCGTTGGCTGGCGACACTGGAACGCCACCTGGCCCGAGCCGTTGTTTCAGGAAGATGGCGTGTTGTGGCTGACCCGCGCGCCCCTGCAACCCGGCATGTTTGAATACGAAAGTTATCAGCGCTTGTTTCAGCGGGGCCACCCACTGGAGCGCCTGACGTCCGCCGACATTCGCCGCCGCTTTCCAGCGTGGACTGCCGAGGCTTTTGTAGATGGCTATTACAACCCTCAGGGCGGGTTCGCGCTCAGCGGCAAAGTGGTGGCGCGGCTGGTGGGGTTGGCGCAAGCCGCCGGGGTGACGCTCCTGACCGGCGCGAGGTGCGAGCGCTTGCTAGTGGAGGGCGACGCCGCGCGGGGCATCGTGACCGCCGGGGGGCAGGCGCACCGCGCGGATTGGGTGGTGGTGGCCGCCGGGGCGTGGACGCCGTTTTTGTTGCCGCACCTCGCCGGGGACCTCATCCCGGTCGGGCATCCAGTCTTTCATCTCAAGCCCACTGACCCGGCGTTTTATCGCGCCGGGTGTTTCCCCGGCTTCGGGGCCGATTTTGCCAACACGGGTTATCGCGGTTATCCGGTGACGCGGGAAGACACGGTGAAGATCGAGCATCACGGCCGGGGCGCGCGTCTGCATCCCGAAGCGCCCGAGCGGGTGGTGACGGCGGCGCAGGCGGATCACTTGCGCGGATTTTTGCGCGAGCACTTGCCCGACCTGGCGGAGGCGCCCATCGTGTATCGGCGGTTGTGTTTATACTGTGATACCCGCGACGGGCATTTTTGGATTGCGCGCGACCCGGAGCGTCCGGGGTTAGTGGTCGCCAGCGGGGATGCCGGGCACGGGTTCAAGTTCGCGCCCGTGCTGGGCGAGGTGATTGCGGATGCGGTCGAGGGCAAAGATACGCTATTATTGCGGAAGTTCCGCTGGCGCGCGGAGGCCAGAATATGATTATCGGCAAAGTGATTGGCACCGTAGTTACAACCATCAGCCATCCCCATTATAAAAATCGGCGCTTGTTGGTCGTGCAACCGTTGGCATTGAACGGCCAACCCGAGGACGGTGATTTTATCGCGCTGGATAATACCCAGGCGGGCATCGGCGACATGGTGCTGGTCAACCGTGAGGGGAGCGGCGCCCGGCAGGTGTTGCAGAACCCCGACGCGTGCGTGATCTCCGTCATTGTGGGCATCGTGGATTCAACGTATTTGGCCGCCTAGGGCGTTGTATACAACCTCCCGACTTTGTTATAAAATCCTAACTGTATGGCCAAATTATTACTGGTGGATGATGACCCGGTGTTGCTCCTGCTGATGACGAAACTGTTGGAAAACGCCGGGCATGCAGTGACCTCTGTGGAGAGCGCCCAGGCTTGCCTCGACCACACGCACACGGAAACGTTTGACCTGATCATCACCGACGTGATGATGCCCGACCTCGATGGCTATCAGTTGACTATGCGTTTGCGCGACCAGGCCACCACCCGCACCACCCCGATTTTAATTTTGACTTCGCGCCTGCAAGGCCCGGACGAGTTTTTGGCGCGGGCCGCTGGCGCCAGCGATTACGACATGAAGACCGTGAATGGCGAACGTCTGGCCCGCAAGATTATCGAAGTGCTGGCGGCCCCGCCCCCCACCCCGGTGGTCTGGCCGGAAAACAGGAGAACCGCATGAGCGACGCGCGTTTGCTGATCGTGGAAGACAACGACGAAGTAGCCCAAATGCTGGTGCTGTTTCTCAGCGCGCAGGGTTACAAAGTGTCGGTCGCGCCCGATGGGGTGGAAGCGCACCGCCTCATCCGCGAGTTTTTGCCGCACCTGCTCCTGCTCGATGTGGGCCTGCCCGATATTGACGGCTACGAACTGCTCCGCCAGTTTCGCCAGCAAACGCGCACCCGCTACATCCCGGCCATCTTCCTCACCCAGCGGAGCAAGAAAAACGACCGCCTGCTGGGGCTGGAATTGGGCGCGGATGATTTCATCACCAAACCCTTTGACCTCGAAGAATTATTTTTGCGCGTGCAAAATGCCATTATGCGCGCCAGCCGCGATAACTTAACCGACCCCTACACCGGCCTGCCCGCCGGGCGCATTGTGCGCGAGGAAATTGCGGCGGCCAAAGCCCACGCCGACCGCGCCGCGCTGGAATTCTGCCTGCGCCATGCCGCCGACTTCCGCGACTTCTATGGCGCGCTGGCCGGGGCCGACCTGTTGCGTTACACCGCGCTTATGCTCAACCGCACGGTCAACACCCTGGGCGCCGCCGATGATTTTCTGGGGCAGTTGGATGAAGCCACCTTTGTGGTCATCACCTCCCACGAACGCGCGGCCCATTTATCCAAGACCGTGGTCGAACGCTTCAACTCCGACGCCGTGCAACATTACGGTCTGGGCGAACGCGTGGGCGACCAGGTGAAAGTCCGCGAGCCCTCCGGCGCCGAGCGGTTGTTGCCCATCATCCAACTCGAAGCCTCCGCCCTCAAATAATGAAAAACCCTAAAGGTCTTGAAGCCCTTTAGGGTTTTCGCTTCCCGTCCCTCATGCCTCCCTCCGACACCGAGCTCCGCGCCGAAATCGTCCGCATTGGCCGCTGGATGCACGCCCATGAATTCGTGGACGGAACCTCCGGCAACATCTCCGCTCGGCTGGATGGCGACCACATCCTGGCCACGCCCTCGGGGCTGGCCAAAGGCTTTTTGGAACCCGACCAGTTGATCGTGGCGAATATGCGCGGCGAACTCGTGCGCGGTTTGCCCGGCCTCCAGCCCACCTCCGAACTACTGATGCACTTGGAAGCCTATCGCCGCCGCCCGGACGTGAACGCGGTGATTCACGCGCACCCGATCACCTCGGTGGCCTTGAGCATTGCAGGCGTGTCCCTCGCGGAGTGCGTCATCCCCGAAGCGGTGGTGGTGCTCGGGCTCATTCCCACCACTCCCTACGCCACGCCCTCGTCGGAAGAAAATCAACGCGCCATCTCCGAAATCATTGTCGGGCACGACGCGCTAATTTTGCAATATCACGGCACCCTCACCGTGGGGCGCAATGTGATGGAAGCCTACCTGCGGTTGGAGACTCTCGAACACACCGCCAAAATTGTGGCGCTCGCCAAACTGCTGGGCGGCGTCACCCCGCTCCCGCCGGAACAAGTGAGCAAACTCATCCAGACCCGCCAGGCGTGGGGCTTCGCGCGCCCCGGCGACGATGAAGAGTTCTGTGTGGCCTGCGGCGTATGCCATCCCCACGGGGACCACGCCGCCCGCGCGGGGAACCGCTCCCCGGCGGTCTGGGACGACCACGCGGTGGGCGCCGAAGAGCGTTTGGTGCGCGAGATCGCCGCGCGGGTACGGCACGAATTAAAAATTCCTTGACCCTTCATCCTCCGGCATGGTACAATCCTGCCGCGTCCCCTTCCGGCCCACCGGTTCCCCGTGCCCCCATCGTCTAGTGGACCAGGACGCGGCCCTTTCAAGGCCAAAACCGGGGTTCGAATCCCCGTGGGGGCACCAAAAATTCCGCGCGCCAGTGATGGCGCGCGTTTTGTTTTTATCTGGCCAGCCGATTAGACCTTCGCGTTACGCCACCAACTTCAGCATCATTTCCAACACTTCCACACTCAGCGCCTGAGCCGTTAAGTTCAGCGTGGTAATGGGCACACTTTGCCACAGGGCCAGCCGGTCAGCGATGCGCGCCTGGGGCCCGCAGAGAGCGATATCGTCCACCAGCGCGTCGGGGACAACGGCGGCGGCCTCGCGTTTTTTGCCTGCCAAGTACAGCGTTTGCACTTGCTCAGCCTCGGCGGCATAACCATAGCGCCCGGCCAGATCAGCGTAGAAGTTCGCGCCTTTCGCGCCCATGCCCCCCACATACAGGGCCACAAAGGGCTTGATGAGCGCGCGGCAGAAGTCCACATCATCGCCCATCACGATCGGCACACTGGGCACAATGGCAAAGTTGGTTTTGCCGCCGGCTTTGGCCAGCCCCGCTTCAATGTGCGGCTTGAATACGCTCGCGTAATGGCGCGGCGAGAAGAACACCGGCAACCAGCCATCGGCGATTTCGGCGGCCAGTTCAATGTTCTTGGGGCCAATGGCGGCCAGATAAATGGGCAAATCGGCGCGGCCATGAATGATGCTCTTGAGCGGTTTGCCCAAACCACTGGCGTCTGCGCCCTGGTAGGGGATGTGATAATGCGCGCCGGTGTGTTCCAGGGGTTTGGCGCGCTGGAGGATGGCGCGCACGATGTGGATATATTCGCGGGTTTTGCCCAGCGGCTTGCCATAGGGTTGGCCGTGCCAGCCTTCCACCACCTGCGGCCCCGACAGGCCCAAGCCCAACACAAAGCGCCCGCCCGACAGTTGATCGAGGGTGATGGCGGTCATGGCGGTGTTGGCCGGGGTGCGGGCGGGCATTTGCATCACCGCCGTGCCCAGTTTCAGGTGCTGGGTGCGCGCCCCAACCCACGCCAGCGGGGTGATGGCATCCGAGCCATACGACTCCGCCGTCCATACCGAGTCCACGCCCGACTTATCGGCGGCTTCGATGAGGTCGAGGGGCAGATATATTCGGTCGGTGGAGTAGCCTAGATTAATGCCTAAACGCATGGTCAGTCTCCTAATGAAAAGCCCTTTACGGCGCGCGACTTTCGACCTGACAAGGATTATAGGCTCGCCCCCCGCCTCGCGCAAAACATGACGCCTGGTCTGGCACCAACCCGCCGTTTTTGGCTCTGGCCCCTAACCGGGTCATTAGCGGGCCAAAATTACGCCAAACCAGGGTAGCGCGCGGCGGGCAAGAGACCTACGGCCCGAGTTGGGTCGCTTTTTTAGGGTTGGGAAAAGTGGTCAAAGATGTGCTAGGATGAGGGGGGTCACCCTGGCCCCACCGGTCAGTTACCGGCCCAACCCGTTTACGCGGCAGGAGGTGTTGACCGCCCGAAAGTTGGCGGAGCAAGCCGAAGCCCTCGAACAGTTGAGGACCTCGTTAAAGGGTAGTGGTAACTTTGTAAGTGATGAATTTGAAAGACCTGTCAGGTCTAGCGCACCACTTACTTTGTTATCACGACCCGTTAAAGGTATAAATTTGAAAACCAAAACACTAAAGAATAAACCGACCCGCTGTAAATACTGCCCAGCCCTAAATGTGCCCGACGCGCATGGCATCCCGCATATCGCTGTCTGTCCGGGCACCGCGCAACTGGACGCGCGGCTTGACAAGCGCAAGTCCCCTGAAACCCAGTGGCCCCAGCCGGCCAAGAAAAATCGCGCCCACGCGTAACGCCCCCCCTGCTCGCATTGCGGGTGGCCTGGCCGATAAAAAGCGGCGGCCACCCGTTGAGGGGGCCATGGGATTTATGCAATCACCTCTGCATACAGGGGGCGCACAGGCCCATGCCCGGGATAGATGTGCTGTGCCCCGCGCTCTCGCAATAGCCGCCAACTGGCGGTGACCACCAACCCCGCGCCGTCCTGATCGGCGAAGGGGAGCGGCGTCAGGTCGCCGGTGAAGGCCGCCCCATCATCCAGCAGGAGTGACACACTGTCAGCGGAGTGGCCGGGGGTGGGCAATATTTCGCCGGCCAGGCCGATGCGCTCCAATAGCGCGCGACTCGCCCCGCAGGGGATGATGAGATAGCCCTCCAGCGAGATGTCCACATAGTTATCCTGCGGCTTCGTCCATTGTTTCATCGCAGGAATGGCCGCCAGTTGCTCTTCAAGCACGAGCAACGGCACTCCCGCCTGTTTGAGTTCCTGGGCCAGGCCAGCATGGTCAATATGATAATGGGTAGCCAGCGCGTAGCGCAGTTCGGGGAGCGGGATGCCCATGCGCTTCAAGTTGGCGCGCATCATCCCCATGGTTCCGGGGTAACCGAGATCAACGAGCAGGCGCGCCGGGCCGAGGCTGACGACCCAATAGTTGGTGGAGCGGTAGCCGACGTTGACGATGGTGATGGGGGTTGGCATTGAGAACCAAGCGCGGCCTAACCGACGCGCGCCGGGCCCATGAGCCTCAGGGAAGCGTCTGCCCCAACCGCTGATTCGCGCCCCAGCGCGTAACCCGCGCGTCCGTTCGGAACTGGTGTCATCGGCCGATCAGTCGGTTATGCGCCCGGGCATGGCGGCAAGGCCAATGGCGGCGATCCCCGCCAGGGCGCAGACTTCATCGTTGTCGCCACTATCTCCCGAAATGCCGACCGCCCCCACCACGTCCTTGTCGGGGCCAAGGATGAGCACCCCACCCGGCGAAGGGACCATCCGGCCCTGGCTCACCGTGGCGAGGATGGTCACAAACGTCGGATATTTGGTCGCGCGTTCCGCCAACTCCCGCGTGCCAAAGCCCATGCCCAAGGCGCCCCAGGCCTTCCCATATGCAATATCGAAGCGCACGATCCCGGCCCCATCTTCGCGCTGGAAGGCCACGAGATGCCCCCCGGCGTCGAGGACGGCAATGGCTAGCGGGGCCAGGGTAAGCTGGCGGGCTTCGGCAATGGCGGCGGCAATGAGGGTGTTGGCTTGGGCGAGTTTTAGGGTTGGCATCGGGTTTCTCCAGAAACCCGAACTGTAGTCCGGTTTCCCGAAGAGTCAAATAGACCGCCGGGTTCCCCATCGCTCAGCGGCTTCAACCTTACCCCGGAATGAGCGTAAGAGAGTGTTTCTTAAAGACCTCGGGCGACTGAAGTCGCGGCAACAAGTGCGCAAAGCCCGCCTACGCGCGGGCTGAAAACCAGTCGCCGTAGGGCGGGTGTTTCCATCCGCTAATCCGCTACCCATCCGGTGCTAACCCCCCGGCGATGGCGCTTGGCCACGGATGGCTTCGCCCAACGGATTAGCGGATGGCTCCGCTTCCATCCGGGTTCATCCGCTAATCCGCTACCCATCCGGTGCTAACCCCCCCGGCGATGGCGCTTGGCCACGGATGGCTTCGCCCAACGGATTAGCGGATG
>CAYUFY010000148.1:0-11563 GCA_964443795.1 uncultured Anaerolineales bacterium | reverse complement strand
CTGGAGCGACGAATTCAACGCGCCCGATGGCTCGGCGGTGGATGACACCAAATGGTCCTTCCAGACCGGCAACAACAGCGGTTGGGGCAATGGCGAACTGGAGTATTACACCGACCGCCTCGATAACGCCTACATCGAAAACCCCTCCGGTGAAAACGGCGCCCTGGTCATTAAAACCATGAAGGAAAAATATAAGGGTCTGGCCTACACCTCCGCGCGACTTTTCACCTACAAGAAATTTGATTTCACCTTTGGCCGGGTCGAAGCGCGCATCCAAATCCCTTATGGGCAGGGCATTTGGCCGGCCTTTTGGATGTTGCCCACCGTCGGCGCGTGGCCCAATGGCGGCGAGATTGATATTCTGGAAAACATCGGCAAAGAACCGGACATCATCCACGGCACCATCCATGGCCCCGGCTACTCGGGGGCCAACGGCGTGGGCGCGCCCTACACCCTGCCCGCCGGTCAACGCTGGGCCGACGACTATCACGTTTTCGCCATTGAATGGGAACCCAACGTCATCCGGTGGTACGTGGATGACCAACACTATCTCACCCTCACCCCCGCCGACATCCCCGCCGGAACCAAGTGGGTCTATGACCATCCCTTCTATTTAATTCTGAATGTCGCCGTGGGCGGCGGTTGGCCCGGTTATCCCAACAGCACCACCGTCTTCCCGCAAACCATGAAAGTGGACTTTGTGCGCGTCTACGCCCGCCCCAACGGCTGGCCCACCCTCACCCCAACCCCGTGATGACAAGCGACTGATTACTTTTATTTTTTCATTTCCCCTCATGCTACAATCGCCACTCTAACTCTTCACTCTAACTCTAACTCCCTACTCTCACTCTAACTCAGGAGTCCCCTCATGCCCCTCCCACCCGCCCAACGCGGAATGTACTTTGAAGAATTTACGGTCGGCCAAAAAGTGGTCACCATGAGCCGCACCATCACCGAGACCGATGTGGTCAGCTTTGCCGGACTGACCGGCGATTTCAATCAAATCCACACCGACGCGCATTATTCCGCAGGCACGCCCTTCGGCCAGCGGGTGGCGCATGGGTTGTTGACCATGTCCATCGCCTCGGGCCTAGCCGCCCTCACCGGCATCATGGAAGGCACGGTGCTGGCCTTCCGGGGGGTGCTAGAATGGAAATTCAGCCTGCCCGTTTTCTTTGGCGACACCATTCACGCCGAACTGGAAGTCATCGAGACCAAAGGCTACCCCCGCCTCGGTGGCGGCGCGGTGGTGCTCAAAGTGGATGTGAAGAATCAAAAGAATGAAGTCGTGCAAGGCGGGAAGTGGAACGTGCTGATGATGAGCAAGCCGAAAGCAAATGCGTAAGCGTGGACGTGTGTACGTGCTTAAGTAAATACGCTTGACTTACACACCTACGCTCTTACTCACTTACCTGCCCACGCTCTTACACCTCCCATGCCCGCCTCCCCTGACTGGCCCCTCGTCGCCAAACTTCTCCTCACCTCGCGCGCTATAGACACCCTCGAGGAGCAGGAGCTGACCCCACAGGGCAAAGTCACCTACCAATTCTCGGCCAAAGGCCACGAACTCGCGCAAATCCTGCTCGGGCTGGCACTCACGCACCCGCACGACGGCGCCACCGTCTACTATCGCTCGCGCCCGTTCATGCTGGCCTGCGGCTTCACCGCGCAAGAAGCCCTTGCCGCCGACATGGCCAAAACTGGCTCCCCCTCCGAGGGCCGCGATGTCGGCGTGGTTTACTCCATGCCCTCCCGGGGCGCGGTCACCGTCCTGCCCGCCTCAGGCGATGTGGGCGCGCAATACACCCCGGCGGCGGGTTGGGCGCAAGCCGCCTTCTATCGCGCCCGCACCCTCAAAGACCCCGCCTGGGCCGGCGCGCTCGCGGTGGCCTTGGGCGGTGATGGCTCCACCGCCGCCAACGGCTTCTGGGCCGCGCTCAACGTGGTCACCACCCTGCGCCTGCCCCTGCTCTTCTTCATCGAAGATAACAGCTACGCCATTTCAGTGCCGGGGCTGATGCAAAGCCCGGGGGCCAACATCGCCGCTAACCTGGCCGCATATCAGGGCCTGCGCGTCTTCGACGGCGACGGCGCCGACCCGCTCGACGCCGCCCAAAAAATCGGCGACGCCGTGGATTACGTGCGCGCCGGGGAAGGCCCCGGCCTGCTCCGGCTCCGCGTCCCGCGCCTCATGGGGCACACCTTCATTGACGACCAGGCCTACAAACCCGCCGCCCAACGCGCCGAAGAACGCCACCGTGACCCGCTCCCGCGCCTGAAAAAATTACTACAAAGCAGTCTGCCCGAGCTCGATTGGCCGGCACTGGAAGAAGAAGTGCAGACCGATGTGCGCGAGGCGCTGGCCTGGGCCGCCGCGAGTCCTGACCCCGACCCCGCCTCGGCCCCCCGGCATCTCTTCTTCGCCGGGCCGCCTGCTACGCTAGGGGCGATGCATGCATCGCCTCTACCCATCGGCCCGCGCATCAACTTCCTCGACGCCGTGCGCCAAACGCTGGATTGCGAACTGGGCCGCGACCCGCGCGTCCTGGTCTTCGGCGAAGATGTGGGGCTGAAAGGTGGCGTGCATGGCGCCACGCTTGATTTACAACACAAATACGGCTGTGAGCGCGTCTTCGACACATCCCTCTCCGAAGAAGGCATCATGGGCGGCGCGGTGGGGATGGCGCTGGCCGGGCTGATGCCGGTGCCTGAGATTCAATTCCGCAAATACGCCGACCCGGCCACCGAACAAATCAACGATTGCGGCACCATCCGTTGGCGCACCGCCGGCAAGTTTGCCGCGCCTATGGTGGTGCGCATCCCGGTGGGGTTCGGCAAAAAAACCGGCGACCCGTGGCATTCGGTGACGGGCGAAGCCATTTACGCGCACACGCTCGGGTGGCGCATCGCCTTCCCGTCCAACGCTGAAGATGCGGTGGGCTTGTTGCGCTCCGCCTTGCGCGGCCAGGATCCTACTTTCTTTTTTGAGCATCGCGCTTTGCTCGACACCGCGCCCGCCCGCCGCCCCTACCCCGGTGATGACTATACCTTGCCCTTCGGGGTCGCGGCCACCGTGCAGGCCGGGGATTCGTTAACGGTCGTCACGTGGGGCGAGATGGTCTATCGGGCGCAAGCGGCCGCGCGAGCGTGGCCCGATCGAATCGAGATTCTCGATTTACGCACCATCATTCCCTGGGATCGCGAAGCCGTGCTCACCTCCGTCAAAAAAACGGGCAAGTGTTTGGTGTTGCACGAGGACACGCTGACGGGTGGGTTCGCCGGGGAAATCATCGCCGTGATTGCCGAAGAAGCATTTGAGTATCTCGATGCGCCGGTGGCCCGAGTGGCCGCGCCCGATTGCCCGGTGCCGTATAATGCCCGCCTGATGGGGGCCGTGGTTCCGAGCGTGGACCGGGTGGCCGCGCGGCTGGCGGCGCTATTGGCTTTTTAGTCGGAAAAGTAGTATATTTCCGGCTTAATTATGGGGCTGGAATCATTCCTAGCCTATTATCTACAAGGAGAATAAACCTATGGCAAGCAAGAAATTAAGTAAGTCGCAGTTTGTGGCCCTGGTGGCCGAGAAGAGTGGCCTGAATAAGAAACAAGCCACTACCGCGCTGGATGCGATGAATGAAGTGGTCAAGAGCCAGTTGAACAAGAAAGGCCCCGGCGAAGTGACCATCCCCGGTCTGCTCAAAGTGTTGGTGAAGAGTGTCCCGGCCAAACCGGCGCGCGAAGGCAAGAACCCGTTCACGGGCGAAATGCAAATCTTCAAAGCCAAACCCGCCAGCAAAAAAGTGGTGGCGCGGCCTGTCAAAGCGCTCAAAGACGCGGTTTAGCCCCACGCGCCCCATGCATAATGGGGCGCGCGTATTTAACGGATAATGTGGTGACTGTTGATGAACTTGGTAATCAAATTGACTATTGAACTGGAACTCGTTAGGCGTTAGACTGGGAAAATAACTTTTCCCTAGGAGAATCCCAATGAACACGAAGAAGAAGTTATACCCGATTTTGGCTGTGATCGTTGTGTTAGCCCTGGCGGCGTTGGCCTGCGGCGGTGGGGCGGCCCCCACCCAAGCCCCGCAACCTACGGATAAACCGCCAGCCACGGACGCCCCCAAACCCACGGTGGTGCCCAAAGCCACCGAAGCGCCCAAAGCAACGGACGCCCCCACCGAAGCGGTGACCGCTGGCGAATTGGCCGTCGTCAATAGCTATGGTTACGTGGACAGTTTTGACTATGTCCATATCGTCGGTGAGCTTTTGAATGACTCCTCCAAGCCGGTGGCCGATATTGAATTGACCATCGAAGTCCGCGACAAAGATGGCAAGACTTTGTTGAAAGGCGATGACGGCAACCCCACCGACAGCGTGACCACCTCGCCCTTCCTCTACACCGTCGGGCCCGGCGAATATACCCCGTTTGATTACTACTTTGACCCCGATGGCGCCGAGGCCGACGAATTCACCGTCACCATCACCGGGCAAGAGACCGGCGATATCAACCGCGTGGACCTCAACGTAGAAAACACCCAGATGGTCTCAGACGACAGTGGTAACCTGTACATCACGGGTGAACTGGTCAACGCCAGCGATGTGAACGCCAAAGTCAACAATATTGCCGCCGCCGCGTTGGACCAGGACCAGAATGTGGTTGCGGCCAATGGCTATGGCGCAATGTCCTACATCCTCGCCCCGGCGGGTGATGACAGTGGCAATGACCGCACGCCCTTCCGTATCCGGTTGGATGATCCTGGGAGTGACGTGGTGAATGACTATGTCATCTACATCTTTGACGCAGACGAGGCGGATTCATTTGACGCGTATGATGTGGATGTGGAAATCCTGACCGGTTATTTTGACAGCTTTGACTCGTTCCACCTGATTGGCACCGTGACCAACAACAGCGACACCCTGCTCAATATTGGCCTGGTGGCTGGGTTGTATGCGGATGACAATACGGTCCTGGATGCCGACACCCTCAGCACGGCCATCTATGTCGCCCCCGGCGAAACCGTGCCGTGGGACTTCCAATACTTCAGCAATGTCAATGGCAACCGAGATCAGGCCGACCTGATTGACTCATACACCGTACAGGTGGACCCGTACTGGACCTATGAGACTTCCTATGAGGTGGTCGCCCTGGAAACCACCAACGATGACAATTCGGATCAGGGCGACGGCCAATGGAAGTTTATGGGTGATGTAGTCAATTCGTCGGGCAAGGAACTGTCGAGCATGACCGTCCTCATCACCATCTGGGATAAGGACGACAACATTGTCGGCATGACCAGCACCTACATCTCGCCCGAAGGCGATTCATTCAAAGATGGCGATAAGGGCAGTTTTGAAACGTACCTGTATCTTGACCCAAACGCCGATTCGAGCGAATACACCTTCACAAGCATTGCACAAGGCTACGTCAAGTAAGTTGTAACCCGCCTGGCTTTAAATCAAACCGCCCCAGCGATCCGGGGCGGTTTGATTTAAAGTGGCTCATCCGGCTTGGCGGAATGACACACTCTCCCGCAGGTTGCCGTTCCAGCACGCTTGGTTAACAACATCAACCTGCGGGAAGGTTCCCGTCTCATTCCAAAATAGTAGCGCCGATTTTCACACCGCGCCCAACTGCCGATGCAACCGCAACTGCCCCAGTTTATTGAACCCCTCGCCCTGCGCGACCCCTTCGGCATAGATGGGGAATGTCTGTCGGCTGTCACGCAATTGCTTGAGCGTTTGGGTCATGCCGAAGTTACCATACTCACGGGCGCGGGTCACGTGATCTAGGTCGAGTAGTTCGGTCAAAATCATGTCATGTTCGCCCGCTTGTTGAATCACGCGCCCGTCGGGGTCAATGATGAGTGACTTGCCGCCGCCATAGGCCCCCACCCCGTTGATGCCCACAAAATAGCATTGATTAAAAATGGCGTTGGCCTGACTCACCACCAGTTCCAACACGCGGTCCGGGGTGGTGGTGAGCGTGGGTTGCAGGATGACTTCGGCCCCGAGCCAGGTGAGGGAGCGCGCCACTTCGGGGAACCACTGGTCGTAGCAAATGCACAGGCCAAAACGCCCGACGCTGGGAATATCGAAGACACAAAACTCGTTTCCCGAGGTGATGCCGGATTCGTACGGCATCCACGGAAACATTTTGCGATACTTGGCAACGAGTTGACCTTCGGGCGAGATGACAATGGCGGTGTTATAGAGTTTGTCACCGTCGGTTTCGTAGAGCGAGCCGGGGATGAGCCATTTGTGGGTGCGTTGCGCCAGCGCGCACAGTTCAGCGGTCAGCGGGCCGGGGATGGGTTGGGCGCTGGCTTTCCAAGTGTCGGGGGTGGGCGCGGTGACAAACGAGGTGAGGCCCGTGACGGCCAGTTCGGGGAAGATAATCATCTGCACCCACGGAAAACTGCGGGCGATGTTCTTGGTCACATCGTCCATCTTGCGGAGGGTGGCCGCGTGATCCCACGGCACCACCGCCATTTGCACTCCAGCGATTCCAAATAAACGGGACATTGGGACGCTCTCCTAATTCAGGATACGGGATACGCAATACGGAATATGTATTGCGTATTGCGTAAAAAAATCATTCTGCGAAATGGCAGGCGACGTGCCAGCCAGGGCGGATGTCGCGCAGGGCGGGCGCTTGCTCACGGCATTGCGCTTGGGCCAGCGGACAGCGCGGGTGAAAGCGACACCCGGCGGGCGGGTCGGTGGGGCTGGGGACGTTGCCTTCGAGGATCGCTAGTGCGCGCGTCTTATCCACGATGGGCAATGGAACCGCATCGAGCAGGGCGCGGGTGTAGGGGTGTTTGGGCGCGGCAAACAGCGCCTGCGCTTCGCCGACTTCCACCAACTGGCCGAGATACATCACGCCGATGCGGTCGCTGATGTGTTGCACCACGTTCAGGTCGTGCGAAATAAACAAGTAGGTGAGGCCGAGGCGTTGCTTGAGGTCGTCGAGCAGGTTGATGATTTGGGCCTGCACCGAGACATCGAGCGCGGAGGTGGGTTCGTCCAGCACGATGAATTTGGGATTGAGGGCCAGCGCCCGGGCCACGGCCACGCGCTGACATTGCCCGCCCGACATTTCGTGCGGAAAGCGGTCGAGATGTTGCTGGCCCAAGCCGACTTGCTCCAGCAGTTCCAGCACGCGGGCGCGAATGGAGGCAGGTGGCAACGACTGGTGCGCGGTGAGCGGCTCGGCCACAATTTGTTCGACCTTGAGGCGCGGGCTGAGCGAGGCCAGCGGGGATTGAAAGACAATCTGCATTTGGCGGCGGTGGGCGCGGAGTGATTCAGAAGAGAGGGCAGTTAAATCAACGCCGTCGAACAGCACGGTGCCGTTGGTCGGTTCGATGAGGCGCAAGACCATGCGCCCGAGCGTGGTCTTGCCACAGCCGGATTCACCGACGAGGCCGAGGGTTTCGCCCGTCCCGATGGTGAGGTCAACATGCTCGACCGCGTAAACGTAGCGGGCGCGGCCCGTGAGCCAACCGCCGGGCAGTCGAAAATGTTTGGTGAGGCCGCGCACTTCAATCAAGGGGGTCATGGCTTAATCAAGAAGCACGCCGCTTGATGTTGCTCAGCAATTTGGTAGAGGGGCGGCACGGTGGTCGGACAAGGTTCCATCACGAATTCACAGCGCGGCGCGAAGGGGCAACCGGGCAATGCGCCGGGGTTCGAGGGCACGGTGCCGGGGATGGCGGCCATGCGGGTTCCGCGTGAGCCGGGGCGTGGGATGGCGGCCATCAGCCCGCGCGTGTACGGGTGTTGCGGGTGATTGAAGAGTTGTTCGGTGTCACCCATCTCGGCCACACGGCCAGCGTACAGCACAGCGAGGCGGTCACAGGTCTGCGCGACCACGCCAAGGTTGTGGGTGATGAGGATGACCGAGAAATCAAACTGCGTTTGTAGGTCGCGCAAGAGGCGCAGGATTTGCGCTTGAATGGTGACATCGAGCGCGGTGGTCGGTTCGTCGGCGATGAGCAAGCGCGGGCGGCACGAGAGCGCCATGGCAATCATCACGCGCTGTTGTTGCCCGCCAGAGAGTTGATGCGGATATGCGGCCAACATCCGCCGCACATCGGGCAGGCCGACCTGGGTGAGCATCTCCGCCGCGCGGGCCTGCGCCGCTGGGGCGGTGAGCGAGGTATGCTGGCGAATCACGTTCACCATTTGCGCGCCGAGGGTGAACACGGGGTTCAGCGCCGAGGCGGGGTCTTGAAAAATCATGGCGATGTCGCCGCCGCGCAAGGCTTCCATTTCTTTGGGCGAGGCTTGGAGCAAATCTTTACCGTTGAACAAGATTACGCCGGCGGTGATGTGCGCCGACTTGGGCAGGAGGCGCAGAATTGATAAGCCGGTGACGGTCTTGCCACAGCCGGTCTCGCCCACGAGGCCAAAAATTTCGCGGGGGCGCACCTCAAAGGAGATGCCGTTGAGGGCCTGCAACCGCCCACGGGCGGTCTTGAATTCCAGTTGCAAATCTTGCACCTGAAGCAAGGTGGTCATTTATATTGCCTCGGGTCAAAAATATCGCGCAGGGTGTCGCCCAATAAGTTGAAGGCCAGCACCACCATAAAAATCGCCACGCCGGGGTAAGTGGCAATCCACCACTGATCCAAAATAAAGGTGCGGCCTTCGCTAATCATCAAGCCCCAATCGGGCGCGGGCGGTTGCGTGCCTAAGCCGATGAACGCTAACCCGCCCATCGCCAAAATCACGGTGCCGAGGTTTACCGTCGCTTGCACCAGAATCGGCGAGAGGGTATTGGGCAGGATGTGGCGAAAGATGATGACCCAATCGCGCACGCCCATGGCCCGCGCCGCTTCGACGAAATACTGCTCCCGGAGACTCACCGCCGCCCCCCGCGCGATGCGCGTGTACCACGGCCACCACGACACGACGAGCGCGATCGCGGCCTTATCCAAGCCGCGCCCGATGGAGGCGGCAATCGCCATCGCCAACAACAGGGACGGAAAGGCCAGGAACAAGTCGGTGATGCGCATGATGATTTCATCCACCCAACCGCCTTTGTAACCGGCCCACGCGCCCAAAGGCGCGCCGATGAGCACCGCAAACAAGACCACGCCGATGGGCACCACCAACGCGGGCCGCGCCCCGTAGATGATGCGGCTGAGGATGTCGCGCCCCAAGCGGTCGGCGCCCAACAGATATTGGGCCGAGGGGGCGTGCATAGTATCGCCAGCATTAGTGCGGCCCTGCCCCTGTTCGGGGAACGGCGCGACGAACGGCGCGAAAATCGCGACCAGAATAAAGGCCAGAATAATCAACGTACTCCCCAAGGCCAGTGGGTCACGCGCGATGACGTTCAGCACATGGCGCGTGGTGCGGGTGGATTGAACTTCCGGGTGGGCGGGGACGGGCAAGGCCATGCGCGGTTACTTGACCCGAATGCGCGGGTCAACCCACATTTGCAACAAATCCACGACGAAGTTGATGAGGACGTAGCCGCTGGCCCCGAGCAGGGTCATGCCCATGATGGCGGGGTAATCCAAACTCAAGAGCGAGCGCACGGTGAACAGGCCCAGCCCCGGCCAATTGAAAATGACCTCGACAAAAAAGGTGCCGGTCAAAGCATAGGCCACCGTCAGGCCAATCACCGTGAGTGTGGGGCTGATGGCATTTTTGAGGGCGTAGACAAACGTGATGAACCACTGCGGCAGGCCGTAGGCGCGGGCGGTGCGGATGTAATCCTGGCCCAACACTTCGAGCATAGCGGCGCGGTTCATGCGGGCGATGAGGCCGATGGGATAGGCCGCGAGGGTGAAGGCGGGCAAGACAAGATGGAACGCCACATCTTTGAGCGCCACCCAGTTTTGGGTGAGGAGTGAATCGAGCAGGAAGAACGCGGTGAGGGGCGCGATGGGGCTGACAAAGCGCAGGTCGGAATCCACGCGCCCCGAGAGTGGGAAGAGGCCGAGGTTGCGGAAGAACAAAATTTGCATCAACAAGCCGAGATAAAACGCCGGCATAGACACGCCGACGATGGAGAGCACACGCACGCCCAAATCCACCCAGCGGCCCTGCCACCGCGCGCTGGCAATGCCGAGCGGGATGCCAATCACCACGGCGAGGAGCATTCCTACAAATAGCAGTTCAAGCGTGGCGGGCAAACGGTCGGTGAGTTCTTGCAGCACGGGGCGCTTGGTCGCAATCGAGGTCCCCAAATCGCCGCGCACTAAATCGCCCATGTACAGCGCGTATTGAATCGGGAGCGGGCGGTCAAGGCCGAGCTTGAGCCGGATGCGCGCTAAATCTTCGGGCCGCGCTTTGGCCGAGCCGAGATACAACGCCGCTGTATCCGTCGGCACCACCCGCGACAGAAAAAATGTGATGACGGTGACACCGACCAGCACAAAGAGGGCCGTGAGCAAACGCCGGAGGATGAATTCGAGGGTGGGCATAAGACCCCGCGAATGAATTCGCGGCTGAGATACGCAAACGCGCTTAAGCGCGTTTCTTGGTTTCAGCCGCCGATTGAAATCGGCGGCGAGGCGGAACAGTTATAAACCTTCAACAAGCATCCTGAGCGGAGGCGCACGTTTGGTGTGCGCCGCAGTCGAAGGGTGCGGGTTTGACCGAAAAGTCGGTGCGCCTATGACCCGCAGCCTTCGACTGCGCGGCGGAAAACATCGCCGCTCCGCTCAGGGTGCTATATTTGAAAGGGTTTTGCCAAACGACCCAATCTATTGCGCCGCCCGCAAAGTATAGTAATCGAAATGCCAGAACGGGTAGTTGAGGTTGTATTCAAAGCCCGTGATGGCCTTGGGGATAACATAGACGGCCATGGTGTCGTAAAAGAACACGCCGGGGGCTTCCGCGACCAGGAGTTTGACGGCTTCGACATACTTGGCTTTAGCGGCCTCGAAGTCGGTGCCACTCAAGGCACTGCCCTCATCCCAGAGTGTGTTGTATTCGGGACTGTTCCAGTACGAGAGATTCCACGAGGGCTTCTCGGTGTAGTAGAACAACGACCACAAGTTATCGGCGGCGGCATCGGCATAGGCGGGCCAGTAGAGCATGAGGGTCATGTCTTGCGCGTCCACGCCCGAGCGCGCGAGTTTCAATTGCTCGCCCAATGAGAGCGCTTCAATCGTCACTTCCACGCCGATTTGCGCGAAGGAATCTTTGATGAGCGGGGCGAAGGCTTCTTCGGAGGCGTTGGAGGCGGTGTAGGTTATTTTGAGTGGGAACCCGCCGCCCTCGTGGCCGGCTTCAGCCAACAGCGCCTTGGCCTTCTCAAGGTCATAGGAGTATTGCCCAACACTATCGTCCCATGGGAACACGCCCGCTGGCACGGGGCCAAAGCTCTGCGTGCCGAGGCCACTCGCACCAATCTGAATGATGTCTTGGTAGGGGATGGCATACGACAACGCTTGGCGCACCTTTACATCATCCAGCGGCGCGCGCAGGGTGTTGAAGTAAGCGATGTAATTGAAGAAGGACGGTTCTCGGTAGACGATGTAGTCGGGGGAAACGGTGAACTACCACCCGCTAGAAGCGGGTGGCTTCCGGCTTCGACGACTTGTTA
>CAYUFY010000147.1:0-11689 GCA_964443795.1 uncultured Anaerolineales bacterium | reverse complement strand
CCCCACCGCCCCCCCCACCTGATGAACCGGCGAGTGGCGCGGTATGAAACGCTTCCTCCGCGTGGGCCTTGCCTTGGCACGTCTGCTGGCCGTTCCGTTTCTGTGGCTCGACCACAAATTCCCGCGCTTCACCGCGCCGTTTAAAAAACTGGTCCGCCTCCTCATCTGGCCCTTCCGCTGGCTGTGGGGCCGCTGGCGCGCCCTCGTCGCTTTCTTTACCGAAGTCCCCGATGATGTGGCGCTCACCGACACCCTGGGCGAAACCTTCACCCGGGGCGATGCTTTCAAAGACCTGCTCAGTGGCCTCGGCGAGCACCTCGATGCCCTGCGCCAACACCTCATTCGGGCGGTGGTGGTGCTGGTTATCCTGACCGGCCTCAGCTTTAATTTCGCGCAACCACTCATGCAATTGCTCGCCATGCCCCTCGGCGACGATATTCAAAACCAGCTTTTCGGCCTGGTGCGCCTGGCCCCGACCGACGCGCTGATGCGCCTCCTGCAACTCGGCGCGCACGGCCTGCTCACCATGCAAGTCATCGAACCAACCGAATCCATTGGCGTGTTCATGCGTGTCTCCTTGCTGGCGGGCATTGCCTTAGCCATGCCCTACATCGTTTTTGAAGTATTCCTCTTCATCGCGCCCGGCCTCATGCCGCGCAGTCGGCAACTGCTCTTTGTGGCACTCCCCTCGGCCAGCGTGCTCTTCGCCCTCGGCTTGTTCTTCACTTACTTCATCATGCTCCCCGCCGCAGTGCCCTTCCTCGCCACCTTCGGCGGCTTCCGCGCCGCGTGGCGGCCGTCGGCCTACTTCAATCTGGTCACAGGCCTCATGTTTTGGATCGGTGTTGCCTTCCAAATGCCCCTGATCATTTACGCTGGCGCCGCCGCCGGGTGGATCAAAGCCAAACAATTGCTCGAGCAATGGCGGATGGCCGTGGTCGTCATCGCCATCATCGCCGCCGCCGTCACCCCGACCGTAGACCCGGTGAACATGGGCCTAGTCATGATCCCCATGATTTTGCTCTACTTCTTTAGCATTCTCGGCGCGTGGATTGCCCAGACCGGGCGCAAACGGGAGATTGACAAACGAGCGGCCCAAATCAAAATGGAGACCCCCGCGTGACCTCGTCCCGAATTTTGCATCTGGTCCCGAGCGCGGAGTTCCGCGCCCTGGCGGACTCCGCGCCCTACCGGCCCCGCCAGTTTGACGCCGATGGTTTCATACACTGCACCGTCGAAGCCGACGTGCTTCTAGGCATCGCCAACAATTTCTACAAAAACGTCCCTGGCGAATTCCTCGTCCTCGTCATAGACCCGGCGCGCGTCACGGCCCCGGTCAAATTTGAGCCGCCCATCCCGCCCCCGCTGCCGGGCTCGCCCCTCGCCGCGCATCTCTTCCCGCACATCTACGGCTCGCTCAACCGCGAGGCCATTGTAGAAACCCGCACCGCAGTCCGCGCCGAAGACGGCACGTTTCTCAGTTTGGGATTTTGAACTTGGGATTTGGGATTTTCTAATGCCCATCCGTCTCTTAGCCGAAGAAGTCGCCTCGCAAATTGCTGCCGGAGAAGTGGTGGAGCGCCCGGCCTCCGTGGTCAAAGAACTCATCGAAAACGCCATTGATGCCGAGGCGCGGAGTGTCACCGTCACCATCGAAGGCGGCGGGCGCAACCTCATCCGCGTGGCCGACGATGGCAACGGCATCCCCGCCGCCGAAGTAGATCTGGCGTTTGCCCGACACGCCACCTCCAAACTCCAGTCTGCCGATGACTTGTTTCACATTGGCACGTTGGGCTTTCGCGGTGAGGCGCTGGCCTCCATCGCGTCGGTCAGCCGAGTGGCGGTTATCACGCGCGGGCTTGCCGAAACGCTCGGGGTCCAGCTCCGCCTCGAGGGCGGGGCGATCGCCCACCGCGCAACCATCGGCGCCCCGCAGGGTACGGTCATCTCCGTCGAGAACCTTTTTTTCAATGTCCCGGCGCGGCTCAAATTTCTCAAATCCGAAACCGCCGAGCGCAGTCACATCGCCGCGCTGGTCTCGCGCTATGCCATCGCCTATCCACGGGTGCGCTTCAAACTGGTGGTCGAAAATCGCGCGGCTTTTCAGAGCAGTGGCAACGGCGAGGTGCGCGAAGTGTTGGTGGCGGTCTATGGCGTGGATATTGCCAAACAGCTGATCGAAATCAACAGCGATTTCGCCGCGCTCCCGCCCGCGCCGCCCGCCGATGACGACGCCGACGATTTGGCCCTGCGTGAAAAACGGACTACGGAATACGCATCACGTAACACCTATCACGTTGCGGGCTTCATCAGTCCCCCCGCGCTCAACCGCTCCAACCGCAAAGACATCACGCTCTTCGTCAATGGCCGCTGGGTGCAGGACATTCGCTTGTCCACAGCGGTGTTGCAGGCGTATCACACCATGCTCATGGTCGGGCGCTACCCGCTGGCGGTGGTCATGCTCACGCTCCCGCCGGAGGAAGTGGATGTGAATGTGCACCCCACCAAAGCCGAGGTGCGCTTTCGCAACTACGATGGCGCGTTTTCGGCGGTGGAGCGCACGGTGCGTAAAGCCCTCACCGAGCGCGCGCCCGTGCCGCATCTCGAAGCCCGGCGTTGGGTCATCGAGCCAGAGGTGGCCGCGCCCTCGCGCTGGTCGCCCGATTGGGGCCTCGCCAAAGGCGAAACTCCCAACGCCCAACCTCCAACTGCAAATTCTCCACGCGAAGCGTCTAATCCCCAATTACTAATTACCAATTACGACTTACCCGCCTCTCAACCCGAACTCCCCGCCACCGAGGTGCCTCTCCTCCGCGTCATCGGTCAGGTGGGCGCGGCGTATATTGTGGCCGAGGGGCCGGACGGCTTGTACTTGATTGACCAGCACGCCGCGCATGAGCGGGTGTTATACGAAGCCTTCAGTCTGCAACGCGCCGCCGCCCAGATCGTCTCGCAAGCCTTGCTCGAACCGGTCGCAGTCGAAGTCCCTGCCGCCGCCGCCGCATTATTGCAGACGCAAGTCGAGACGCTCAACGCCATCGGGTTCACGATTGAGCCGTTCGGCGGCAACACCTTCCTCGTCCGGTCACTGCCCACCGTTCTCGGCGGCCTCGACCCGTCGAGCGCGGTGCGCGTGGTGGTCGAAGACTTTGAGGAAGACGAAACCGTCCTCGCCGCCGAAGTCGAAGCCAAACTCATCGCGCGGGTTTGCAAACGCGCCGCCGTCAAAGCCGGGCAAGTGTTGTCGCTGGTCGAACAGGCTGAATTGGTGCGCCGCCTCGAACACTGTCTCAGCCCGCGGACCTGCCCGCATGGGCGGCCGACCATGATTCACCTTAGCGTGGATGTGTTGGAGAAACAGTTTGGGCGCAAAGGCTGAGTGGCGCTATCACCTGGTCATCCCGCACCCGCGCGAACCGCTGATCCTGCTGGTGCGGGGCCCTGGCGGGTGGGCGCTCCCGTGCGTTGACTTGCCCGACGCCGAGTGGTGGGCCGTGGCGCCACTCCTCGCCGCCGCGCAGACTGCGTTTGGACTGCGGGCGGCTTTTTTGCGCTGGCTGGCTTTGGATTTGGATCAAGAATCCAACCGCTGGGAAGCGGTGGTGCTCCTCGACAACCTCGAACCCACCTGGTTGCCCCCGCCCGAATGGGAGTGGGTGGCCCTCGCGGATCTGGAGCAACTCGCGCTGACCGCGGCCCCCCAGCGCGCGGTGCTCGGCGATTATCTGCGCGAGCGCGAAACCAATCACCTCCCGGCGCAACGTGTGGGGTGGGCGCTCCCCGGTTGGTATGCCGAGGCCGAGGCGTGGACTTACGCGCAACTGAGCCAGCACGGTCTCACGCCGACTGGCCCAGTGGAGCAACTGCGGTCATGGTCCATCTCCTGCCTCATGCGCGTGCCGACGATGGAGGGGCACATTTATTTCAAAGCCCTGCCGCCCATGTTCGCGCGCGAGCCCCGGCTGACCGAAGCCCTCGAGCGACGCTACCCCGGCGAAGTCCCGGCGCTGGTCGCCATTCACGACGCCAATCGTTGGATGCTCATGCGTGATTTCGGCGGCCAGACCCTTAATCAACTCAGCGACTTGTCGGTCTACGAAGCCGTGCTCAAGCGGTATGTGCAAATCCAATTCGATACCGCCGCCGCGCCGGACGACTGGCTGGCGGTGGGATGCCCCAACCGCCGGTTTGACCAACTCGGGCCGCAGATAGACACCCTTTTTGCGGACCTCCCGGCCATGTTGCCCAACCAGCCGCCGCATGGCCTCACCGACGCGCAAATTGCGGACCTGCTCCCGCTGGGGCCGGCGCTCAAAGCCGCGTGCGCGGAACTCCCCACGCTTGGCGTACCCTACACATTGGAGCATGGCGATTTCCACACCAAAAATGTGGCCGTGACCGACCGGGGCTTTGTCTTCTATGATTGGACGGACGGCGCGATTACCCACCCGTTTGTGTGTCTGACCACGCTGTTGGATGACACGCTTGAAGACCTGCACCCGCCTCTAACCGAGGCCTACCTCCGCGCGTGGTCGGCTTACGTGCCGCTGGACAAACTGCGGGCGGTCTTGCCGCTGGCGCTGGTCGTCGGCGCGGCGCATATCGCCGTCACTTACCACGACATTACCCTCCGTACCGAACCCACCTCGCGCTGGGAGTTGAATATTGCCGCGCCGATTTTTCTGAAAGAGATTTTGCGATTGAAGGACAATTTGAAAAAGTGATAGTCACCTTTAAGGTGACTGTCACTTTGAACCCTACGGACTATCCTTATGTGGCTCACTCCCTTCTTCTCCAACCCCCTCACGCAAGACATCGTCGCCACCGTCATCACCTTTGCCCTCTCGCTGGCGTGGTTGAGATTGATGGATGCCTTGGCGCATCGTGGCTTGATTGAGCAACGCCTGAGCCGCAAGATTATTCACATCGGCACCGGGCCGTTGTTTGTGTTGTGCTGGAATTTGTTTAGCGCCGGGGCGGGGGCGCGCTATTGGGCGGCGCTGGTGCCGCTGGGCATCACCGCGCAGTTCGGGCTGGTCGGCCTGGGGATAATGAAAGACGAGGCGGCCGTGAAGGCGATGACCCGCACCAACAATCCGCGCGAGATTTTGCGCGGGCCGCTGTATTACGGCCTGGTGTTTGTGGTTTGTACCGTGCTGTTTTGGCGGCACTCGCCGGTGGGCATTTTTGCGCTCATGGCCTTGTGTGGCGGTGACGGTCTGGCCGACATTGTGGGGCGGCGCTGGGGTGCGGCCAAATTGCCTTTCAACCTGGGCAAGAGTTGGGCTGGGTCGGCGGCGATGTGGGCTGGAAGTTGGGGATTTGGGTTGGGCTGCCTGGCGTTGTTCAACGCCTTCGGGAATTTTGAACCGGCGTTGGGGAATGTGGCGGGTGTTACCGCGCTCATTGCGCTGGCGGCGACCGCGGTGGAGGCGTTGCCCTGGGGCGATGTGGATAACCTGACGATAACGGTTGTCGCGGTGGGTTTGGGGTTGTGGTGGTTGTAGGCCCCCCGAGGACCGGCGTTAGGCTTGAGCGTTGGTTGACCTAAGCCCCGGCACGGCGGGTTGCACACAATTGCGCCCGGTTTGCTTGGCGTGATACAGCGCCTGGTCGGCGAGAGATAATAATTCGGTCGCGGCTGAGTCGAGGGTGGGGATCATGGCCGCCACCCCCAAACTGGCGGTGATGCAGGGGGCGACGATCGAGGCGCTGTGTGGCAACCCCATGCCTTGCACGCCTGCCCGGATTTGTTCCGCTACATGCATGGCCCCGGTGAGATTGGTGTTGGGCAGGATGAGCGCAAACTCTTCGCCGCCGTAGCGCGCGGCTAGGTCTTCGGTGCGCCGGATGTTGAGCAGGAAGATGCCGGCAATCCGTTTGAGACATTCATCGCCATGCTGGTGGCCATAGGTGTCGTTGTAGGGTTTGAAGAAATCCACGTCGAGCAGGATCAACGCCAGGGAGGTCTCCACGCGCAGGGCGCGTTTCCATTCGTTTTCCAGGGTCAGGTCAAATTGGCGGCGGTTGGCGAGGCCAGTCAGCCCATCGGAGGCGGCCAAGCGTTCGAGTTGGGTGTTGGCCTGCGCGAGCTGGTGTTCGCGGGCTTTGCGGCGTTCCATTTCTTCCTTCAAGCGCATGGCCGAGCGCACCCGGGCGCGCAACTCGGTGTCGTTCACGGGTTTGGTCAGGTAATCGAGCGCACCCGCGTCGAAAGCGGCCTGCACGTTTTCGGTGTCGGTGCTGGCGGTGACGATGATGACCGGGATATCCAGCATCTCGATGGACATTTGGATTTGGCGGCAGACTTCGAGGCCGTTCATGTCGGGCAGGCTCAGGTCCAGGAGGATCAAATCCACTTTGAGGGGATGTTGGTCGTTGGGGGCCAGACCCAAGAGTTGCAGGGTTTCATGGCCGGAGGTGGCGTAGACGAGCTCGGTGTATCCGGCTTTTTGCAAGATGGCCGCCAGTAGGAAGCGCTGGCTTTCCGAGTCATCCACAATCAAAATACTCATGTCGGGCCTTTCTGGTTTAGATAGCGGTTGAGCGCGTGGCGCGTGTGGTCATAGGCGGTTTCGGTTCGGCGCAGGAGTTGGGTCGCCGCCTCCCAATTGGGCATCGGCTCCAGACTGCATTTTTCCAGCGCGGTGGACAGGGTCTTGACTTCGTGCGCGCCAATGTTGCCGCTGGCGCCTTTGAGCGTGTGGGCCTTGAACTTCAGGTGGAGCGCGTCCCGGTGGGCCAGCGCTTCAGCAAGGTCTTGCAACAAGGCGGGTGCTTCATTTTGATAAAGGCGCACTAATTCCGCCAGCACAGAGGGCTGGCCGGGCATGGTCAGCGAATCCAGATGCTGAAGGGTATTGTAATCCAACGTGTCAGCGAAGGATAGCGGCCCGGTCTCGAAGGCGGGGGCGGGGGCGGGTGACCCCAAGGGGGCGCGTTCCAGCGCTTCGCGGATTTCTTTGATACGAATGGGCTTGCGGATGTAGTCATCCATGCCGGCGGCCAGGCAGGCGTCCCGGTCACCCTGGAGGGCGCTGGCGGTCATGGCGACGATCCGCAGGCGCGGGTGGGGCCAGTCGGGTTGGGTTTCGCGCTGGCGAATTTGGCGGGTGGCTTCCAGGCCATCCATGTCGGGCATTTGCACGTCCATGAAAGTCAGATCGTAGGGTTGCTGTTGCAGACGTTGAAGGGCTTCGGAGCCGCTGGACACAATATCGGCCTGATAGCCAAAACGTGCGAGGGTTTCACTGGCGACGATTTGGTTGATCCGGTTATCCTCAACAACAAGAATGCGCAGGGGATGCCGCCCGGCGAGGTATTCATCGTAGCCGGAGGCCAGTGGTTGGCTGTGGGCCGATTGCGTGGTGAGGAGTTGGCGCAACCCGCTGTGCCAGCGCGCGGCGCGCACGGGTTGCGTGAGGTGGATTTCGGAGGACTGAGTGGCGGGGGGCGTAGCAGTTCCCACGCGGGTGAAGCGAATGATGGGGGGCCGGGGCCGCAGGGGGTCGGAAATCTGGCTGGGGGGCAGAGTCTGGTCCAGGGCCAGCACATCCCACGGCTCGGTTTGGAGCCGGGTCAGGGCTTCGGCGGCGGTGGCCACCGCCTGGACTTTCATCCCCCAGGCAGTGGCCTGCGCCGCCAGCCGGTCGCGATTGCCGGGGTGACTTTCCAGGAGCAACAACCGCCGTTCGGCGAAATAGGGCTGATCGGTTTGGTAGTGTGGCGGCAGGGGGGTGAGGGGGGCCGGGTCGGCGGGAAGCGTGAAATGGAAGGTGGCGCCCAGGCCCACCACGCCCTGGCTTTCGACCCACATTTCCCCGCCCATGAGTTCGCACAGGCGGCGGCTGATGGCCAGCCCCAGACCGGTGCCGCCGTATTTGCGGGTGGTGGTGGCATCCACCTGACTGAAGGATTGAAAGAGCCGATGTTGCCGGTCGGGCGCGATGCCGAGCCCCGTGTCGCGGACGCTGAACCGCAGGGTGGTGAGGGGCGGCTCGGTGGGCGTATGCCAATCGAGCCGGACGGTGACCTCGCCCCGGTCAGTGAATTTGATGGCGTTGCCGATCAGGTTGATAAGAATCTGGCGCAGGCGGGTGGCGTCGCCCCATTGGGCGATTGGCATAGACGGCGCGACCTCGTAAATCAGCGTGAGATTTTTTTCGGCGGCCTGCAGGGCCATGAAGTCGAGGGTATCTTCAATGGTTTCCCGCAATAAGACCGGGTGGCGCTCCAGTTCGAGGCGATCCGCTTCGATTTTGGAAAAATCCAGCAGGTCGTTGATGAGGTTGAGCAGGGATTCACTCCCGCGCTGGATGAGGTCAATAAATTCCAGTTGTTGCGCATCGAGCGGGGTGGTTTGCAACAAGTTGCTGAGGCCGATGATGGCATTGAGCGGGGTGCGGATTTCATGGCTGACATTGGCCAGAAAGGCCGATTTGGAGCGTGTAGCGGCCTCGGCGGTCTCGCGCGCCTGCTGGGTCTCGGCGAAGAGCCGCGCGTTCTGTAGCGCGATGCCGACGTTGGCGGCAATGATGCTGAGCAGGCGCACATCGGCCTCGGTGAAAGCGTTTTCGCGCTCAAGATTTTGCACACTGAGCACGCCAATGGCTTCATCGCCGACGATGATGGGGACGCCTAAAAATGACTTGGGTGGCTGGCCGGAGAGCGGGACTGAGAACGCGCGCGCCCGGGTGTCCCAATCCTGATTAATGAGCAGGACGCGGCGTTGTTCCAGAATGACGGAACTGAGACCTTGCCCAAAGGGATAAGATCTAATCGGCAGGCGTTCATCATGTTCATAACTGTAGGGGATGCGTACCGTTTGCCGTTGTTCATCCACCACCGCAATATAAACGGCCTGGGCGGTAAAGGTCTCCCGGAGCTTGTCGCCGACTAGTTCCAACAAGGCATCGGGGTCGAGCAATTGCGAGGCGCTGGCCTGGCTGATGGCATTGATGACGGCCAGTTCGGACAGGCGGTGGCGGGTCTCCTGCCACAAGCGCGCGCGCCCCAGCGCCAGCCCGGTTTGGTTGGCGGCGGCGGTGAAGACTTCGAGATCGGCGGGACTGAAGGCGTAGGGGTGCGGGCTTTCAACCACGAGCACGCCCACAATGTGATCTTCAATGCGAATGGGCACATCCACTTCGGAACCGTTCAGGCCGGGGAGGTAATTTGGCTCGCGCGAAACATCCGGGGAATAGTGGAGTTGCCCATCCTGGATGGGGCGGGAGCCAAGCCCCGTGGTGGCTGACAGGCGCGGCCGTGGCGGGTTGAGCGACGGGCCGGCGTGGTGCCGCACCACGCGATCCCCCGTTGCCGGGTCAACTTCCAGCAGATCAATATAGCGATAGCCGAGACTATCGTTAAGCAAGTCGTTTGTCACACTTTGCCAGATGCTGTCTTCATCCGCGGCGAGGGCCAGATCAGTGCTCAGTCGGAAAAGCACCGCTTGTCTTTGCGCCTGCTGACGCTCGTGTTCAAATTGCTGTGCATTATGAATGGCGATGGCCACTTGCGTGGCGTAACTGAGCGCCAGTTGTTGGTGCTCGGTGGTATAAAAATCGGACTGGCGTTTGTTCATCGTGATGAGACCGATGAGTTGGTCGCCATAGTACAGCGGCACGCCCAACCAACTGTGGAGGTCGCTGTGGGCATCTTCAAAATAGAGCGCCACTCCCTCGGCCGCATTGGCGATGACGATGGGGGAGCGCGTTTGGGCCAGCCGATAACCCACCGGGTCGGCCTCGGGTGTGAAGCGGTGACGTTGTTCGAGCAACTGCGCGAGGTTCGTCAGGCCGCGCCCGGCGACCACTCGCCGCTGGTCGCCGTTAATTTCATGCACGGCGGCGTTGTCATAGGGGACCACTTTTTGCAATTCAGTCAGGATGATAGCCAGCATCTCTGGCAGGTTGAGGGTGACGCTGAGGGCGTGGGTGGCGGCCTGCAGGGCCTGGGCTTGTTCGCGCGTGGCGCGCTCGGTTTCAAAGAGTCGGGCGTTCTGAATGGCAAGGGCGGCTTGGGCCGCGAAATCCACGGCCACTTCGGTGTGCCGCGGGGTATAGAAGCCCGGCTCGGCTTTGCCCAGATTCAGCAGGCCAATGACCACCCCCTGACTGAGCAGGGGCACCCCGAGCCAGCACCGCAACCGCGCATCGGGTTCTCCAAACCACTGCCAGCGCGCGTCAAGGGTGGTGTCGGGAATTAGCTTGGGGCTGAGCGACATCACCACTTCGACGATATTCTGGAATTGCTGGACTGGCTGGCGCTGGCGGAGGGGTTCCTGCCAAAGCAGGCCGCGTTGCGCCACGATGCGCAAATGCTCCCCCTCCAGCAACATCAACGAGGCGTTGTCATAGTCCACCACGCGGGCCAGTTGTTGCAAAATGACGCTGAGGATGTGTTCCAGATCGAGGCGGGCGTTGAGCGCCTGATTAACTTCCCGCAGGGTTTCGGCCAACAGGCGGCGCTCCTGTTCGGCCTGATACAGGCGCGCGTTTTCCAGCGCGAGCGCGGCGTGCGCGGCGAAGGCCAGCGCCAGTTGGGCGTGGTGCTTTGTAAAGAAATGCGGCTCGTGCTTGTCCAGCGCGATCATGCCGAGCAACCGCTGGCCATAGAGTAGCGGCACCCCCAGCCAGCCATGAATTTGGGACTGGGCATGCGGCTCGGTGTTGAACCCGGCATACCGCGCCGGAGCATCGGCGATGATGACCGGGGCACTCGCGCGCATCACCTCGGTGCTGGGGGTGTGGGGGTCGTCCAGGGCGAAGCGCAAACCCAGCAATTGCGGTAGATTGGGGAACCCGTGGCCGCCGACCAGTTCTAATTGCTGGCCCCGGATTTCAAAGACCGAGGCGCTATCATGCGGCACCACTTTGCGCAGTTCGATCAGAATGGCCTCGAGGAGGTGCTGTAAATTCAGGGTAGCGCCTAAGGCGTGGGTGGCCGCGCGCAGGGTTTCGGCTTGTTCGCGCGCGGCGTGTTCGGTGCTGAACAGCCAGGCATTATCGAGCGCAATGGCCGCCAATTGTGCAAACTGACTGAGCCATTCCACATCTTCGGGGGTGATGGGGCGGGTGGTCGTGCGGTCATAGGCCAGTCCCAACACGCCAATGACACGACTCCCGGATTTTAGCGGCACCCCCACCACCGCGCGCAGGAGGTTGTAACTATAGTTCGCCACCCGCTCGCGCCACTGGTCGTAATTGTTGACGACCAGCGGTTGTCCCGTTTGCCAGACCGTTCCCGCGACCCCTTCGCCGGGCTTGACCTTGTGGCGCAAGGATTCGCTCAGGGCGCCGACCGCTACTTTGGGGATGAGGTCAGTTTGCCCGGGTTCGACCACATCGAGATAACCATGCGACGTGCCCAACAATTGTCCGGCCCGATTGACAATACTTTCCAAAATGCCCGTCACATCCAGCCGGCTCGATAAGTCGAGCATGGTGGTGTTTAGGGCCGCCAGATATGCATTGCGGTGGCGGAGTTTCTCTTCCGTGTTTTTGATGGTGGAGATGTCAATAAAGACCGCCAGGGTGCCCTGGAGTTGGTGGGTTGGGGTGTCGTAATAAGGCCGCCCCGAGACCTGCACGGTCACGCGCGAGCCATCCTTGCGCTCCAACTCCACCTCATAGCGGTCGGCCAGCCCCTGGTGTCGGCGTTGGTCGGCGGCGTTGACCAACGCCTGCTG
>CAYUFY010000146.1:0-11744 GCA_964443795.1 uncultured Anaerolineales bacterium | reverse complement strand
AAAATTTAAGCGGAAGATCCGTACTTATCACGCTAATGTGACATTGTCAAATTAAGCTAAGTTTTTTTGGGGGGCGGTCTTTGTTCGCAGGCTTTTGAACATGAGGCGGGTATTATATCGCATATTCACAGGTACTTATATGAAATTTTGATTCTTTGGGGATGGCCGTGATACCCGCCATTCACTGAAGCACTGGGAGACTGGCGCCAGCCAAATCAAAAACCCCGGCCATGCGGGCCGGGGCTTGGGGGTGATTCGCTTATTCTTTGTGGGCCTGCCCGTGGCGTGAGGACTCGACCACCCGCAGGTGGAGCAGGACATTCGGGTACACCATTTGCAAACGGTGCAGGGCGGAGGCGGGCAAGGCCCACACCTCACTGTCGGTGGTGGCGTAGGCCGAGGCGTTGCGTGGTCGTTTGTAAAGCGCCGAGCCCCCGCCAAAGAACCCGCCGGCTTTGGTCAGTTCCTCCACCAGTTCGCCGTGCTGGTCGCGCACCGCAATCGCTCCGGAGACCAGCAAAAAACACTCGTGGCCGGGATCACCGTATTCAAAGAGCATTTCCGCCTTGGGAATACTGCGCGGTTGGAAGTCGAGCGCGAGATCGAGCAGGGTGGCCCAGGGCAAATGCTCAAAGGCGGGTTGCTTCCATAGCCAGTCGGCGCGGCTGAAGGCCGCTTGCAAGCCCAGTTGGTCGGCCAGCGGCAGGAAGATGTCGGCGCTGAGGCTGAGCATTTCCACCGACCCGCGCGCCACGATGGAACTGGTGCGGGCCTCGTTATGCAGAACGCCTCGTTCGCCGATGCTGTTGCCCCGCCCCATCACTTGCGCCAGGCGATCTTGCACCCAGACTTCCACCAGCCCGGAGTGGACGATGTAAGTCTGCCCATCCGACGGATCGCCTTCGCGCAGGATGGTTTGTTTGTCGGCCCATTGGGTCAGCTTGGCCCGATGGGCCAGGTCAATGCGCTCGTCGGTGGTGAGGCGGGCGAACAACGTGCAGGCCGCCAGGGTTTCCATCGGCTCCACATCGTCGGCCTGAGCGATGGTTTGCCCCATGGCGCTGACATGGCCGCTGGCGGCAAATTCGATTTGTCCGGCAATGGCGGGGTCGAGTTGTTGTTGTTTGCTGGTGTGCGCCAGGATGACGCGCTGGCTTTTGGAGGTGAGTGATTTGAGGAGCGCCGGGGTGAGGGTGGTGTGCACCGCGCCCCCGCCGGCGTCTTGCACCAGCACGCTGGCATTGTCAAAGAAATGAATGAGTTGGTGGTGGCGCTCTTTCGACAGCACGCCTTCCTCTTCGAGTTTGTCGAACCATTCCTCGTCGTAGCGCATATCGCCGGAATAGCACAGATTGTTGGCGCGCACGGCGATGGTGGGGATGGAGTGGATGGCGTAGATGGCTTGGAAGGTGCGGCCCTCCAGTTCGATGGGTTGGCCGGGGTTGAGCGGGTAGTGGTCGAAGAGCGTGGCCACATCCACCTCGGGTAGGTTGAGCATGGCGCCCAGCACGCGGAGCAGACTGCGATAAATAATGTCGGAAGTGAGCAGGCGCACCCGTTGCTGGCCCATGAGCAACAGTTCGGGCAGCCCGGCCAGATGGTCTTCGTGCAAATGCGAAAGCACGACTTCGGAGATTTGATTGGGCGAAATGCCCAGATTGCCGAGCCGGGTGCGGAGGTAGGCGGCGGTATCGAAGAGGGTGGCTTGGGTTTTGACGCTGGTGCCAAGGTAGGCCAGGAAGCAGGTGGTGATGCCGGCCGGGTCGAACCCATCGCTCCCGCCGATGAATTGAAGGGTAATTTCCTGCCGCAAAAGTGGGCGGGCCTCGGCGGCTTTGAGGGGGTTATAGGTCTCTTTGATTTGGGTGGGGACGCGCGCCACGACTTGGCCATCTTCTTCAAACACAAATTCCTGCTCAACCAGGGTAATCGTCACGCCGTCGCCGAGCACGCCGCCGCCGTTTTCGAGATTGGCTTGGATCACCAGATCGGTGGCGAACGGGGGACGGCCCAGCGGCGGATAAAACGAAACCGCTTCACATTCACGCAAGAGCCACTTATAAGGGCCGTACTCGTCCGGGTCGCGCGGGCCATCCACGGTCTCTTCCAAAATCCGGTACAAGCGTTGTTGCTGATTGGCCGTGGGGGTGATGAGCTGGGTGCGCGCGCCACCCGCGCCGAAGAAGTTCGCATACATGATGAATTCGATGCTGGCGTAGTTGATGCCCCGGCGCACAAACCCGCTCGACCCCAGTTCCTGGCCCAAGGGCATATCGGGTGGGAGCAGGACCACCTTGGGCGACTTGATGCCCTGGGCCAACAAATACTTCAGGGTCTCCGGCGGGCAATTCACCAAAATGGTTCCGGCGCGCGTGTTGACCACATAGGTGTCGTTGGGCAGGTGAAGAACTCGTCCGCGGGTCAGGGGTTCGGTAGTCATGAATGCTCCATCGGATATGTTTCGCGGGTGGCACCCAGTTGGGTGAAGATTGCCATAGCCCGCGTGCGGTGGCTGTCGGCCTGAGGGTTCTGGGGCAGGCGGCCTAAGGCCGCGTGGATGAGGCCTTGTTCGTAGGGGAGTTGCAAGCGTTCCGCGCTCGCTAGCGCCTGGTGCCAGATGGTTTGGGCCGCCCGTTGGTCGCCCCGCTGACAGGTGTAGAGGCCGCGATATAAAGCCGCGCGCGGCGTGCCAATGGGAAACACCTGGGCAAAGCCCTGCAAAATCTCACAGGCGTGTTGGGCGGCGAGGGGCAGGCTGGTGTCCCATTGATTGGTGGGCCACAAGGCCAGATAAGTTTCGGCGGCGGCGGCATAGGCGTGGATGAGGTTATACGAAATGGGTTTCGAGTCGCCGATCAACTCGATCACTTTGTCGGCGGCCTGCCGCGCCGCACTGGTCTCGCCGCGTTGTAATTGCGCGCGCGCGATCAACCCATAGGCCATGATTTCCTCCACGCGCCCCAGTCGGTGGCTGAGCAAGACTTGCAATTGCTCCAATTCGGTTTGGATGGCCGCAAGCGGGCCGGTGGCCAAATGACACCGCATTTGCCCCAAGAGGCCATAGACTTGATATTGCACATCGCCCTGCCGGGTGGCGGTGGCCAGCAGATCGGTGGAGAGGTGCGCGCTATGTTTAAACTCGCCCTGCAAAAACGTGACCGTGGCCAGGGTGTTCATGGCTTGTTCCCAGCGCCGCCGGTCGCCGAGAATATCGGAAATATCCACCGCTTTTTCGAGGGCCTCGCGGGTTTTGTCCCACTGACCGACTCCGGCGCTGTAGACCGCGGTCACCAAATAGACCCAGGCATGGTGCGCCGACAGTTTCTCGATGCCTTCAACCGTCTCTCGCGCGCGACGGCTATATGCCTCGGCCAATGGATGCAAGGGAACCAGCCCGGCGGCCACGCAGACGTTGGCGTAACTGCGCGCCAGTTCGGCGTTTTGGTAGCCCGCCGATTCGGCCAAATTTAGCGAACGCAGGTTGGCATAGCGGTTGAGCGTGTTTTCGTTGGCGTAAAAGAAGATTTGCGCCAGCCCGCTATACACGCGCGCCGCTTCCAGTTGCATGGCCGGGTCCAGGTCCGGATGATTGTCGAAAGAGAAAGCCGTCAGCCGCCGCACGGTTTGCACCAGCACCTGGCCCAACAAGCTGACCATGATATCGCCCCGCGATTGTGGGAGCGGTTGCCGCAGGGCCGCCGCCGCCACCTGGAAATGCTGGCGACTTTCGGTGAGGTTGCCCAGATTTAAATACGCCTCGCCCAACTGGCGTTCCCACCGGGCGCGGCGGAAGCGGGACACGTGGCTTTTGATGGCGGTCAACGCCGGTTGATTGCCGTTCGCGGCCACCCGCGTCCCGTCGGGGGAGTGGCCCTCCGCGAGGGCCAGCGCCTCGCTAAAGAAGCCGATCGCCTCCTGGTTGGCGTAGTTCCCCAGCGCCTGCTCGCCCGCTTTTTCAAAATAATCAATGGTCTTCAGCGCCAGGTCGGGTTGGATGTGCTGAAAGTCAATGGTCCGGCTCCAGTGATGGGCCAGCAGGGGGTAATATTTGGATGTGTCCTCGGCGTGAGTGCGCTCATACCACTCCGCCACCGCGCGGTGCAGTTCGCGCCGTTGCGCGAAGAGCATGAGGTTGTAGGCCACTTCCTGCGTGATGATGTGTTTGAAGATGTAGACCGGGTCGGGGTCCAGGTTATCCAGTGGGGTGAGGTCGAGGTGGCGCAGGTTGGCGAGGTTGGTCTTGAGCGAATCGCGCTCAGACTCGATGGGATAAATATCGCGCAGGGTACGGTAGGTAAATTCGCGCCCGATGACACTGGCCACTTTGAGGGCGAGTTGTTGCGCGGGCGTGAGTCGGTCAATGCGACTGGTAATGACGCCCTGCACGGTGTCGGGCAAATTCACGTTCCGCAGATCACCCGCCTCGGGCGCAAGTTCGCAGTGCCCGTCGTTGATGCGAATGACGCCAGTGTCGCGCAGGGCGTGGGCCAATTCCTCGCTGAAGAATGGGTTGCCCTGGGCTTTTTGGCTGATGAGCGCCGCGACCGCCGGAGGAAGCGAGACCACTCCCAAGCGGCGCGACACCAGGGTGAGCGTTTCCTCGTGGGAGAGGGTTTCGAGGCGCAACCGGATGGTGCCGTGCACGTTGCTGATTTGGGCGTACTCGCCGTGGGCCTCGGTGAGCGGGCGCGCCACGAACACGAACATGAGCGGATTCACCCGCTGGTGGATAAGCGCGGCCAGCGCCCAGGAGCGGGTGTCCAGCCAGTGGGCGTCCTCCAAAACTAAAATCTTTGGCGAGCGATGGATTGATTCCTGCAACAGTTGCAACAACAAGTCGTTCAGGTTATCGGCGCGGAGCTGGTCGCTCATCTGCGAGGTGATATCGTTCTCCGGAAAGTCGAGATTGATTTTCAGGATGTTGAGCAGGGGGGCGAGGCGCAAGAGTTCCGGCTCGTCTTCCAGTAAATCCAAAACCTGTTGGCGCCGTTCGGCCGGGTCGGTAAGGATTTCCAGATCGAGCAATTGGCTGACGATTTTGCGCCACACAAAGTAGGCGGTGGATTTTTCCACGGCATCAGCGGTGCCCTGAAGCACGGTGACGCGCATGGCGTCGGCTTGCCGTCGCAAATCATCCACCAGGCGCGACTTGCCAATGCCGGCCTCGCCCTCAATGAAGATGGTTGAGCCTTCGCCCCCGCGTTGCAGGCCCTGCATTTGTTCAGCCAGTAGGGTGCGTTCGTGTTGGCGACCCACCATTTCGGTATGAATGCCGGGGCGCAGGCTGGTCTTCTTGGAGCCGAGTGGCCGGTAGATTTGAATCGGCTCGGCTTTGCCCTTCACCGTCACAGGCGGCAGGATTTCATAGTCCAGTTCGGCCTGCGTGGCCTGATAGGTGGCGTTCTCACACAGGATGTTGCCGGGGCTAACCTGCATCAGCCGCGCGGCCAAATTCACCACATCCCCCAGCATGGTGTATTCACGCCGGGTTCGGCTCCCAATCGCGCCACAGAAGGTCTGCCCGGTCACCACGCCGATGCCACAGCGCCAGCCCAACTCATCGAGCGTCTTCTTCATTTCCAGCGCGGCTTGTACCCCGCGCGCCGGATCATTCTCATGCGCCAGCGGGGGGAGGCCCAGCGCGGCCACCAACGTCACGCCTTTGTCATCCACGCTGAGTTTGTTGATACTGCCTTCGTAGTGATAGACCGCTTCCTGCAGACCGTGCATCACTGTCTGAGCTTTGTCGAGCGGCGTGGTATGGCTGAAATCGGGCAGGTTGACGAAGATGACCGTGATGCGGCGCAGTTCGGCAATCCAGCCCGATTGCCCGGCGGCAATGCGCGCCATGATGGCCCCGGGGATATACGCCTTAAGCGCGTTTTCCATCTCGGGGGTCAGCGGCATGTGGGGCGCGACTCGGATGGGGAGCTGGGTGTGATACGCCTCCAGCCGGACACAACCATCCCCGATGGTTTGCCCCGCAAAATAGTTTTGCACCAACCCCCAGGCCTCCGGCGCGATGACCACCTGCCCGGCCTGCGCGTGATGCTCGGCCAGGTTGACCTGCACCAGCGGCTCGCCCGCCACCACAAATTCCCAGCGCTTGTATTCGCCACCGATGTGCATGGTCATGATGTCGCCGCTAGCCACGCCCACCCGCACCGCCAGCAGGGTGCCATCGCGCGTTTGAAAATTGTGCAGACGTTGTTGAATGGCCAACCCGCACTGGGCCGCCCAGCCGGTGGCCGTGGCCAACCCCACGTCCTCGCTGGGCCAAATCGCCAGCAGGGCATCCCCGGCAAACTTCATCACATCGCCACCGTGGTCGTAGATAATCCCCACCAGCGGTTCGAAATAATCCTTGAGGACGGATGTCAGTTCTTCCACCCCGGCGGGGCCGCGTTGTGCCAGTCGCTCGGTGAGCGCGGTGAACCCGGTGACATCCGCAAACAACACCGCGCCAGCAAACTGTTCGGCCGTGGGCGTGGTGATAGGCGCGGGGTCCACCGCGAGACGCCGCACAATCAAATGAGGGACATAACTAACGAGAGTTTCAAGCAGAGCCGACATGACGGCTGTAGTGTACTACAACTTTGATGAGGCTTTAACTCCAGTTACCGGCGCTTGGGGCGCTGGGGGGCGGTGGTGGCTCAACTGGAATTGCCCCACCAGTTCTTGCAACGTCAGGGCCATGTGCGAGAGCGCTTGCGCCGAACTGGTGACTTCCCGAACTTGCTGATTGACTTCTGCGGTGGCCGCGCTGACTTCTTCGGTCGCCGCGTTGTTTTCCTCGCTGACACTGGCGATATCCTCCATCGCCTGAGTCACCGCCGCCGAATTGGCGGCCATGGTTTCGGTCGAAGCCAGGTTCTTTTGCACCAACCGGCCCATGGCTTCCATCGCGCTCACCAGCGCCTCGGTGGCCGCGTTGACCTGCTGGGCGGCGGCCGAAATCTGCCCCACTTGTTGGTGAACGCTTTCCACCGCGCTGAGGATGTTGGCCAGGGCTTGCCCGGCTTGATGCGTCCGGTTGACCCCCGCCTCGACTTCTTGCGCGCCGCCATCCATCGCGGCCACCGCTTCACTGGCGGTTTGCTGAATCCCGTGAACCAGTTCGCTGATTTCTTTGGTCGCCGCGCTCGAAAGCTCGGCCAGCCGCCGGACTTCGCTGGCCACGACCCCAAAGCCCTCGCCGTGTTTGCCCGCCCGCGCGGCCTCGATGGCCGCATTCAACGCCAGCAGATTGGTTTGCGAAGCGATATTGTCAATCGTCTCCACAATCACGCCAATTTGTTCCGAACGGCGCCCCATCTCTTTAACTTTCTCCGCCGAGAGATCAACCCGGCTCTTAATCATATCCATGCCCTGGATGGTCTCGGCCACCGTTTGGGTCCCGGCATAAGCGGCGGCGGCCGCCGCGGCGGCGCCCTGAGCGCCGGTTTGCGCGTTGGCGGCTACTTGCCGGATGGACTCGGAAATCTGCGCGGTCAGGCTGGAGGAGCGGGCCACGGCGGCGGCTTGTTCCTGCGCGCCCCGCGCGACCACCTCGCTGACCTGTTTCATTTGTTCTGCCGCGTGCGTAGTCTGCGTGACACTTTGTGTTTGTTGGGCAATGCCCCGCGCCACTTGGTGAATGGTCACGGAAATCTGGTGGGTGGCCTGGCCCGTTTCAACCGCGGTCGAAGCCAGTTGTTCCGAAGCCGCGCCCACGTCCTCCGCATTTTCGGTGACGTCACCCACCAGGTGGCGCAGATTGGCAATCATTTGCGCGAACGCCAGACCCAGAACATCGCGCTTGGATTTGGGATGCACCTCATGGGTCAGGTCGCCAGCGGCCACCGCTTCCGCAATGGTGGCCATACTTTGCAGATAAATAATCATACGGTTGAATGAGCGCGCCATTTGGCCGATCTCATCCTGCGCCTGAATGTCAACGGTTTGGCCCAGATCGCCTTCGGCGATTTCACTCGCGGCTTGGGCGACTTTACCCAACGGGAGGGTGATGGTTCGGGTGATGAAGAATCCCAGCCCCAACGCCAGCCCGATCCCGATCAGCCCGGAGACAAATAACGCGCTCACCGCCAGATTGAAAGTCGCATTGCTATCGGCTTGGGCCTGTTCGGCCAGGTTTTGGTCAATGAGGATGAGTTCGCCCAGCGTCTGTTCGGCGGCCAGATGACTAAGGCTCGCCTCACCTCCAATCAACTGGTGCAAGGCCACCCGTTCATTCCCGGCCTTGGCTTGGCCGATGATATCGGTAATATCGAGTTGATGCTTTTTCCAGGCGCTTTCAAACCGGATCAGGGCGTCTTTTTCGGCAGGGGTCAAATTCGGCTTGAGGGCGCGGTAGGCCGCGATTTGGGCGTTAACCGCCGCCAGATCGCTGGTGATGGTTTGCTCGATTTCGGTCAATTGTTGTCCGATGACCGCCGTCGAATGGCAGGTCGCACATTCGGTTGACGTGTCAATGGATTTGCCGCTAGTCTGGCCGTGGGTGGGATCGCCCACCTTATCCGCATGACATTCGGCGCAATTTTTGACCCCCGTATTGGCGATGGCGCGCGCCCCGTGCTGGGCGCTGGTGGCCTGTGGGGCATGGCACCCCGCGCATCGGGCCGGGGCGCTGAGCGCCGGGGCGGTGGTGGTTGCGTCATCTTTGTGCTTGGGGATGATCAGATATTTATAGGTGTCGCCCGGAATTTTGTTCAAGTATTCATCGGCCTCGCCCAACGCTTGGATGGGCAAGAGGCGCGTGGCATACATGGTCTGATTGTTGTCGTTAATGAGCTTCAGGCTAAAGATGCCCGCCAATGTGCCAACCACCAGCACCCCCGCCACCCCGAGGAAACTGCCGATTAGACGAGTGCCAACTTTAAGGTTGCGGAAGGCGGTCATGAAGTCAATCCAATTAGCGGCTGTATATTGCTTGCGGCGGGAAGTAGCGTGTTTCCCAGCGTTGCCAGTTCATCCGGTGAGATTAATGCCCGCCGCCTTTTTCGGCCTTGGTCATTGCGTCTTCAAAGATTTCCAGCGCTTCGTCCACCAGCTTGCGCTCAATATTGAGTGGCGGGGCAATGCGAACCACGGATTGGCCGCACCCCAGTAATAGCAAGCCATGCTCGAAGGCATGATGCACCAGATGATCACGCAGTTTCTTGGCTGGTTCCTTGGTGGCTTTGTCTTTCACAAATTCCACGCCAATCATCAACCCTTTGCCGCGCACCTGGCCCATGCTCGGATGGCGGGGCATCATTTCTTCCAATGCCTCCATAATATATTCGCCCTGTTCGGTGGCGTTTTGCATCATGCCACCTTCGATGAGCCGGATGGTCTCCAGTGCGGCGGCGCATGAAATGGGGTTGCCGCCATAGGTGTTGCCGTGTGCCCCGGCGGGCCAGGTCATGATGGATTTTCGGGCAATCATCGCGCCCAACGGCATGCCGGAGGCGATGCCTTTGGCGATGCATACAATGTCTGGCTCCACGCCCCAGTGTTCAATGGCCCACATCTTGCCGGTGCGCCCCATGCCGCTTTGCACTTCGTCGGCGATGAGCAGGATGCCGTGCTTGTCGCACACTTCGCGCAGGCGCGGGAAAAAGTTTTTAGTGGGCACCACATACCCGCCCTCACCCTGAATCGGCTCGACCAGAATCGCCGCCACGTCTTCGGGCGGCACGCCCTGGGTGAAGACAGTGTTTTCCAGATAATCAATCACGGCATCGCCATAGTCATCAAAAAACTTGGCGTTCAGCACCGGGCGGTACGGGTCGGGGTAAGGGATGTGGGTGACGCCGCCCATCATGGGGAAGAAGCCGGCGCGTTGCACGCTCTTGCTGGCGGTGAAGGCCAGCGCGCCCATGGTGCGCCCATGAAACCCGCCGAAGAACCCGATGAAGCGCGAGCGCCCCGAATGGTATTTGGCGAGCTTAATGGCCGCCTCCACTGACTCGGTGCCGGAGTTGGTCATGAAGCACAGCGCGCCTTCTTTGAATGGCGCGATCTGATCGAGCTTTTCGCCTAGCCCGACCCATTTGGTGTGATAGTAGTCGGATGAGATGTGGATGAATTTCTCGGCCTGCTCTTGAATGGCCTTCACCACGTCGGGGTGCGAGTGGCCCGTCGCGCAGACGGCAATCCCGGCGGCCCAGTCAATGAAGCGGTGGCCGTCCACATCCCACACTTCCGAGCCTTTGCCATGATCCATCACAAACGGGTAATCCCGCGGATAGGAAGGCGAGATGGTGGCGGCGTCGCGCGCCAGAATTTCTTTGGCTTTGGGGCCGGGGACGTTGAGTTTTTTGACAGGCATAATGAGAACGATCTCCTTTGGATGTGAACTGATTCTCCCCTCGGTCGGTTGGCGGTTGAGGTCGGATTAGATTGATCCCTCACGGCCTCCGGCGATGAAGGTGGGCGGGTCAATTAACTGGGGGGCCGGGGGCAGAGTGCGCGCCGCGCGGATGTCGGCTTGGGTGAGCATCCCGCAGAGTTTTTCGCCATCCAGCACGGGGAGCGCGCCCAGCCCGGCGCTCAGCAGGATTTGCTGGGCCCGCCACAAGTCCTCATCCGCGCGGAGGTAGGGGAAGCGGGTGCGCATGAGATGGGCCACGGTGTAGTCCGCCGCCGACTTGAGGGCGGTCTCAACATCGCGTTTGGTCAGCATCCCCACCACGCGCGCGCCCACGACCACGGGGAGCGCGGAATGTAGCCAGAAGGCGGAGACCAGGTGCGGGGTCACGTCATCCGTCGGGGCCAGAGTCCAGGTGGGTTGGCGCACGGCCACCCGGGTCGCAATCGTTTGCAAAACCGCGCGGCTCTCATCCATCATCCGCTCAAAATTGGAGCCGAAGATGACAAACGCGCCGATGAGCGCGAGGCTGAAGGAGGCCGGGATATGCCAGCCTTCGCCAAAACCCAGCCCCAGCCCAATGAAGGCCGCCCCAAACACCCAACTGATGCCGACGATGAACCGGGTGGCAATGAGACGCCGGAAAACAAGTGCGAAGAGACTCCGCAGAACCCGGCCGCCATCCATGGGGAAGGCGGGGATAAGATTGAAGAGCATCAGGGCCACGTTGGTGAGCGCGAGATAACTGAACACGCCAAACAGCCAACCGGCCTCGCCCCGCCCGAAGGCCAGCCACATCTCGGTCAGCGGCACGCTTTGGGCGGCGAGCCAGGCATAGGCCAGTGTGCCGAAGATAAGCCCCAGGCCCAAATTAGCCAGTGGCCCCGCCAGCGCCACACGCAATTCATCCAGCGCGCGCTCAGGCATGCGGGATAGTTCGGCCAGCCCGCCGACAGGCAGGAGCAGGATGCGCCGCACCGGAATACCTAGCGCTTGGGCATGCACCATGTGGGCGACTTCATGGACGAGAATGCTGGCGAAGGCCAGCACGAGCAAGAGGATGGCGAACCCCACATTTTGCAGACCGTTGGCCACCGCGCGCGCCACATATTTCAGCAACCCCGGGTCAGTAAACAGGTCAGCGGTGGCAAAGTGGGGGATGGTCCAACTCGCGGTGCTATGCCATTCCTGAAACCCGACCCACAGTATGAGCAGAAAGAACGACCAGTGGACTTCCACCGGCACACTGAGGATGTGACCGAGACGGAGGGATTGACGCATGAAAAAAACTTCAAATCTCAAATTCTAAGTCCCAAACCCAAACTCCAATTTGGGCGTTTGAAATTTGGGTAGTGGTAACAAAGTAAGTGATGGTGCGCTAGACCTGTCAGGT
>CAYUFY010000145.1:0-11838 GCA_964443795.1 uncultured Anaerolineales bacterium | reverse complement strand
CGGTTCGCCGCAAATCCCGTTAAGCCCATAGGGTGGAATTTTGCGGTTGCTGAAATATAAAAGCGGCGCGTGTTGGGATTATAAGTTATGCCCTCGTAACCCGATTCCTCGCCGGGTTGCCCCAGCAAAACACCAGCCGAGGCGGTCAACTTGCGGCTGATCCGGCCTATCTGCCGGAGGTTATCGAAGACCATATAAAAATATGGCCCATACACCATGACATCGCTAACTTCCAAGCGGGTCTTGGTGGTCAGTCCCTGAAGCAACTTGGCGACTTTTTCTTCACGTCGGAGTTCGAGGGTCAGCATCTGAGGTTATTTCCCTTCGGCTTCCATTTGCTTCACTTTGCCCAGGCGCCGTACATGGCGCTCATCTCCAGTGAAGTGGGCGTTGAGAAACGCCCGCACCAATTCGGGCATCAGTTCGGGGCCGATGATGCGCGCGCCGAGGCATAGCACATTGATATCGTCGTGTTCGACGGATTGATGCGCCGAGTAGGTGTCGTGACACACCCCGGCGCGGATGCCGCGCATTTTGTTGGCGGCCACGCACGCCCCCACGCCACTGCCGCACAGCAGAATGCCGCGCTCGGCCTGCCCTTGCACAATGGCCTGTCCGATGGCGCGGGCGTAATCAGGGTAATCCACCGGGTCGGTGGAGTGCGTGCCGAGGTCAACAACAGTATGTCCCATAGATTGGGCGAGTTCGATAACTTTGGCTTTGAGGGGGAAGCCGCCGTGGTCGGAGGCGATAGCGAGGTTCATGAGAATAGTCAGTCGTCAGATGTCAGTAGCCAGATGGGAGTAAGCCGGTTATTGTTTGTTGATGAGGGCTAAGGCCTTCTCCACCACCGTCTCGGCGGTGAAGCCAAACTGTTTCATCAGCACATTCGCGGGGGCGGAGGCGCCGTAGTGGTCGAGGGCCAGCACGTCACCGTGAGCCCCGAGCCATTTATGCCAGCCGAGGGAGACGCCCATTTCCACGGCGAGGCGGGCAGGGATGGAGGCGGGTAGCACACTCTCTCGATATTCAGCAGATTGCTCAGCAAAGAGTTCCCATGAGGGCATGGAGACGAGGCGCGCTTTGATGCCCTGCGCGGCAAGGAGCTTTTCGGCGGCGATGATGTGTTGGACTTCGGAACCCGTTGCAATCAAGATGATGTTGGCATCAGTAATTGGTAATTGGGGATTGAGGACGTAGGCTCCACGGGTGAGGCCTTCAGCGGAGGCGTATTGAGTCTGGTCGAGGATGGGGAGGTTTTGGCGCGTGAGGGAGAGGATGGTGGGGCGGTGACGGTTTTCGATGGCGACGCGCCAGGCCCAGGCGGTTTCGTTGGCATCGGCGGGGCGGAGGAAGAGCAGGTCGGGGATGGCGCGGAGGGCGGCGTAGTGTTCGACGGGTTGGTGCGTGGGGCCGTCTTCACCGACACCGATGCTGTCGTGGGTGAAGACCCAGACCGAGCCGATTTTCATGATGGCCGAGAGGCGAATGGCGCCACGCATGTAGTCGGAGAAGACGAGGAAGGTGGAGCCGTAGGGGATAAAGCCGCCGTGTAGAGCCATGCCGTTGACGATGGAGCCCATGCCGTGTTCGCGCACACCGAAGTGCAGGTTACGCCCAGCATAGCCCCAGACGCCGCCCACCGCGCCTTGCACACCCTGCGCAGAAGTCGCATCACTTTGGAAATCACCCGCGCCTTTGAGCCAAGTGAAGGTGGAGGGGTTGAGGTCGGCGGAACCGCCTATGAGTTCGGGGAGGCTTTTGGCGAGGGCCTGCATGATGGTCTCGGAGGCTTTGCGGGTGGCGAGGCCTTTGGGGTCGGGAGAAAAGCTCGGGAGCGCCTCGCCCCACGCGGGCGGGAGTTCGCCAGCGATTCGGCGGTGCAATTCTGCCGCGAGATCAGGAAACGCGCGGGCGTAAGCGGCCCAGCGGGTCTCCCAATTTTTTTCAAGCTGCGCGCCGCGCGTGAGGGCTTGGCGATAGTGGGCAAGGGCTTCATCGGGGATGTGGAACATTGGCTCGACGGGCCAGCCGAGATTTTCTTTGGCGGCTTTGAGTTCGTCGGGGCCGAGGGGTGAGCCGTGGGCCTCGAACGTATTTTGTTTGTGAGGCGCGCCGTACCCGATGGTGGTGCGGACGAGGATGATGGAGGGTTGGTCGGTGTGAGCTTGCGCGATGCCGAGGGCGCGGTCGAGGGCCTCGAGGTCGTTGCCGTCGCTGACGCGTTGGACGTGCCAGCCATACGCGCCGAAACGCAGGCCTACGTCTTCGGAGAAGGATAGGGAGGTGGTTCCGGCGAGGGAGATGTGGTTGTCGTCGTAGAGGACGATGAGTTTGCCGAGGCGGAGGTGTCCCGCGAGGGAGCAGGCTTCGGCGGTCACGCCTTCCATGAGGTCGCCATCGCCCGCGATAACGTAGGTGTGGTGGTTGATGATGTCGTGGCCAGGCTGGTTGAAGCGCGCGGCGAGGTGGGCTTCGGCGAGGGCGAACCCGACGGCGTTGGCGAGGCCTTGCCCCAGTGGCCCGGTGGTGGTTTCAACTCCGGCGGTGAGGTGGCTCTCCGGGTGGCCGGGGGTTTTGCTGTCCCACTGGCGGAAGCGTTTGAGTTCGTCGAGTGAGACGGACTCGTAGCCGGTGAGGTGAAGGAGTGCATACAGGAGCATGGAACCATGTCCGGCGGAGAGAACAAAGCGGTCGCGGTCGAACCACTGAGGGTTGGCCGGGTTATGCTTGAGGTGTTTGGCCCACAAGCCATAGGCCATGGGAGCCGCACCCATGGGCAGACCGGGGTGGCCAGAGTTGGCGTTCTGCACGCCATCGGCGGAGAGGAAGCGGAGGGTGTTGACGGAGAGGAGGTCGAGGTTAGTCATGTTTGTCCACGAAGGTTTTTTTGGGAACCACGGATTACGCAGATTTCACAGATTTTTTTTTGGGGGGCTACAAATTAGGCGAATTGGCACACAGGGTGTCACTAAGCGTTAAACCATCAGGCTCAGACACGATAAATATAGCCCAAATTAGAGCATGAGGGAAATGCTGTAGGCTTACAACAGTAATCGGCGTCCCAATGCCGCAGGCACCGAAACGCCGACTGCTGACCGCCGTCTGCTTCTGCTTTCTGTCTACTGCTTATCGCCTTCCATCAACTCCCACAGCCGCCGCGGGCTTACCGGGCATTCCGCAATTTCAATTGCGTTTTCCAGCGCATCTTCCACCGCCTGCACAAACAGCGGCCCCACGGGGATGGCCCCGGCCTCACCTACGCCTTTGATGCCGAGCGGGTTCAGCGGCGAGCGGGTGGTGGTGTGTCCGGCGATGATGTTGGGGACTTCGAGCGCGGTCGGGAGCAGATAATCCATGAACGTGCCGTTGAGCAATTGGCCGTTGTCATCAAAGATGAGTTGCTCGTAGAAAGCATTGCCAATGCCCTGCGCCACCCCGCCCTGCACTTGCCCCGCGAGGATGAGCGGGTTAATGACCGTGCCGCAATCGTGGACGACCACGTACTTCTTTATTTCCACGCCAAAGGTTTCAGGGTCCACCTCCACAATCATGGCATGGACTCCGGCGGCGGTGGCGCCGCGCGCCGGGCCAAAGTAGTTCGTCGCTTCGAGGCCGGGAATCGTGCCCGGTTTCACCGCGCCCCGCATGGGGTTAGCCGCCATCGCGAGGTCGCCCAGTTTAATCAGTCGCTGAGGGACACCTTTCACGCGCACCACACCATCAATTAATTCCAAATCTTCCTCGGCGCATTCCAATTGCTCGGAGGCCATTTTGAGAATCTTGGCGCGCACATCTTTGGCGGCTTCATTGATGGCGTTGCCCGCGACCACCGCGCCCCGGCTGGCAAACGTGCCCGCGCCCCAATAGAACTGGTCCGTGTCACCCGTCACCACTTCCACATCGCGCACGCTCACGCCCAACTGCTCGGCCACGATTTGCGCGAAACTGGTGAAGTGCCCCTGGCCCTGCGTGCCCACGCCCGTGACCATGGAGACCTTACCACTGGCCTGCACCTTGACCCGCGCGCCTTCGTATGGCCCGATGCCGGTGCCTTCGACATAGGCCACCACGCCGATGCCGACGCGCTTGCCTTCCGCGCGGAGTTTGGGTTGTTCTTCCTTGATAAATTTTTCGTAGCCGATCAACTCCAACGCCTTATCCAGAATGGGCTGGTAATTGCCGCTGTCGTACACCAATGGCGCGAAGTCCTGATAGATGACTTCGTTGTTATACGGGAACGCATCGGGCGCGATAAAGTTGCGGCGGCGAATCTCAGCGCGGTCAATCCTCAACTCGCGCGCGGCCAAATCAAGCAGGCGCTCAATAACAAACACGCCATGTTGTCGCCCTGCGCCGCGATAGGGCGTGACGATGGGCTTGTTGGTGAAGACCGCCGTGAACTCGGAATAATAATTAGGGATGTGATACGGCCCGAGCAATGTGCATTGGCTATTCAATGGCACAGTGAGTCCATAGGGGTTATACGCGCCGCTGTCGTGCAAGAATACATCATGCACGCCGAGTATCATGCCGTCCTTCGTCAACGCAATCTCGGCATCATGCACTTGATTGCGCTCTTGGGTGGTCGCCACAAAATTTTCGGCGCGGTCTTCAATCCACTTGACCGGGCGGTTTAACTGCATCGCCGCCCACGGGATGATGGCTTCCTCCTGATACCACATCATAATTTTTGGCCCAAACCCGCCGCCGATAAACGGCGCGACCACCCGCACTTGATTCTCTGACAGGCCCAGCATCCCCGAGAAAAACGCGCGCATGACGACCGGCGCTTGCGTTGTATCCCACACGGTTAACTTGGCCGCCTTCGCATCCCACTGCGCCACCACGCCCCGGTTCTCCATCGCCGCCGCCGCGCCGTGGTCGTAGTGAAAGCGGCGCTTAATCACCACAGCGGCTTTAGCTTTCGCTTCGGCGTAATCGCCGCCCTTGCGCTGAATGATGTGCGCGGCGATGTTGGAGTCTAAATCATCATGCACCCGCGCGGCGGTGGTGAGCGCCTTTTCCAAATCCACCACCACTTCGAGCGGCTCATACTCCACCACGATGTCGGCCAGCGCGTCTTCCGCGAGGTAGCGGCTTTCGGCGATGACGACGGCGATGGGTTCACCCGCGAACACGACTTTGTCTTTGGCGAGGGGAACTTGTGTGCGGGGATTGAAGACGCGATTGGCGACGGGCGGCGGCGGGACGAGAAGCGGCCCGGGTTTCCAGTAATCCCCGAGGTCGGCGGCGGTGAAGACCGCGACCACGCCCGGGCGGCCGCGCGCGCCCGAGGCATCCACACGCTTCAAACGCGCGTGCGCGTACGAACTCCGCAAAAATGCCGCGTGCAACATCCCGGGCAAATCCACGTCGTCCACGAACAACGCTTGCCCGGTGAGCAGGCGCGGGTCTTCATTGCGGGTAATGGGTTGACCAAAAACACGGGTGACCATGATGAGTGAACAGTTATCAGTCATCAGTAATCAGTGAGCAATATGCTACCCACTGATTACTGATGACTGATGACTTACTTACGCTTCTTCCCCACTGGTTTCTTCACTGCCTTCTTGGCGGGTTTCGCACTTTCATCCAGCCAGGCCACGGCGCGGCAGAACGCGGCCTCGCCGCCTTTGAACTTCCACGGGAACGCGCCGAGAAGGAGGCGGCGATTGTGCAATTCCTTCTTGCCAATATCACCGCCGAGATTCTCAACATGCACACAGTCATGCGGGAAGAGCGCGTTGTGTGTGAGTTGGTAGGCCGAGTCGGGGAAGAGCGTGTCCATGTTTTCTTTGCCAAACTTGGCTTCGCTCTTAGCGCGGACTTTCTGCCAATGCTCCAGCCCGCCCTTGCCCAGGAAGCGCCCGATGGGCAGGTTCATGGGGTGGTCGGTGGAAATCATATCCACGCCCCAGACGTGAATTTTCTTCTTCAGCAACCAGTCGCAAATGCTAAAGTGGGGGCCGGGATGCCGATGGATGTATTTCTCTTCGTCGCCATCGGGGCTGAGGAAGGAGTATTTGTGCCAGCCGGTATGGATGAAGAGAATGTCGCCTTCACGAATGTCGGCGCGGGCCTCGAGGTCTTCGGGCGTGAACAACGCCAGGTCGTCGCAGATGTCGCTCACGTCCACGATCACGCCGGGGCCATACAGCCATTCGATGGGCAGTTGATCAATGGTCTTGCCCTTGGTCACAAAATGGCGCGGCGCGTCGAGGTGCGTGCCCATGTGATTGGAAGTCATGATGTATTGCGCGTTGACGCCCTGCTCAGCTTTACGCTTGATGTATTTGACTTCAAAGGGCGGGTAAAACGGCCAGAACGAACAATCCTGGTTGAGGTCTTGCGAGAGGTCGTAGATTTTCATAGTTCAGAGGCTCCTGTTAGGAAATAAGTTATCAGTGACCAGTTATCAGTCATCGGTCAGAGGAGATTCAATAACAACATATTCGGTCGGTGGTTCACGGAGAGCATGACCGGGTTCACCACAAAACATCGCCGCCTTTTCCATCATGCCATTAAGTAGTCGTCCAACTTCTTCGCTTTTTCTAATCAACGGGGTAGTCATGTCTTTCGTCCAGTAAGCACATTCTACTGCCGTTCCAATCCAATGTTGTGTTTCCAGTTGCTCGCTATCTGCATCCGTAAGCTTGCTGACAAAGTGCGCCTCGTAACGCCGCTTGCCCCACGCTTCGGCAATGTTTGCGCCAATGGAGCGCGACGAGCGACGTATCTGGCTGGTTAAGGCAAAGATTTCATCTTTTGGAAAAGATGCCGATAAACGAAATACTTCACGCTGTAATTCGCGGGCTTTCTGATAGACAATCAAGTCACGGAAACTGTTTGCATGGTTCAAAGTCGCCATCATTTCTCCACTGATTACTGGTAACTGATGACTGTTCACTCTAGTTCGTACTTCTCCGCCCACGCCATCAACGCCGCTTCAAAAATCGCCATCGGCGGCCTCACCAATCCCGCGCCCACTTGCCCCACGCCCGCGTTTTTGCTGGCAATGCCAGTGTTCACGCGCGGCAGGATGCCTTTCTCAATCACTTTGCGGATGTCAATGCCCGTCGGCGTGCCGCGAAAATCCAGGGCGGGAATGGTGAACGTCTTGTGCTCGGCGACCGTTATTTCGTACATTTCGAGCGTGCCGTTGGTCGCTTCTTTGGGGGTACTGCCGATAAAACTCACAATCGCGGGGGCGGTGGCCATGGCAAAGCCGCCAATGCCCGCCGTTTCTGTAATCGTGCTGTCACCAATGTCGGGATTGGCGTCGGCTTCGGTGAAGCCGGGAAACCATAGCCCCTTCGGCACTTCGGCGGGCGCGGTGAACCATTGGTCGCCGAGGCCGCTCACCCGCAAGCCAAAGTCGGTGCCGTTGCGCGCCAGGGTGCTGACCAGGGTGCTCCCTTCAATACCGTGCGCGGCATCGGCCATGGCTTTGCAGGCGGCCATCACCGGGTTTAACACGCTCAGCGCGTTATCGCCCAAAAATTTCAAAACTTCGCTGGCGAGACCACGATCGTGCGTGACTTTAGCGATGAGCGGCGCCAGCCATTTGAGATAGAGCAGTGACCCGGCTTTGTTGCGGTTGTGGCTTTCGTCGCCCATGTGCAGGGCTTCGGCGATGAGGGCGCGGATGTCCAGTCCTTCCGGGCTGGCGGCAATGGCTTCACCAATGACGCTGGCGAAATCGGTGTTAATCCAGCGCAATTTCTTAATCACTTCTTCGCTATATGCGCCCATCCGCAAAACTTTGCCATAGCCTTCATTGAAATTGCAGTAAGCGACATTGCCGTGCGTGACGTTCTCGACGATATAAACTTGCATGGAGGGCGAGGTAAGACCCGCCATTGGCCCCACCGCGCTATGCTCATGGTTCGGCGCAAACTCAATTCCGCCGCGCTCCGCGAGAGCCACGGCTTCTTTTTCATCTTTAGCCAGGCCTTCTAAAATCGCCGCGCCAATCACCGCGCCGCGCATTGGCCCCGACATCCGCGCCCAGGTGAGGGGCGGGCCAGCGTGCAGAAATAAATTATCTTTCATGCCGGGGATGACCGCCCGCGCCGTGCCCGTGCCTTTGAGAATGGGGCGGGCGTCCATCATGCGGGAGACGGCGGTGAGGTTGGCTTGTTCAATATCCATTCATATTTGGTAATTAGTAATCAGTAATTAGTAATTAGTAATTGGAGACCAATTACTAATTACTAATTACCATTTACCAATCACTTCCTTTTCATCTTCGCCAAAATCGCCGCTAGTTTTTCGTTGCCACCGGCGGGCGGTTTCCAATCCACATCTACGGCCTGCGCGCCCTGCCCGACCAAACTGGTGTAAAAGGATTCGAGGCCGACATTGATGGCGGCGAAAGGCTGATTGAGTTGCTCTAACGCCACGGGGGCGCTATCCCGCTGAGGGGCGACGCTTAACCGGCGGGCCACGTGCTCGATGGCCTCGGTGGGATTGCGGAAAACCACTGCGCCCACAGCGGTGAACCGCTCAATCTGCGACTCGAGGCCCTGTGGGTCCGCGTCGGTCCCGACCACCATTACCACCACTTCAATCTCTAATCGCTTATCTTTAATCTCTTTTATCGCCGGGGCCAGCTCACTCGCGGGGTCCGCGTGCGCGCCCTCGCCCAGCACCACGTCGAGGAACAGCAAGCCCGTCTCGGGGTCGGCGGCTTCCTGTTTCATCCGGCGCAGGCGCAGGTCGTTGTCAATCATCGGGTGCAAGCGGCCCACCATGAAGAATTCATCGCCTAAATCAATAATCGTGTGCCCTTGACTCTTAAGCGGGTCGGGGAGTAATTGGTCATTGGTAATTGGGGCGTTGGAATAAAGCGGAGAGATGACAGCTTGCAAGCCGAGTAGGGCTTCGTAGGCGAGGGTGCCGCCGGAGAAGAGGCCGCGTAGATAACCACGAACAGTCATCAGTGACCAGTTATCAGTTATCAGTGACTGATGACTGATGACTGATGACTGACTCACTGCGATTTCCGCCGCTTCACTCAAACTCGTCGCAAAATGCAGGTTGCCCAACGTGCGGCCCGGCGGCGGGTAGCCGATGAAATCCACCACCACCGGTTTGCCACAGGCTTGCGCGGCGGCGAGGAGTTGCGTGGCCACGCTCGGCGCAGGCGGTTTGGAGACGAGGACAATGACTTTGGTCTCCGGGTCACGCGCCAGCAAATCCAAACCTTGATGCGCGGTGATGGCGCCGACTTCGGCTTTGAGGTCGCGGCTACCGGTGCCGAGGGCGTGGGAGAGGCCCGCGCCCAACGCGTGAATCCGCGCCGTGACGGTTTGCAGGCCCGTGCCGGATGCCCCGACCACGCCGATATTCCCGCGCCGCACGCGGTTGGCAAACCCCAGGCCGATGCCATTGATAATGGCCGTGCCGCAATCTGGCCCCATGACCAGCAGGCCTTTCGCTTGCGCGGTTTTCTTTAATTCAATTTCATCTTCGAGTGAGACATTGTCACTGTAGAGAAACACGTGCTTGCCCAAACTCAGCGCATCCCGCGCCACGCCAGCGGCAAACCGCCCGGGGACCGAGACCAACACCCAGTTGGCATTGGGGAGTTGTTGAACAGCAGTCTCTAAACTCTTGGGGCGAAATTCTTCGGAGATGGATGAACGCCGCTTGGTGAGCAAGGCATCCACTTGTGCGAGCGCATCGGTCGCGGCGGATTCGGTTTCGGCTTTGACCACAATCAATAAATCATTCGCGCCCGCCTTGTGTGCCGCGTCGGTCAGCAAGCCGCTTTGGGCCAGCAACTCCTGATTCGCGGGCGTGCCCATCACCGCGCCCGAGTCCAGAACGCCGGGCAAGCCGAGCAAGCCGCGTTGCAACTGCATCAGCACGGCTGAGTCGTAGTAAGCGCCAGAGCGGGTGAGGGAGAGGATGAAAGGCATAAGGGGATGGTAATTAGTAAATGGTAATTACCATTTACCCATTACGCTCTCGATATTTACAGCCCAACTCAACAACTGCTCATCCGCGCCCCACCGCCCCACCAATTGCAAGCCCAGCGGCAGCCCATTGTCTGCGCGGCCGGAGGGCAGGGTCACTGCCGGGAAGCCGACTTGGGTCCACGGGAGATTCATCACTGGGTCGCCGGTGCTGTCGAGGCCAGCGGGCGCGGGGCCGGGGGCGGCGGGTGTAAGCCACAGGTCAATTTTTTCGTCGGCCATGATTTGCTTAATTTGAGATTGCAATTGGGCGCGGGCGTGCAAGGCGTTTTGTAATTGGTCAGTGGTAATTGATTGGCCGCGCTCAAGCAGTTCGAGAGTCTTGGGGTGATACAACTCGCGGTAGCGCGGGAACCAATCCTTATGGACTTGCGCGATGTCGGCGGTAGCGATGAGGTGATGCCACTCACGGATGGTCTCAAAGTCCGGCATAACTTCGATAGACTTGATTTCGTAGCCCGCCTCCGCGAGGGTGCGGCAGATTGCGCGGAAATGCGTCAACCCTTCGGGCGTGGCTCGGTTCAGGTACACGCCTTCGGGAACGCCTAACACCGGCTTAGCCAAATTACTATTTACTATTTCCCAATTACCACACAATAATCCCGCCGCCAACTCTGCGCCCGCCACATCACTGGTGAATGTGCCAATGTGGTCAAGCGTGGGTGAAAACGGGATAACCCCGGCGCGGGAGATGCGCTCGGACGTGGGCTTGAACCCGACGACTCCGCAGAACGCGGCGGGTCGGATAACCGAGCCGATGGTCTGCGTCCCAAGCGTGAGTGGGGCGAGGCCCGCCGCGACAGCCGCCGCCGAGCCGCTACTCGATCCGCCGGGGGTGTGCGCCGGGTTATGCGGATTGCGCGTTGGCCCCGGGCCAAAATAAGCAAACTCGGTGGTCACCGTTTTGCCGAGAATAAGCGCGCCCGCATTTTTTAGCGCGGTCACGCTAGCGGCTTCTTTGCCTTGCAATTCTTCGGGCGGCAACTTACTCCCCGCCCGGGTGGTGAAGCCCGCGACATGAAAAATATCTTTGACCCCAACCGGCACGCCAAAGAGCGGAGGCCGCGCGGCTGGGTCGGGATAACGCGCTTCGAGTTCAGCGGCCTCGCGGCGCAGGCGGGTGAAACGCTGGTCTTCAGGAACGAAGGCGAGGACGGAGGGTTCGCGGGCGGCAAAAAGAGACTCAAGCAGTGAACAGTAATCAGTTATCAGTAGCTCGCCGGAGCGGAGCGCCTGAGCAAGGACAGGAAGGCTGTAAGAAGCCGAACTGTTCACTGTTCACTGCTCACTGATGACTGCATTCGCTCCGCCGCCAACTTCACCGCTTCAACAATATGCTGGTAGCCAGTGCAACGACACAAGTTGCCCGAGATGGCTTCGCGGATTTGGTCGTCGGTGGGGTTGGGGGTTTCTTGGAGAAAGGGAATGACCGTCAGCAAAATGCCGGGGGTGCAGAAGCCGCATTGCAAGCCGTGCTTTTCCCAAAAAGCCTGCTGGAGTGGGTGCAGGTCACTTTGGCTTTTCGCCAAACCTTCCACGGTTGTGATTGCGTGACCGTTGGCTTGCACGGCCAGCATGAGGCAGGAGCGTGAGGGTTGGCCGTCGTAAAGAATGGTACATGCGCCGCACACACCCTGCTCGCAACCCACATGGGTTCCAGTGAGGCCGAGGTCGTGGCGCAAAAAGTCGCTCAGGAGCAGGCGCGGCTCGACGGTGCGGGAATAGGCTTGGCCGTTGACGGTGAGGGTGAGGGAGTGAAGGGAAGGCATGGGCAGTAGCGGGTAAGAAGTAAAGAGTAAAAAGTGAAAAATGAATAAAGCAGGCGGGTTGGGAGAACCTATTTACTTTTTACTTA
>CAYUFY010000144.1:0-11892 GCA_964443795.1 uncultured Anaerolineales bacterium | reverse complement strand
GCTCCAACTCGCCCAAAAGTGGGCCTCTTGACCACGCTTAAGTGCGGTGACACCAGCAACGGGGAGACACCACTATAAAAAAAGCCACCCCAAGCCCCTGTAGCACGCCCTACGGTGAATTATGCGCCGCTCTCTAACAAAAGAGACGCCGCCGGGTTGTGAACCCGGCGGCGTCTCTTTTGTACTTGCTTTTAAATTTCTTGACTCATTGGCCGGTCAACCCCCACATGGCCACCCTCGCCATCGCTTCTTTCACCCGCTCGGTCGGCGTGCCGAGTGAAATACGGATGTAGTCCTGACCCGTGGGCCCAAAAATGCCACCGGGGGTGACGCTGACCCCAACGCCATTTAATAATGCTTCGGCATACTCCGGGGCCCGAACATGCTCGGGCAACTTAGCCCAAACATAAATCGCGGCGGCCGGGGTTTCAACAATCATTCCCACCTCGCGCAAAGCCTGAACCACAATATCTCGCCGTTCCCGATAAATATCGTTGCGGGCCTGAAGCCAGGTTTGGTCGCTCGTGAGGGCCACCGCCGAAGCATCCAAAATTGGCTGAAAAGAGCCGGAATCGATATTACTTTTGAACGTGTTCAGGGCTTGCACCGCCTCGGGGTTTCCACCGGCTATCCCCACCCGCCACCCCCCCATGTTATAGGCTTTGGATAGTGAGTTAAATTCAATTGCATTGTCCTTGGCTTGTGGCACTTGCAAAATGCTCGGGGCGCGGTAATCACCATACGTGATCTCGGTATATGGCGCATCGTGAGCAATCAAAAAATCGTATTGCCGCGCCAAAGCCAACGCCTCAGAAAAAAATTCCACTGACGCTATTGCCCCGGTTGGATTATTGGGATAGTTTAGCCACATCAGTTTCGTGCGCCGCAAAGTCTCTGGGGTCAAAGCGCGCAAATCGGGCAGAAACTTATTTTCGGCCAGCAAGGGCATTCGCACCACCTCGCCGCCTGCCAGCCGCGCCCCGGCGGTGTATGGCGCATAGCCCGGGTCCGGCACCAACACCACATCTCCCGGATTCACGTAGGCCAAGGCCAGATTAAACACGCCTTCTTTGGAGCCTAATAACCCAACTAATTCGGTTGACGAATCCAACTCCACCCCAAACCGCTGGCCGTAGAAATGAGCCCAGGCTTCGCGGTAACGAGGCGTCCCGCCCATGGGCATATAGCCATGATGTGTGACATTATCGGCTGAGGCCTTGAGCGCCTCCACGATAAACGGCGCGGGCGGCAGATCGGGTGAGCCCATGTCCATGCGGATCACATCCACCCCCGCCTGTTTCAAGTGGGAAATTTTTTGGTTCAAGTTGTAAAAAAAATAGGGCGGGAGCAACGCCATGCGCTCAGCCGGGCGTAGTTTGCGGGTGGTAATAGAGGCAGAGATCATAATTGATTCCAAATAAAATTAATTGGCCGCGTCTTGCGAGGCCACAGATGAGTTAGTTGAGGTCTCGGATAATGGATCATCGGCGGCAAGTTGGCGCCAGGGTTTGGGGTCTTTGGCCCACATCAGCAATTGAGGCTCGCGGATTTCCGGAGGCGGTTGGGTGCGGATGGGCAACATGATGAAGACGGTGGTTCCCGGCAATTGAGCTTCGTCACGGCCGGCCGATTCCACCCACAACCGGCCCCCATGTGCGCGAATTAGGCCCCGCGCGATCGGCAAACCCAAACCGGGGCCGCCCCCCTTGAATTTTGTCTTGCCACTCGAATGCAGGGAAACATCACCCAAAACGCTGAAGGGATCAAAAATGCGCGCTAGGTCTGCGGGAGCAATCCCAATCCCCGTGTCAGTGATGGCAATTTCAACGTAGCCCTCCAGCCGGCGGGCGCTGAGCGTAATCCGTCCGCCATCCGGCGTAAACTTGATGGCGTTTTCCAGCACTTGGGCCAAAACCTGCCGCAGACGCCCGCCATCGGCATACGTGACAAGTTCTGATTCGAGGACTTCCACAGTGAGGGCCAAACGCCGCTGGCGCGCGGCCGCCTGCCATTCGCGCGCGCCAGCCTGCACCAAAGCGCCCACGTCAACCGGGGCATAATGCAAAGCCAGCAGATTGGTGTCAATCAGCGAGACATCAATCATCTCATCAATAATTTCTTTCAGCCGCCGGGTGCCGTTGCCCAAGCCCTGCAACAAAACACTGACCCGGGTTTGTTGATTTTCAGGGAATTCATTACCAAGGAGTTGCGCATACCCCTCAATGAGCGTTAGCGGAGTTTTGAGTTCATGCGCGGCCACCGCAATAAAATCGGATTTGGATTTGTCGAGGCGGGTTAATTCGGAGCGGGCCACCTCGACTTCGGCCTCCATGAGGCGCAGGCGCGCCTCCAGCTGGGCCACCGCCAGCCGCAAAGACATCCCGGCAAAAAAATGCTCCAGGGTAATGACCGCGCGCATGGCCTCGGTGGCCTCCAAGTGCGCCGCTAACGTCTCCCATAAACACTGACGCAAAGCCTGTAAAGCGGCCATTTGCGGCAGATTGGCAGTAGCCGGTTCAATGGGCAAGTTTTTCACCCACATATCGGCTAGTGTGTGTAACGGTCCCAAAGATTCGGTTTCAACCGCCAGCATGAGCGCATCATAAAACTCCGGGGCGGCGACAGCGGTGAGGGGCGCGTAATCCGCCAGAGCGGGGCCGGCACACGCTGTGAAGATAGGGCGCAGAGCGCGCAGTTCATCGGCAAGCGGCCGCATGGGTCAGGGAGCTTCCGTTTCGAGAAAAGCAATCATGGTGCGGCCCACCCGCGCCAAACTTTCAGCCTTCACTTGATCGGGCGTGTCGGCGGTGGTATGCCATTGTGGATAGTCGAAGTCTATTATATCTATAGATGGGATACCGCGCTGAACAAAGGGGATGTGGTCATCGAGCATCGCCCACTTGGGGAGCGGGAGGAAGTGGTCGGCGTAACCCAGGCGGGCCGCTGTCGCCCACACGCGCGCATTGAGTTCAGGGTTGGAATTGGTATCAAAATAAAATTGCTGGTTGGCATCCCCCACCATATCCAGCAAAATCATGGCTTGGGTATTGGCGAGATCCGCTTCGGACAGTTGCATCGCCATATACGTTGAACCTTGAATCCAATCCCAATGTTCCAAGTCGCCATTATCCTCGGCGTCGAAAAACGCCAGCCAAATTTCATTGGGGACTTGCGCCAATTGCAGGGTACGCGCGACTTCTAGCAACACGGCCACACCCGAAGCCCCATCGTTGGCGCCCGGCACCGGTTGGTCAGGCCGATTAGGATCCTGATCAGCCCGTTTGCGCGAGTCGTAGTGAGCGCCCAGGATAATCACTGGGCCGCGCCCCACATTGGCCCGCGCAATAATGTTGCGGCAGTCAGTGGCCATATAACTAAAGGGTTGAAATGCCACAGCCCAACCCGCTTCTTTGAGCTGTGCGGCAATATAATCGCCAGCCTGAATATTAGCCGGGGTGCCGCTGACGCGTGGGCCAAACGCCACCTGGGCCCGAACATGTTCCCACGCCAGTTCACCACTGAAATCGGCGGGCGGCGGCGCAGGCCATAAGCGCCAGATAGTCAGAGCCAGCATAACCACCACTGCAGCACCTCCCAAAAATATCAACGCCCGCCGGTTGCGTATAGACTCAGTCTGTTGCACGGTCACTCTTCCTCACTTTGCCATTACCTTACTGGCTACGCGAAGCCCAATCTATTTGGGTACGAAATTTTGAATAGGGATGGCCTAAATCTTGCATCCACATCTGGCACGCTTCTTGCTACTAAAGAGGTTGTTAATTGACCTATTTTCTCACACCCGGTATACTGCCAAAGGTTGGTATTATGTTTGTCAATCACTTTCAAGATCTCCGCCCCCAAACCACCGCCCATCTCGCCCAAACGATGAGCTTTCTGTCGTTGGCATTGGCTGACCTCGAGGCCCAATTGCGCGAGGAACTTAACACCAACCCAGCCCTGGAACTCATCGAAGAATTGCGGTGCCCGAGTTGCGGTAAACGGCTGAGACAACGCCCCTGCCCGACTTGCGCGGCCCAGCGCATGGATGATGACCCGGTGGTTTATCTTTCATCCCGCGAGCCATTTGGATTTCGGGGCACCGAGGATGACGATATGACGCCGCGCGAACTTGGCTCACCCGAGCGTTTAGATGAGCACATCCTTCGGCAAATCGGCCCCGCCCTGCGGGTGGAGGAGCGCCCAGTGGCGGCCTACATCCTCGCGCTGTTGGATGAAAATGGCCTGCTCCCGGAGTCTCCAGCCGAGATTGCCATCTACAAACATGTGCCACTGGCGCTCGTCGAGCGGGTGCTAACCCTCATTCAACACGCCGACCCGCCGGGCGTGGGCGCGCGCTCGCCGGAGGAATGTCTTATCCTTCAACTTGAAGATCTGGCTGAGTCAGCGCCCAGCACCACTCTCATGCTCGCCCGGGCCATCATCCAGGATCATCTCGAACTCCTGGCTAAAAACGAATATAGCCGTTTGGCCCATCGGTTACGGGTGCCGCGCACCGCCATCGAAAGCGCCGCGCGGTTTATCGCCAACAACCTCACCCCCTATCCCGCGCAAGCCTTTTGGGGTGAGGGCAAAAATGGTGGGGACGGCGCCGCGCTTCTCAACCCGGATGTGTCTATTTCAACCAGTAGCCAGCACGCCTGTGGCTCGCTGATGGTCGAGGTCTTCACGCCCCTGCCGGGGTGGTTACGCGTCAATCCCGAATTTAAAAGCGCCCTGACCGAATGTTCCGACACCGAGCGCGAAAAATGGTCGGCCGTGATCGAGCGCGCCAGTCTCATCACCAAATGCGTGCAACAGCGCAATCATACCATGCGCCGGCTCATGGAAATCATCGCCCGCGAACAACGCGCCTTCATTCTTGGCGGGGATGGCGACTTGCAACCGCTCACCCGCGTGCGCGTGGCGCAGGAATTGAACCTGCACGAGTCCACCATCTCGCGCGCAGTGGCGGGCAAATTTGCCGCCCTGCCCAGCGGGCGCGTCATCCCGCTGGCAAAATTTTTCGACCGCAGTCTCTCGGTGCGCGATCGGGTGCGGGTGATTGTCGAAGCCGAAACCCGCCCGCTCACGGATGATGAAATCGCGGTCACCTTGCAGGGCGAGGGTTTGCAAGTCGCCCGCCGCACGGTGGCCAAATATCGCCATATGCTCGGCATTCTCCCGGCCAACGTCCGCGCGCGCATGAACCTGCGCGCCGAACAGCAACACCCCGCCCGGCGTTTGCCCACCACGCACCTGCCCCAGACGGTAGCCGCATGACTCGCTTTGCGCCCTCGCTCGGCTCGACCTCCCCGCTCACGCATATTTTGGCGCGCTTCCCCACCCAGGAAGCCGACACGCGTTTTTTACATCTCTTTGAGCAACTGCCTGCGGCCTTCATCGTCCTGCCGAGCACGGGTCAAATCGTCGCCACCAACGCGCGGGCCACGCAACTCACCGGTTGGTCGCGCAACGACCTCGAAACCCTGCATCTGACCAACCTGCTCGCGGCCCCCGCCGAAGCAGACAGCCTGACCAACTTCGCCCTCATGCGCGCTGGCATGACGCGCACCCTGCCCGCCATCCCCCTGCACACTCATGCCAGGCGAATTGTGCTGGTTGATTTAAAGCTGACCGCTTTCATCGAAGCCGGCGCAACCCTTGTGCTCACACTCGCCACCCCCGCCGAGGAGCGCCTGAACGCCGACAAGGAACTGGCCCAACAAGGCCGCGCGTTTGCCGCCATCGAACAACTCCTCAACCTGCTGGGCGACCCGGCCACTCCCGCACTCGACACCGCCATGCGGTGGGCGCACGAAATGCTCGGCGCCGACGCAATTGGCCTGTACCTCTACACCGCCGAAGCCGATGGCCCCCACCTGACCTTGCAACATCACATCGGTGTGCCGCTTACCTATCCGGCCACCTGCACCCCCGACGAAACGCACGCCCTGCTCGCCGGGCTAACCTGGAAAACCGGCCAACTGCCCAGCGCACCCACCCTCGCGCGGCACCTCCGCCGCGCTGGTTGGAATCACTTCATGGCTCACCCCATTGGCGACGGAGCCGCTTCCGGCGTTTTGTTCGCGGCCTATCATCCCGACAACCCGCCCATCCGCCTCGCGCCCGCGTTGCTCACCATCGCCACTCAATATCTCGATCAACTGCTCGCACATATGACGCGCGGCGTCACGCTGGCCGACGCGTATGACCGCGCCCTGCAACTGGCCCACCGCCTCACCGCCATCAACGCCCAAATCACGGAGGGGGTCGTCATCATCAGCGCCGAAGGCACGCTCGATGAAATCAACCCGGCGGCCGCGCGCATCCTGGGCTATCGGTCGGAGGACGTGGTGGGGCTGACGCATGGCGATGTGCTGTTCTTTGATGAGGCCCTGGCCCACGCGGTCCAACAGGGATTGCGCGGAACGAGCGTGACCGCGCTCGAGGGGCAACTTCGCCGCCGGAACGGGGAACCCTTCCCGGTCGCGGTCAGCGTCCGCCCGCTATTCGAAACCGGGTGCGTGCTCACCCTGCGCGACCTCTCCGAAACGCGCGCCACCGAAATCCACGAGGAACATCTCGACCATCTGGCGTATGTCGGCCAGTCCACGGCCACCTTCGCGCACGAAGTCCGCGCGCCACTCAACAACATTGCCCTCAACGCCCAATACCTCCTCACCCGCTACCCCAACGATGACCTGACGCAACAAATGTTGAGCCAGATTGACGCCGAATGCCGCCGCTTAAATGACCTGATGACCGACATGCTGGCGTGGACCAAACCACTTGAGCCGAAGGAAGAACAATTTGAACTCGGCGCGCTATTGCAACGCCTGGTGCAACGCTGGACGAACAAGATGAAGCGGCAGGGCGTCAAGCGTATCGTCAACATCGCCGAATATTGCCCGCCGGTGTTGGGCGATCACAAAATGATCGAGCGGGTCTTTGTCAATTTATTTGAGAACGCCCTGCATGTCATGCCTGCCGGGGGCGTGCTCTCCATCAGCCTGACCACTATTCAACGGGGCATCCACGATACGGTGGTTGAAGCACAAGTGTCGGATTCTGGCCCCGGCATGCCCGAGGATGTGCGCCGCCGGATCTTCGACCCCTATTTCACCACCAAGCCCAACGGCACCGGTCTGGGGTTGGCCATGAGCAAACGCATCATCACCGTCCACAAGGGCGGCATCTCCGCCGACAGTTTTCCTGGCAGTGGCACCATCTTTAAAATCACCCTGCCCGCGCTCGACCCGAACCAGCCCCATAGCCCCATGCAATTGGAATAAATCAGGAGAGTCCCCATGTCTGCCACCGTATTGATTGTTGACGATGAAGATCCTGCCCGCAAGGTCATCGGGTTAATGCTCCAAGATTGGGGTTACGAAGTCCGCGAGGCCGCCACCGTCCGCGGGGCCCACGCCAGCCTCGACCGGGGCGAAGCCGACATCGCCATTCTCGACATCGAACTGCCCGACGGACACGGGGGCGAGTTGTTAGAACAAATCCATCGCGAACAACCGAGCATGCCGGTGATCATTGTCACTGGTTACGGCGATATTAAAAAAGCGGTCAAGGCCATGAAGCTCGGCGCACAGGATTTTATCGAGAAGCCCGTGGATGCCGCCTTGCTCAAACAAGCCGTGGATAATGCCGCGCAAAATGTGGCCTTGCATCGCGAACTGGAACACTTGCGCCAATCGCGCGCCGTCCCCGCGAACTGGGTGGTGGGCGAAACCCCGGTCTTAAAGCGCATTTACAATGATCTGACCCGCGTCGCGCCGTCACAATCCATTATCCTGCTCACGGGCGATAGTGGCACGGGCAAGGAAGTGCTGGCCGCCGCAGTGCATAACATGTCGCCCCGCGCCGACAAGCCGTATATTCCGGTCAACTGCGCCAACTTCACCGACTCGCTCCTGGAAACCGAGCTTTTCGGCTATGAGGCGGGCGCGTTTACGGGCGCGCAGAACAAAAAGAAAGAGGGCTTGTTTGTCACGGCGGATGGGGGCACGTTGTTTCTCGATGAGATTTCGACCATGAGGTTGGAATTACAAGCCCGGTTGTTGCGCGTGCTGGAAAATCGCACCATTCGCCGGGTGGGCGGCACCAGCGAAATTAAAATTGATGTGCGGATTGTCGCCGCGACCAATCGGGATCTGGAGGAAATGGTTCAAGCGGGAACTTTCCGAGGTGATTTGTATCATCGTCTGAATGTGGTGGCCCTGCGCCTGCCACCTTTGCGCGAACGCCTCGACGACATTCCGGCTTTGGTGGGGCACTTTATCGAAAAGTTTAATCGGGAGATGGGGCGCAGTGTGCGAGGCGTGGGGCCGTATGTGCTCGACGCGCTCAAGCGTTATCCCTGGCCGGGCAACATCCGCCAACTCCGCAATGCCATCGAACGCGCCATGCTATTCACCGATGGCGACACGCTCGACCTCGGCCACTTCGACCCGGATATTGCCGCGCACTACACCCTTCCGGCCCTGCCGCAGGAAGTGCGCCCGCCGGTGGCGGTGTAAGGCCCTGCGCGCCTGATTACAACGGCTCGTTAAAGCGCTGGATTTCCAGCCGATATCCGTTGGGGTCGCGCAGAAAGCAATGGTAGATGTTGTAGCGGGGGTTGAGGGTCGGCGCAGTCTCAAAGACCAGCCCCCGCGCTTGTAAACGAGCGTGCCAATCATCCACCTCCTGGGTGACGAGAGTGATAATCACCCGGGCTGGGTCAAGTAATGGCTCGGCCCGCTGGCAAAAGCCAAGGTACCCCGCCGGGCTGACCTGATAAATGTGGCAATCGGTCTGCGCCCGCGTGAGGAGCAACCCTAGACGGGTCTCATAAAAATGGGTGGTGGTGGTCAAATCCAGCGTGGGCAGAAAAATAATTTGCTGGTTGAACATCAGTGGATGACCTGCCGAAAACTGGCCAGCACTTTCTCCACATCTTCCGCCGAAACCCAATAGTGGGTAACCAACCGAAACCGGTAGGCGTTCTCCGAGTCCATGATGACCCCTCGCTCCTGCATCCCGGCAATAATTTGCGGGGCGGTGCTTTTGGCCTGTGGGCCTAAGTTGAAATAGACCATGTTGGACTGAGGAGAATCCACAATCAGAGTCGGGATGGCGCGCAGACCATCGGCCAAACGCTTGGCGTTGGCATGGTCATCCTCCAACCGCTCAATCAGGCTATCGAGCGCGACCAGCCCGGCCGCCGCGAGGATGCCCACTTGCCGCATCCCGCCGCCCACTTGTTTGCGGTAGCGCCGCGCTTCGGCAATAAAATCTTTTGGCCCACATAGCACCGAGCCGACGGGCGCGCACAACCCTTTGGACAAGCAAAACATCATCGTGTCCGCCACCCCCGCGAGGGCGCTGGCCGGGACACCCTGCGCCACCGACGCGTTGAACAACCGCGCGCCATCAATGTGTAGCTTCAAACCGTGCGCGTGCGCGAAATCGGCGACTTGCCGGGTGTAGTCAACCGACAGCGGCACGCCCCCGCAAATATTTTGGGTATTTTCGAGACAGATGAGTTTGGTGCGCGGATGATGCACATCCTCGGTGCGGATGGAGGCTTCGAGATCGGCCAGGGGCAAAGTGCCATCGGGGGCGTTGGGGATGGGGCAGGCCTGCAACCCGCCGAGGGCCGCCATCCCACCGACTTCGTTGAGATAGATATGCGATTCGCGCCCGACGATAACCTCGTCCCCGCGCCCGCAATGGACAAGGAGCGCGACGAGGTTTGCCATGGTCCCGGACGCGACAAACAGGCCTGCCGCGTGGCCCGTTAACTCGGCGGCGCGCGCTTCCAAACGGTTAACCGTCGGGTCATCACCCAGCACATCGTCGCCCACTTCCGCGTGGGCCATGGCCGCGCGCATGGCCGGGGTCGGATGAGTCACCGTGTCACTGCGGAGATCAATCAAGCCATTATCGAAGCTCATGGGGTAGGAGTTCCTTGTCCAGAATTTTGAAACAGGGTAGCGAGACCGGCCAGCAACAGGCCGCCCCAAAAAATGTAATAAGCCACTTGCCACACACAGCCCAGGCAACTCAACCCCAGCCCGAACCGCGCGCGCTGTACCCCGGGCCGATCAACTTGTTGCTGGGCGGTGCGGTGGCTGAACCAACCGGCAATAAACGCGAACAACGCAAAGGGCAAGCCGGGGAGCGTCGTAAAAATGCCGCCGGGGATGATCGAGAAGAACACCCAGATCATAGCGGCGGCAATGGCCAGGGTCGCCCACAACCGATGGCGGGGCGAGAACCAATCGTTCATTACGGGAGCGTATCCAAAATATGTTGCAACTCGGGGGGGAGGGGCGCAGAAAAGGTTTTTGGCAAGCCAGTGCCCGGCAGTTTGAAGGTCAGGCGCGCGGCGTGCAAAAACTGGCGTGCCAGCGGCACACTGGGCTTGCGGCGACCATACACGGTGTCGCCGACGAGCGGGCATTTGAGATAGGCAAAATGCAAGCGGATTTGATGGGTGCGCCCGGTGAGCAGATTGGCTTGCACCAGCGTGTGCGCCGTGAACTTTTGGAGGGTGGTGTATTCGGTGATCGCCATGCGGCCATGGCGTTCGGCGACCACGGCCATGCGCTTGCGGTCTTTCAGGTCACGGCCAATCGGCGCTTCAATGCGCCCCACTTCACTCGGCGGATGACCATCGAGCAAGGCGAGATAGGTTTTCTCGACTTCGCGGTCTTTGAATTGCCGCTGGAGTTCACGATGGGCGAGGTCGTTCTTGGCGACCACGATGAGGCCAGAGGTGTCTTTGTCGAGGCGATGCACGATGCCGGGGCGGGTCTCATCCCCCACGCCTTCGAGATCGGGGTCATGCCCGAGGATGGCGTTGACCAGCGTGCCTTGAAAATGGCCAGCCGCCGGATGCACGACCATGCCCGCCGCTTTATTGATGACGATCAGGTCGTCATTCTCAAAGATAATGTCGAGGGGGATGGATTCCGCTAGGGCCGCGGTTGGCCCGGCGGGCGGGATACGCACTTCAATCTGCGCGGGGGGTTCGATCCGCAGGGCGGGCTTGGTGATCACCCGCGCATCCACGGTCACAAAACCATCGTCAATCAGCCGCTGGATGTGGGTACGGGAAAGATCGGGGAGTTCGGCGGCGATAACTTTATCCAGACGCTCACCGCTGGTGATGACCGAAAACGCAACGAGGCGTTCAGGCATGCGCGCGGGGGTCAAGCTTGCTCGGGGGAAGCCGGGGCGGTTTCGGGTTTACCCGTCCGGGCTTCAAGAAGCATCATCAACACCAATACGGCCACGCCCACGCTGATGCTGGCGTCGGCCACATTGAAGATGGCGAAATTCCCCACGCTCACAAAGTCAGTGACCGGGCCAAAGAGCAGGCGGTCAATGAGATTGCCGATGGCCCCCCCCAATTGCAGGCCCAGGGCCAGCCGCATGAGCCAGTGCCCCGGCGGGATTTGGGTGGCGTAGTAGAGGATGAAGAGCGAGACCACAATGGCGACCACCATAAAGATTGGCCCCCCGGCTTTGAACATGCCAAACGCCGCGCCAGTATTGTTGATGTGGATCAGCCGCGCGTAGGGCGTCAGCCAGGGCCAGGGACTCCAACTCTCGTTGAGTTGGATGCTGTTACGCACCCAGTGCTTGGTGACTTGGTCAAAGAAAATAATGACCGCCGCCAAAAGATAAACTAAAGTTTGATTGAAGGCTTTCTTGAACACACTACTCCTAATTAAAATGAAATCCATTTCTTTGCAAAAGTTTTAGATTTCAGAATGCGTTGCATTGTACCTGATTACCACTAACTTGACAGGTTATATCAATGGGATTACAGTTTGCCGCCGCGCTGTGAGAATGTCAGGTAGTTGGCCGAGTCGCGACAGATTTTATCTGTAT
>CAYUFY010000143.1:0-11902 GCA_964443795.1 uncultured Anaerolineales bacterium | reverse complement strand
GACTGGAACGAGCGCATCGCCGAGGAATGCTATCGGCCCAACGCCTTTGCGCGCGTTTTCGGCGGCGATGGGCGCGTGGTGGACATCCTCAACAACTACGAATATCTCTCCTTTAACTTCGGGCCGACGCTCCTCTCCTGGTTACGGCAATACGCGCCGGATGTGTATGAACGTCTCAAGCAAGGCGACGCCGCCAGCCTCCAGCGCCTCGGGCACGGCAACGCCATCGCCCAGGTCTACAATCATCTCATCATGCCGCTCGCCAATGCGCGCGACAAAATCACACAAGTGCGTTGGGGGCTGGCCGATTTTCGTTATCACTTCGGGCGCGAGGCTGAGGCCATGTGGCTCGCCGAAACCGCCGTGGATTACGACACCCTGGAAGTCCTCGCCGCGCATGGCATGCAATATGTGGTGCTCGCTCCCTCCCAAGCCGCGCGCGCCCGACCGCTCGCCAGCGCCGAATGGCAGGACGCGCGCGGGGGAAACCTTGACCCCTCGCGGGCCTACCTCTGTCGCCTCCCCAGTGGCCGGAGCCTCGCCGCCTTCTTTTACGATGGCCCGCTCTCACACGCCGCCGGTTACGGCGATTTGTTCCGCGACAGCCAGCGGTTCGTCGCCGCCCTCGCGGGCGCGGTGGACCCGAGCCGCTCGCACCCCCAACTGATTCACCTCGCCACCGATGGCGAAACCTTCGGCCATCACAAAAAATTCGCCGAACTCACCCTCATCTACGCCCTCACGCATGAGGCCCCGGCGCAGGGCTTCACCGTCACCAACTACGCCGCCTACCTCGCCGCGCACCCGCCCCAATGGGAAGTCGAAATCAAAGACGCCACCGCCTGGAGTTGCGCGCACGGCGTGGGGCGCTGGAGCCGCGATTGCAGTTGCAATGCGGGCGCCCCCGCTGGCTGGCACCAACGCTGGCGCGCCCCCCTGCGCCTGGCGCTGGACAATTTGCGCGACGCGCTCGCCGAGATTTATGAACGCGAGGCCCCCGCCCTGCTCGGCGACCCGTGGGCCGCCCGCAATGCCTATGGCGAGTGCCTGCCCGCCCGCGACCCGGAGCATCTCGAGGCCTTTCTCGCGCGTTGCGCCCGCCGCGCCCTCACCGCCACCGAGCGCGAACGCGCCCTCACCCTGCTCGAAATGCAACGGCACGCGCTCCTCATGTACGCCAGTTGCGGCTGGTTCTTCAACGACCTCTCCGGCCTCGAAACCGCGCAAGTGCTCAAATATGCCGCCCGCGCCATTGACCTCGCCGCGCACTTCGACCACACCGGGGCCGACCTTTCGCAAAAACTCCTGGCCGACCTCAAACAGGCCGAAAGCAACGAACCACGCTATGGGGATGGCGTCGAAGTCTACCGTCAACTCGTCCTGCCCGTCGCCATCGGGCCGGAGCGCGTCGCCGCCAGTTATGCCATCAGCGCCCTCATTGACCCCTTCCCCGTGCGCCACCGGCGTCACGCCTACCGCATCACCGAAACCTTTGCCCACGCCCGCCTGGTCGGAGACTACCGCTTTGTCTGCGGCCACATTCAACTCACCTCCGACTACACCAGCCAAGTCAGCGGCTGGACTTATGCCGCCGTGCATTTGGGCGGCTACAACTGCGCCGCCTCGGTCATGCCCAGCCCCAGTAGCCAAGTCAGCGAAGAACTCTGCCTGCAATTGCTCAAACGCTTGCACCGCATGACCCCGCCCAAAATGGCGCGCCTGCTCCAAGGCCTGGCCGCGCGGGTCTACGCCCTCGGCGATCTGCCCCCCTCCGACCGGCGCCGCCTGATGAAAACACTCGAACAAGACACCCTGGCGGGCCTCGCTAATTCTTACGAGCAAATCTATACTCAGCACATGGCGACCATCCACGCTCTCCGCGAAGCCAACATGACCGTGCCGCCCGAACTGCGCGTGGCCGCCGAATACACCCTCAGCCACCGGCTGGCCCACGCCGCCACCGAGCTGGCCCGCGACCCCCAAGCCAATGCGCCCGACATGCAACACATTCTCGACCTCGCCGCGCGTTACGGTCTGCGCCTCGAGCGCGGCTGGACCCACCGCAACTTGGAGCAAGCGGTGGTCGAACACGTCAAGCATATTGTCGCCGCTCCCCGGCCAACCCTGGAGGCGTCTGCCTTCACCCAACTCACCCGCCTCATCGAAACCGCCGGACGCCTGGGCTTTGCCCTGCACCCGGCTCGGGCGCAGGAAATGCTCCTCGACTACTTGCGCCACCAGCCCCCCGACCTCCCGTACCGCGAGGCCGCCGCGCAGTTAGCCGAAGCCCTGCATATTTCATCAGCAGCCATCCAGTGACGAGGCCCGGCTGACGGGTGGCGCCCCACCGCCTCCCGTCCCCCGCTCCCCGTCACCCGCGCTTATGCCCTCTATTCATCCCGATGCCCTCACCGCTCTGCTGGAAGGAAGCCATGGCGCGCCCTTCGATGTGTTGGGTCTGCACCCGTTGGATGCGGACTCCCTCACCGGATGGGTGATCCGCACGTTTCAACCCCAGGCCCGCACGGTCGCCGTTAAACGCGGGGATAGCCTCACCCCCATGGAGCGCGTTCATCCCGACGGGTTCTACGAAGCCCTCTTCCCGGCTGACCCCGCCCCTTTCAATTACCAATTACTAATTACTACTGATGCAGGCGATGAAGTCATTGACGACCCCTACCGCTTCTCCCCCGTCCTCTCCGAATTCGACTTGCATCTCTTTGGCGAAGGCACGCATTACAAACTCTACGACAAACTTGGTGCGCACCTCGTTGAACATGAAGGCGTGCGCGGCGTGCAGTTCGCCGTGTGGGCGCCCAATGCCGAGCGGGTCAGCGTCATCGGCGAATTCAACGCCTGGGATGGTCTCCGTCACCCCGAGCGCCCGCGCGGCTCGGTCGGCGTATGGGAACTGTTCATCCCCGGCCTCGGCCCCGGCGCGCTCTACAAATACGAAATCCGCACCCGCTACCATCGCTCCCTGCTCACGGTCAAAGCCGATCCTTATGGCTTCGCTTCCGAACTGCGCCCCAACACCGCCTCCAAGGTCTGGGATTTAAATCAATATGTGTGGGGCGACTCGGATTGGATGGCGAATCGTAAGAACAAACAAAACCTCCAAGCCCCGATGACCATTTACGAGGCCCATCTCGGTTCGTGGCGGCGTCCGGCCGATGACCCCAAAGGTTTCATCAATTACCGCGCCCTCGCCGACCAGCTCATCCCCTACCTCAAAGAGCTGGGGTTCACCCATCTCGAACTCCTGCCCATCACCGAACACCCCTACGATGGCTCGTGGGGCTACCAAACCACCGGCTATTTCGCGCCTACCGCGCGCCACGGCACCCCCGACGATTTCCGGTATTTTGTAGACACCGCTCACCGCGCCGGGATTGGCGTGATCCTCGACTGGGTGCCCGCGCACTTCCCCAAAGACGGACACGGGTTGGGTTTCTTCGATGGCACGCACCTCTACGAACACGCCGACCCGCGCAAGGGCGAGCATCAGGATTGGGGCACGCTTATCTTCAACTTCAGCCGCAACGAAGTCGTGGAGTTTTTACTCTCCAATGCGCTCTTCTGGCTCGAGGTCTACCACCTCGATGGCCTGCGCGTGGATGCAGTGGCCTCGATGCTCTACCTGGATTACTCGCGCAAGCAAGGCGAATGGGTCCCCAATGAATACGGCGGGCGCGAGAATCTGGAGGCCGTGCGCTTCCTCAAGCGCTTCAACGAACTCGTCCACGAAAAATTTCCCGCCGTCCTCACCATCGCCGAAGAATCAACCGCCTGGCCCCTGGTATCGCGCCCCACCTATGTGGGCGGTCTCGGCTTCGACATGAAGTGGAACATGGGCTGGATGCACGATATCCTGGAATATATCCAGAAAGATCCGGTGCATCGCCGCTATCATCACCACAGCCTGACCTTCTCGCTCATGTACGCCTTCAGCGAAAATTTCGTCCTGCCGTTCTCACATGACGAAGTGGTGCATCTCAAAAAAGCCATGCTCGCCAAAATGCCCGGCGACTACTGGCGGCAGTTCGCCAATATGCGCGCGCTCTTCGCCTACATGTACGCGCACCCCGGCAAAAAACTGCTCTTCATGGGCATGGAATTTGGTCAGTGGACCGAATGGAACTTTGAGCGCGAACTGGATTGGATGATGCTGGATTTCGAAACCCACCGCCAACTCCAACAATTCACGCGCGCCCTGAACCACCTCTACATCACCGAGCCGGCTTTGCATGAAGTGGATTTTGAGTGGACCGGGTTTCAGTGGATAGACTTCCGCGATGTGGACCACAGCGTGGTTTCGTTCCTGCGGAAAGGCCTCAGCCCCGATGAGCAAATCGTGGTCGTTGCTAACTTCACCCCCGTGCCCCAGACCGGCTACCGCGTGGGGGTGCCGCACCCGGGCTTTTACGCGGAACTCATCAACAGCGACGCCACCATTTATGGGGGGAGCAACCTGGGCAACTCGGGCGGCCTCACCGCCGAGGCCACCGAATGGCAGGGTCAGCCCTACTCCCTGCTCATCACCATCCCGCCACTGGGCGTGGTTTACTTCAAAGCCCCGCCCAAACCGCCAGAGGTGGAGAAAGTGGCCGAGCCAGATACAGCGCGCGCGCTTTGATTTTCCGCGGCCCATGGCCCTGCACGTCCTATCCGGTGAGGAAGAGTAGCCTTAACCTGGACGCGCCGCTATCTCCAATACGCGCGCCCAAACCAAACCGCTAGGCCGCTCAGAAGAAAGGCCAACCCCCCAGCGAGCCAGTTGAGCCAGGGGCTGAGCGGTTGATTTGAGATCCAGACCGGGCGGCGAGCCGAGACCAGCACCGGCCTCACCCGCCAGCGGGTTGTCACCTGGGCTTCCGGTAAGTTGGGCCTTTGGACGGTGAGGGTAATCGGCCATTCGCCAGCGGCGTTGATGACGTTACCCACAATTTGATATTGGTCGTTGCCCTGCGCTTCAGCCACAAGGGAGACCGAGGTTTGGCCCGGGGGTTGCAGTTCGACCAACACTTGTTCGATGGGGGCAGGCGCTGGGCGGCGCGTATTGAAAACGCCCATGGTGATGAAGTTTTGTCCGGGGCGATTGGGTTTGATGGATAGCGTGACCAGCAAATCATCGGCATTGGCGGTGAAGGTCGCCGGCGCGGTTTCAACCGCTGAAGGCGCAAACTCCGGGCCGCGCGCCGGGGTGGTCGCGCCCAAAAAGGCGGTAATCAACAGGAGGCCGCTGAGGCCCATGGCCTCGGCACTCAACGTGCGCCACAAATGTTGCGGGGCCAGAGGTTGCCATCCAGCAGGTTGGCGCAAAACACGCCGAAGGCTGTCGGCCAAGCGGGGGTGAAGCAAGGCCGCGTTAAGCAGGCCCAGCAACCCGGCGCCAAACATCCACAAGATTTTCACCACCAATGTCTGACCATAACTGGTGACGAGTAAAGCATCCAGCGAAGCGACTTGCTGGCCTAAGTTATAAAGACCGGTCACGGTTAACACCGCCACACACGCCGCCGCCAATTTCCCGAACCGGCGCAACACTTCCCACGCCCACGCGCTAACTTCGACAGGCCGGGATAATACCGGCGCGATGACAAAGGTCAGGGCGACCACGCCCCCACTCCAGAGCGTCGCCGCCAATAAGTGCAAGGTATCGAGGGCCACCGACACCCAGACGCGGTCTTCAACCCCGGCGGCGTGGCTGTTCCAGGCCTGCGTCATCACCAATAACAGCGCAAAGGGCGCAACCAGCAGGAATTCCATAGCGCGTGAATTCAGGCCCCACGCGGGCGCAATGACAAGCGCCAGGGCCACAATGCCCCCACTCCACAAAGTAGCTACCAACAAATTTAAGCCGTTGAGCATCATGGGCATCGAGGCGCGGTCTGCACCCCCAGCGGCATAAGGGCTTAACGCCTGGGTCAGCACCCATAGGAACGCCGGGAGCGCGATGACCAGGAAGGCCAGGCTCCGTGGATTAAGGCGCTGTGATCGGCTCGCAGGCGAAATGAAATGGCGCATCAAACTGACGGTAATGCTCAACTCGGACAACAAGCCTTGTCTCTGCCACCAGCGCGCCCCATAAGCCGTTCCGTTTATAAGCCGGAACACATTTTGCAAAATCGTTTCGATGGAGCCTGAACCACTAACCGCCTGCCCCTGCGTCCAAACCAGACCAGCCCCGGCGAGCAACGCCACGACTCCACCACCCAGCGCCAGCCACAACAGCTTGGTGCGGGCCACCTGATATAAATCGGCATGGGCCTGATTGGAATTTTTACTCGGCGGCAACACAAACAACATTAGCCCGAGCGCGCCCAACAGCCCGGCTAACCCGCTGAAATCAAGCCAGCGCCAGAACACCTCGCCCGGGGGCGGGGGTGGGGTTGTGAGGGCGGCAACGGAGGCCGCGCTTTGTTGAACGCCAAAAACCAGGGCGCCGTTGCTGGGGTGAACATCATCGGTGGATAAGGTCTGCCAGGTGAGCCGGTAAGCGTTGGGAGGCTGAGGGGCCAGCGCCACAATCACTAACGTTGGGTCAGCCGAGTCAAGCGTGAGGCTGGTGATGGGCAAGGCTTGGCCGTCACTGTTGACCAATTCAGCACTGGTGAATTCCAAGGCCACTGGCTCGGAAAACCAGAGGCGCACTTCCCGGGGAAATTCGTCGAGGACCGCGCCATCTTCCGGGTCCGAGCGCGACAAAAAGGCATGCGCCGCGACGACCTGCCAGGTGATCAGGCTCAAGAACAGCGTCAGGGCGAGCGCCCGGCCCCAAGCCGAACGCTTCATGGTTTCCCTCGCCGCGCCCAGCGCCATATCAGACCTAGGGCCACCACTAAGGCTACGGTCAATCGTAGCGCCATCATTGGGGAAGCCGCAACCGCGCGGGCGCGAGCGACGGCGCGGTTCACCGCCAGTCGTCCATAGCCAAATTCATGGTCGGGGCCAGGCGGGCCTAAATCTATCGCGGTATCCATCAACAGCGCCGCTTGTTCATCGGCCGTGAGGCCGGGCCGCGCGCTGAGCAATAGGGCTAAGGCGCCGCTCACATGCGCGGCGGCGAAAGAACTGCCATCCCCCGTGAAGTAGGCATCGCCTCGGTCTGTGGTTAAGATGTCAACGCCGGGGGCAACGAGTTGGGGAAAGGGGAAGTTCGTGAAACACGGTGACGGGCCATGCGGGCTATCATAGGCGAGCGTGTTGGCTTCATCTGCTAAGGCCCCTACCGCAAACGCTTCGGGCAACGTGGCGGGGCTGAAGGGCAAGCCCACCCCGGCGGCAAAGACGGGCAAAATGCCGGCCGCGCGGAGGGCGCGCAGGTCGGGGGCGAATTCGGGGTTGCAGGTGACATCTACGGCAGACCAGGACGCATTGAGCACTTGAGGGGCATCGGGTGTGGATGGGTCGTCATCGGGGTCGAGCACCCAGCGCAATGCGGCGTGGATGGCTTCAGTCGTGGCACGGCCCCGGTCATTAAAAATCCGGGCGGCAATCCACTGCGCCCCCGGGGCCACGCCGATTTGAGTGCCGCTGGCCTCCCCCGCCAGGATGACGCCCAACATTTGGGAGCCGTGGCCGTCTAAATCTATGGGGCCGTCGGGGTGTTCGTCGTAGGGGTCAAACCATGAATGCGCGCCCCCGCGCCAGCGTGCGGCCAACTCGGGTTGATGGAGGTCAACGCCGGTATCGAGCAGGGCGACGACCACGCCCTGGCCGGTGAAGCCCTGCTCCCAAACGGCGGGCGCGCCGATGACCGCTAGATTAGGCGAGGCTGGCGAAGAGGGGGGTGTGCCAGTGACCAGCAACGCCGAGGCTAACAGCAGGCCCAACCCGAGCCGAGTCATCGCGCGCCTCGCTGATGCCGCTGGGGGATCTCACTGCGCCACAATATGCTCAAGCCGCAAATCGCCGAGGATGACGGACACCAGGGTGCCGGGCTTGATGACCCCGCCGTGATTGTTGTAGAGGAAGTATTGAGTGTAGCCCGCGACCAGCTCATGCCCATGCGGCGGGTGATATAAGCTATCTACCAATTGGCCCGTAGTCTCGACATACAGGAGGGGCCGGTCTTCGAGGTTGAACAACGGCATGGCTTTTTCGGGGTCGAGGATTTGAAACCGGAAGTCAATGAGGCCGCCATCGGCCAGCACCGCGATGTGGGTGATGCGGATGCCCCAGCGTTCTTCGATGACTTCGGCTGAGGCGGGGGTGCCCGGTAAGGCGATGGGGCGATAGGTCTGCCACATTTGCCAGCCGATGAGGCTGAGCAGGACAACGGCCAGAAAGACAACGGGGGTGGTGAAGCGCGAAGCCAAGGCGGTGCGCATACGAGTGGGCAAAGGAGTGGAGATGGAACTCATAGGATTACACTTTCAAGTAACCAACGTGACACGGTCAATTTTTGGATTATAGCAGGCCCGACCGGTCTTCTCATGAGAGCGGTCGGGCCTGTGGTTGATAAGGTTGATAAGTATGTTATGCAGTTATCAGTATATCCAACTGATAACGGCAATCATTTTGTCACCCATGATCAGGGTGTGGGCGTGTCAGTTGGTATTGCAATTGGTGTATCGGTCGGCAACGCGGTTGGCGTGTCAGTTGGTAACGCAGTTGGCGTGTCGGTTGGCACTGGTGTCGGCGTATCCGTCGGCAATGCGGTTGGCGTGTCAGTCGGTAACGCAGTTGGCGTGTCGGTCGGCAACGCTGTTGGCATATCCGTTGGGGCCGGGGTTGGCGTGTCGGTTGGCACTGGGGCTGGGGCGGCAACATTGAAGTATATTAGTTGTCCACCATTGGCCGCGCCATCATTATCCAGATGCTGAGCGGTGCTGTAGAGCGCGTACTGCGTGCCATCCGTCACTCCAGCAGGAATGGAGACCAAAGCATCCAATGTGCCACCGGCCGGGAGGCTTTCCGCCACGACGCGATAGCTAAAGGGTAAGGCATAGCCATCGGTGGCAATCACTTCTTGGTCGAGGCCGAGCAGGCCCATCGCGTTTTCGGTCAAGCCCGCGTTGACGTAGCGCACCAACACGGTACTACCACTGGCGACATCAATGAGGCCGGTGTTGGGATAGGCTTGGCCATTGATGAGCCAGTAACGCGGTTTGTATTCACCCATGTTGAAGCCAGTGGGGTCGGCATTGAGGGCGGGGTCAATCTCGCTCAGCACCACCACGGCTTCGCTTTGGTAAGCGGCGGACGGGGTGGCGGGCTGGACGACCAACGCGCCATACAGACCCATGCCCACTTGGCGCGCGCCATTGAGCGTCATTCCGGCTTCATAGAGAAAGGTGCCAGAGCGCGAGGCGGTGAAGGCATACGTGCGCGTATCGCCTTGCCCCACGCCTGCGCGGTCGGCGGCCAAACCTTGCCCGTGCAAAGCCAGCGAGGTCATTCCGTCGGTCAGGGTATTGTGCAAAATCACTTCAACCGCGTCGCCTTCGCAAGCGACTAGCGTGGGGCCGGGCACTTGCGCGGCATCGGCTTCATTGAGGGCATAGCCCCAAACGTTAACCGAGGTGGTATCGGGCAACGTCAGTGTGCCCGCTTTCGCCCATAGCTCCACAGTGCGGGCGGTGGGGCCAGTCGAGCAATCTATGGCCGGGACGGTGCTGTCGGCGTGAGCGGCAGTGGACAAGCTGAACAGCGCGGTGAGCGCAATCAGCAGGGCGATAATCCAACGCCAGGTATTCGGAAGTCTTTGGGGTAAGACCAGAGTATTTGTATGCATAAGTCGTCTCCTAGTGTGTCAGACTTCTGACTACGGGGCGGGGCACCCACCGGGCGGGTCAATCCGCTCGAGGGTAATCATGCCGCCGAAGCCGGCTTCATAGTTCGCGGCTTCGTTAAGCGCGTGGCTGTGCCAAATTTGGTAATACTCGCCGCATTCGTTATAGTCGCTGGCGACGGCATCATCTTTGTTGCCTTGCAAGCCCAGATAGGGGCTACCACTGTAGAAATTGGGCCCTTTGAACATTTGATTCTGATTGCGCGGGTTCAGCCAGTTGCCAAAAGCATCGAGGGCCGTCACGTCGGTTGGCAAGGGGTTCGTGTCTGGATTCCAGTTATCTACGTTGGTCCAGTCGTACAGCGCGTCCCACGTTTGGCCGGGGCCGATGTTGACATCGAACTTGTCAGACGGCGCGGTCAGGAGGTTGCCATCGCGGCCAATGATGCGGACGTGGTCACCGTGCGGGTGGATGGGATGGGGGCGCGTGCCGACATTGATGAAGCGCTCCAGGGCTGGCGCCCATGGAGAATCCGGGGCACGCGGGACGATATGCAACAACGCGCCATAGGGTTGCGTGGGCAACCAACTGGCAAAGTTGGGCGCGATGGTGTCGGGGAAGGCGCGGCCATTGATGAGCCAGTAGCGTGGGTGATAGTCGGGCATGTTGAAGGGGTGCGCGTCGTAAGCGCCGCCCGCATGATAGTCGGCCACCGCTTGTTCAACGGCGAAGTTCAATTCCGGGTCAATCTCGGAGAGCAACATCATGTATTCATCGCTCGGTTCAAACTGTGTCGTGGGGTCGTTATAGGCGCGGCCCGCGTCGGTGGTGGGCCGGACAACCAGCGCGCCAAACAAGCCCATCTTCACCTGCTTCTGCATGTCGGTGCCGCTCTCGTAGATGAAGGTGCCGGGCTTGCCCGCGACGAAGCTATAGGTGATGGTGCCACCCTCGGCCCCGGCCGCCTGTGCGAGCGAGTTGGGGTCCGCAACGCCACCGGTCACCTGTACGTTGCTTTGGCCGGGGAAAATCATAGAGACCGCTTCCGGCAGGGTATTCCGGAGAGTAATGGTGATGGTGCTTCCCTCGGTCACGCACAGATTGGGGCCGGGGTGTTGGAAGTCTGGGGAGCCATCGCGGTCAAGGTCCACATCGAGGGCAAAGCCCCACATGTACACGGTATTGCCGTCGGGGATGCCGATGTAGCCATCGGTGGTGGCAAAGTCGAAGGTGTTGCTTGGGTTGGTGACGCAGAACATGCTGGCGCTTGATTCAGGGCCAGTGACTTGCCCGCGCGCACTAGATGCCGGAAGCGCGACAATAATGAGGAGCGCCAACAAAACGATCGGCCCGAGGTGTCGTAAGTGTGTGAAAAGTCGTGATTGCATCGCAATAGCCTCCTAGCTGACGCGTATTTCAGTCATCATCCCGCCGTAGGGCGCGCCACCGTTGTTCGTGTACGCCAGTTTGCGGTTGTATAAAAGATAGGTGCCCGCCGCCGGAGCGGTGAAGAGCACATCGTAACTTTCGCCGGGCGCGATGGAGACCGTGTCGGTGTCATAGGCGCTGGCCCCGAGGAACTTAGCATCTTTGCCCACGACCCGCAACGTGAGACCATCCACCCGCATGGCGTGTTGCTGAAAGCCGAGGTTGGCGAAGCGCAACAGCACGCGCTCGCCGACGTTGCATTCCACCAGCGAGGACATGGGTTGATATTGGAGGCGCCCAGCCGCATCGCTCATGGGGTCGCCATCTGGCTCTAAAGTGTCGGGATACGCGCGCCCGTTGATTTGCCAATAATCCGGCTCGTAGTCGCTCCAGTCATGCTCTTGGATGTGGGCGGCTTCCCAACGCTCCAACGTCCAGACTTCGCTCAAGAACATCGGGAACTCTTTGTCAAATTGCGTAGAGGCATCGTTGTAGGCGTAGTTCACGCCCATCGCCGGGCGGACAAAGATGAGGCCCGTCATGCCCATCGAGATGTGTTCCACATCTTCAAAGTGGCAGTGATACATATAAGTGCCGGGGTCGTGCGGGCGATAGAAGTAGGTATAACTGCGCCCGGAGGGCACGCCCATGGACAGTTCCGGCACGCCGTCGAAAGCGGGGATGGCGTTGGGGAAGCCGTGGAAGTGGATGGTGTGCCCGTCGGTCAGGTCGGGGCG
>CAYUFY010000142.1:0-11932 GCA_964443795.1 uncultured Anaerolineales bacterium | reverse complement strand
ACCAGCGGAAAAAAACTTGGCCGGCTTGGAGGGCCGCCGGGGGGTGGGGGGTAGGGGGGGGGGGGGGGGGGACTTCAGTGGCGGCTTCCGTTGCGGCGGGGACTTCGGTGGCGGCTTCTGTCGCGGCAGCGGCCTCGGTCGCAGTCGCGGCCGGGGCTTTGGTGGCCACGGGAGCCTGAGTGGCCACGGGGGCTTGGGTGGTGGCGGCGCCACCGCAGGCGGTCAGCACCAGGCTGGCAAGCACGAGGGCGCTGACGAGCATTGAAAACATCTTACGCATGGGGATCTCCTTGTATTCTCCTCACTTGAGGTTTGTCTAAAAAAGTCGAACAGTATAATCGGGGGATAGGGTAGTGAATTATGGGCGGCTGACAACCACCTCCTTTGCGTTTATTTCGCGCGCTAAACCCGCGCCACACGACGAGCGAATGATGAATTCGGTGGGCAAGATGATGCGTCGGGGATGTGAATCAACAGTGGCGATGATATCAATCAGGGTCTCTGCGGCCATATAGCCAGTGCGATAAATGGGTTGCCGGACAGTGGTGAGCGGTGGGATAGTATGCGCCGCGAACGGCATATCGTCAAAACCAACCACCGCCACATCTTCAGGCACGCGTTGGCCCGCTTCCCGCAAGGCCCGCAGGGCACCGGAGGCCATTGTATCACTAGCGACAAAAACGGCATCCGGTTGAGCGGGCAATAGACTGTGCATGGCGGCATAGCCGCCGGCTTCGGTGAAATCACTTTCCACAATGAGCGCTGGGTCAGGCATCAGCCCACGTTGCCGCAGGGCGCTGAGATAGCCTTCCTTCCGGTCCAGCCCGGCAATCATGTTCAATGGGCCAGTGATAGTGGCCACGCGCCGGCGTCCCAACCGGAGTAAATGCGTCACGGCTTCGCGCGCGCTGTTCAGATTATCCACATCGGCGTAATGGATGTTGACATTGGTGACGTGCCGCCCGACTAAAATGAAGGGCAGGGCACTTTGGCTGATTTCCTGAACCAACGGGTCATCGGTGAGCGAGGACGCTAAAATCAGGCCGTCAATTAAACGGCTGTTCATGATTTTGTGGATGGTGCGCCGTTCGTAATCGGGTTCGGCCAGCCACAGCATGACGGAATGGTCACGCGCATTAGATGCGGCCGTGACGCCCTGGATGAGTTGGGGGAAATACGGATCGGTAAAGAGCGCCGCCACGCCCATGGGGATGACCAACCCCAAGACTTGGGTCCGCCCGGCGGCTAAACTGCGCGCCGCGGCGTTGGGCTGATAGTTAAGCCGTTGCACAACGGTCATCACTTTGGCGCGGGTCTTTTCGCTGACGTTGGGATCGTCATTGATGACCCGGGACACGGTGGAGCGGGAGACGCCGCTGATTTTGGCAACTTCTTCCAAATTCATGGAATATTACTGGGAGCGCTCTCAGTAATTGTCATAAAAAAACCAACGAAATTGACGTTGGCATCTGAGAGTTCATAAAACACTGTAAATATAGGGATTTGTGCTAAAAACAATTAAGGTTAATGTTGGGAAGCTGATAATATATCCAACTTATTTTGGGAGCGCTCCCAACAAATGACATCATATAACACTTTTCAGGAGAGTCAAGTGTGAATTTTATAGCTTGTGTTACAATCCCGACTGGCCTTATAGCCCCACTTAACCATCTCATTTTAAAGGAATATTTCCGTGTCCACCGTCCCTGTCAAACCCCGCGCTGAAATTCCTGCTGAATATACCTGGAACGCCCCCAGCGTATTTGAGTCGGAAGTCGCCTGGGAGAATGAATTTAAGCGTGTCCTTGAAAACCTCGCCAGTGTCAGTCAATTCAAAGACCGCCTGGCCGAAGGCCCGCGGGTTCTCGCCGAGGCCCTGCAAGCGATTGAGACCCTCGTGCAACAGGCCTTTAAAGTATTTGTCTATGCTTCCATGTCACATAACGTAGAGACCACCAACCCGGCGGCGACCAAGATGTATGGGCGCGGGCAGGGTCTGCTAGGGCAGGTGTTTGCCACCATTTCCTTCCTCGACCCCGAACTTATTGCCCTCGGTCAGGACAAACTCACCCAATGGCTTAAAGACGAACCGCGCCTAGCCAACATGGCGCAATATGTGGCTGACCTGTTCCGCAAGCAGGCGCATGTGCGCTCGGCGGAAGTGGAGGAGTTATTGGGGATGTTGGCCGATCCCTTCTCGGGCCCCTACACGCTCAATAACACCCTGGCCAACGCCGATTTTAAATTTCAAGCGGCGCAGGACGAGATGGGCCAGGCCATTCCCATGTCGCAGGGGGCGCTCGACAACCTGTTGGCCAGCCAAGACCGCGTGGCCCGCCGCACCGCTTGGGAAGCGTACACCGATGTGTATCTGGCCTACAAAAATACCCTCGCCGCCAACCTCTCCAGTTCCATTAAACAAAATGTGTTTTACACCCGCGCCCGACGGCATCAATCCACCCTCGCGGGGTCGCTCTTCGAGAACAACGTCCCGGTCGAAGTCTTCCATAATTTGATCAATACCTTCAAGAAAAACCTGCCCACCTGGCATCGCTATTGGGCGGTGCGCCGCAAAGCGCTGGGTGTGGAGACCCTGCACCCGTATGACATTTGGGCGCCGCTGGCGAAGAACCCGCCGGTCGTCCCCTATGCGAAAGCCGTGGAGTGGATTGGCCAGGGCCTGGCCCCGCTGGGGGCGGACTATGTGCGCGTCCTCCAGCAGGGCTGTCTGCAAGACCGCTGGGTGGATGTGTACCCCAACCTGGGCAAGACCGATGGCGCGTTTTCATCCGGCGTGCCCGGCACGCACCCATTTATCCTCATGTCCTATGACGACACCCTGTTTAGCCTTAGCACGCTGGCGCACGAACTCGGCCACTCCATGCACTCCTATCTCACCTGGCAGAACCAACCGTTTATTTATAGCAACTATTCGCTCTTTGTCGCCGAAGTCGCCTCCAATTTCAATCAGGCCATGACCCGCGCCTGGTTGCTCGACCATAACCCCGACCCGGATTTCCAAATCGCGGTCATCGAAGAAGCGATGTCCAACTTCCATCGCTATTTTTTCATCATGCCCACGCTCGCGCGGTTCGAGCTGGATCTGCATGAGCGGTACGAACGCGGCGAAGGTGTGACCGCCGACGACCTGAACGCCCTCATGGCCGATCTCTTTAGTGAAGGGTATGGCAGTGAAGTGCAAGTGGATCGTGAGCGGGTAGGCATCACCTGGGCCACCTTCAGTCACCTCTATTCTGACTACTATGTTTATCAATACGCCACCGGCATCTCGGCGGCCAACGCCCTCTCGCGGCGCATCCTCGCGGGCACGCCGGGCGCCGCGGAGGCTTACCTCAAATTCCTGAGCGCCGGCAGTTCCGTCTATGCGCTCGATGCGCTCAAACTCGCGGGCGTGGATATGACCACACCTCAGGCGGTCGAGGAAGCCTTCGCTGTTCTCGGCGGTTTGGTAGATCGGCTGGAGAAATTGTTCAACTGACCCCGCCCGCGCGGCTGCGCGTCCCCCGCACGGGTTGCACGGTGAAGAAAAAAGATACCCGAGGCTTTATGGCCTCGGGTATCTTTTTTACTGCATACCGGGTTGGGCAAGTTTTATTGGAAGAAGAAAAGCCTTACTTAACCGCTGGTGCGCTTTCAGCCAAAACCCCGGCTTCTGTCATTGCTTTGGCAAGCATGGTTTCTTTAATACCCTGCTTTTTCAAGCTGGCAATTAACTTGGCGATTTCTGGCTTATCGTCTAATGCCGCCAAATCATCCCGAAGACCTTGGCCCACATAGGCGCGAATTAACGGTTGATAACCTGCAAACCCCCGATGGGGGGCCACCCGTTTCAAGTCGGCCACCACATCTTCGGGTATTCGCATGGTAATGGTCACCATAACTCGGTTCCGGTTGAGGCGTGTTTTGAGTTTACTGAGTTTCATAGAGTTTTCGTTCCGGTTTGGTGGCTTTGCGGGCGGAGATAATCCGCAGGACGAGTTTTCGCCATATATAGGCCACATATAACAAGCGCCACTTACGGGTTAAACCAATGACTGCTTCCCGCGCTTCGGTGTCTACCTCTTTTGCGTCTACGGCATAGACGAATGGGTCAAGAAAGACTTCGCAGGCTTCAGTGAAAGAAACGCCATGCTTTTGAAAGTTGCTTTCTGCCTTCTCCCTGTCCCACTCGAAGTCAATCCCTTCCAATTGGTGAGAGATATTCATAAGAGGAGTTTAGCGGTAAGTATTTATTTCGTCAATACGCGACTGTCCCGATGCATTTGCCCGACCCAATTTATACATGAGAGCAATTTGCAACCATGTGCAAGGGGGCATAAGTTCGCTTAACCATTAGCCGGGATTTTAACAACCACCGTCTTTTTGTTACTGCTCAACTTTAACGTCATCGCAAAGGTGATGAAACTCAAAGTCGCGGCCACCACCATGGGCGCGCTGGGGTTCACAAACTGAAAGAGAAAACCGCCTACCACCGGGCCAAGAATGCGCCCCAAGCCTTGAATGGATTCGGCTAACCCAATGGCTTGGCCGCGTTGGTCCGGCGGCGTGGTATAGGTAATCAGCGCAATCAACGCTGGGACCATGACCCCGCCACCAATGGATAACAGTGGCACCACTGCCACAACTGCTGGCACAATCGGTAGGGCCACCATGACGACCCACGCCACCCCGCGCATGAAATTCCCGGCGGTTACCAGTCCCTTCTCGCCAAAGCGTTTCACCAGGGGCGCCACCAGCCAGAACTGGGTGATGATGCCGAAGATGCCCACCAACGTGAGTATCCACCCAATGGCTTGTTGCACATACTGCGGGTCATGTCCGGGAAACATGATTTTTTCCGACCACAACACATAGGTGGATTGAAAGGCGAAAAAAGCGAACTGACCGCCAAACGCCACAGCCATGAGCAAGCCCATGCCGGGCAACTTGAGCAACGCCCAATTGCCCAAGCGGGATCGTCGCCGGGCTTCGGCGGCGGCGCGTTTTTCGGGCGTGAGCGATTCGGGCAGAAGAAAAGTCGAGAGCGTAATGGTGATGAGCGACACCCCCGCCGCTATGTAAAAGGGCACCCGCGGCCCGAACTGCGCCGCCATCAGCGCGCCAAACGCCGGGCCGAACACAAACCCCGACCCAAAGGCGGCGTTGACCACGCCCAACCCGCGCGCCCGGTTCTGCTCATCGGTGATATCGCTGAGATAAGCTTGCGCCACGGAAATGTTGCCCCCTGTGAGTCCATCAATGATGCGCGCAATATAGAGAAACACAAGACCCGGTGCCCAACCGCTCATGAGAAGAGCCAGAAACGTCCCCGACTGACTGAGGATAAGCACGGGTCGCCGCCCATAGCGGTCGGACAGCCGCCCGAGATACGGTGAGGCAAAAAACTGCGCCATGAAATACGTGCTTTGCAACAAGCTGATTTGCAACGCAGTGGCTTGAAACAAACCCTGAGCGTAAAGCGGCATGACGGGCAGGGTGATGCCCACGCCCAACACGTCCACGAACACAATCATAAAGATGGGGAACATGGGCGAGCGCAGAAAACGCCCGAGCCGGGCAAATTGATTCGTCATGGGCTATTTACTGTAACTCAGCCCCAAGTTCTTCTTCCGGCGCTTGATACGGTTCCTCTACCGTGCTCCGCCGCACGGCGCGCGCGAAGATCAAGAAGCCGGTGTGGGCAATCATCCGGTCGGTGGGGCGCAAGCGTTCGGGCACGGGCTTGTAATAGCGGATGAGCACCTCGCACACCTCGACAAACTCAAACCCCGATCGTTGCAAGCCAATGAGCAGGGTGGAGACCTGGTTGGTGGTCGGGACCAAACTGCCGAAGAACCCGCCGCCCTTGAGGGCGCGGTGGGCGTGGTCGGTGTAATCCCACGGGTTGGGCACGTCGAGGAACAGCGCATCCGCGTCGGTCTCGTCGAAGCCGGTGGCGATATCGCGCAATTTAAAAGTCACACACTCCGTCAACCCCACCCGCGCGATGTTCTTTTTTGCCAGATTTTGGTGGTCTTCGCGGGCCTCATACGTCACGACCTGGCCGGTCGGGCCGATGGCTTGCGCCAGCACCGTGGTCAGCCCGCCGCTCCCGGTGCCCGCTTCCACCACCGTGATACCGGGGCGCACGGAGAGCTTCATTAAAATGAAGCCGATGTCTTTGGGGTAAATGATCTGTGACACGCGTTTGATATTGCGGATGAGATCATCGGTGGAGGGTTCGAGCAACAAAAAACGGTAACCGCGATGGGTCACCACTTCCGAGCCTAATTCCTGCCCGATGAGCGCATCATGCGTCAGGACGCCGTGATGGGTGTGGATTTGTTCGCCGGGATTGAGGCGCACGATCAGATATTTATCGTCGCGGCCGACGAGTTGGATGATGGAACCGGGTTGGGTGATAGCCATGCGCGAGAGTGTACCACGAACCCAGCCAGCAATTCTCAATCTGAAATGGAATCCAGCGCGCGTTTGCCGATAAACTGACTTGTGGTGTACACTCTACCCATTCGTTTGGGAGTGAAATAAATGAGCACAATTCGCCGTGTGGTTTGTATTGAAGACGAACCCGAAATGATTGATCTGGTCAAACTCATCCTGAGCCGCAAAGGTTATCAGGTGACAGGCGCCATGGGTGGGCGGGAAGGGTTGGAAGCCATTAGCCGCGAAAAGCCCGATATTGTTTTGCTGGATTTGATGATGCCGGATATGGACGGCTGGGAAGTCTATCAAAAGATGAAATCCAACGACGAGACCAAAGGCATCCCGGTCATTGTGGTCACCGCCAAAGCCCAGAGCATTGATAAGGTGTTGGGCTTGCACATTGCCAAGGTGGATGACTATTTGACCAAACCCTTTGGCCCGCAAGACTTGCTGGAAAGTGTGGAAAAAGTTTTAACCCGCAACACTTCCGGTGACTGAGCCTCTAGCCAACCACCGAACGCACACTTCGCTGAGCGACTGAGCCGGGGGCGGCCCACATAGCCGCCTCCGGTTTTATTTTCCGCTATGCCCTCCCGCCGCTTTGTCCGGCTTATCCACCGCCCAACCGATCAAGTGTTGCTCGGTCAGGTCCGCTGGTGCGCTTCGTTCTGGTGCCGCTTGCGCGGGCTGATGTTCCGCCGGGCCTTGCGCCCGGCCGAAGCGCTGATTATGGTTGAAGGGGGCGATAGTCGTTCCGCCACTGCCATTCACATGTTCTTCGTCCCGTTTCCCATCGCGGTGGTCTGGATTAACTCCGCCGGGCGGGTGGTGGATAAAGTCGAAGCGCGCCCGTGGCGGCCCTTCTACGCCCCGCGCGCGCCCGCGCGTTACACGCTCGAAACCCATCCGGCCTTTCTACAAAAAATTTTCCTCGACGATGAAATTATTTTTCAAGACGTTTAACTTACTGGTCTGCCTGAGTCTGGTGGGGGGCGCCCTCACCGCGCAAGCGCAAAGCTCCGGCCCGCAATACACTGTGCAACCGGGCGACACTTTGTATGGCATCGCCCGGCAATTTGGGATCAGCCTCGATGCGCTTCAGGCCGCCAACCCGGATATTAATCCCGCGGTTCTCAGCGTGGGGCAAGCCATTGTCATCCCCGGCTTCGCGGGCGTCACGGGCAAACTCGCGGCCCACGTTTTCGAGCCGGGCGAATCACTAACTAGCCTCGCCCTGCGCCTGGGCTTGCGGCGCGACACCCTCATCCGCCTCAACCGCATTGTTAACCCGGATCTATTGTTTGTGAATGAATCCGTGGTGACAGTGGATCAGTTGGATGGCATACTCCTGCCCACCGGGGCCACGCACCTCGCCCGCCCCGGAGAAGGATGGTTGGGGTTCGCGGCCGCGCGGAATCAGAATCCCTGGGCGTTGGCGACGCTCAATGGGATGCCGCACCCCGGCTTGCTCGCGCCCGGCGCGGGGGTGGTCATCCCCGGCGGGGACACGCCCACGCGCGCTTTGCCGTATCCCCTCACGGACCTCGTTGCCCAGCCGTTCCCCATCGTGCAGGGCCGCACACTGTCATTGCATTTGGTTTCGGCGCAACCCATTACCGCCACTGGCGCTTTGGGGGAATGGCCCCTCACGTTTAACCGCGACACTGAAAATTCACATTTCGCCTTGTTGGGCATCAATCGGCTGGCCGAGCCGGACTTATATCGCCTGACGCTTGACGTGACCGACGCCACCGGTCAGCGCGTGCGTTTCTCGCAACCGTTTCCGGTGCGAGCCGGGGATTATGCCGTTGACCCACCCTTGACGGTTGACCCGGCGACCATTGACCCGGCGGCCACTCAACCGGAGTTCGAACAACTCCGCGCGCTCACGGCCCCGGCCACGCCCACGCGTTATTGGACCGGCGTATTTCTAGCGCCCTCAGTGGGCGCGCTCCGTTCGGCTTATGGTTCCCTGCGTTCCTATAATGGCGGGCCGTATGATTCGTTTCACACGGGCACCGACTTTTCGGGGGCCGAAGACCGCCCTATCACCGCCCCCGCACCGGGCGTGGTGGTTTTCACCGGCGCGCTCACCGTGCGCGGCAACGCCACGGTCATTGACCATGGTTGGGGGGTCTATTCAGGATATTGGCATCAATCACAAATTTTGGTGCAGGTCGGCCAAACCGTGGCCACCGGCGACTTGCTGGGTTATCAGGGGGCTACCGGACGAGTCACCGGCCCCCATTTACATTGGGAGGTGTGGGTGGGTGGTTTTCAAGTGGACCCCTTGCAATGGACGCAGATTGAGTTTCCGTAATGGGTTGTGCTTCTACTCACCCTCGCCTTCATTATTATCCAGGGTGTCGTTGGTTAAGTCCCCGCGTTGCATGGCTTCCAAAAAAGCCAGCGCCTCGGCCACCTGTTCCGCGGCGACCAGAATATGCGCCAGCCCCATCTCGCCGACGGTGAACCCAAAAACGGTTCCGGCGCTCTCTTGAGAAATTTCGGCGGGAATGCCCGCCGCCTCCAGCGCGCCTTTGATAATTTCTGCCTGCCCATGCCCTGCCGTGGAATAAACGATCACCAATTTGTCTGCCATCGTGGCCTCCGCATATAAATGATTGCTCTAAAACGATTTTACAACACAGCCTCCGCCAAGTATAATAGCACCTTGCTATTGGAAAATTGTCTGACCTGAGGTTCCTAAGACTTGACCCATACCCCCCTCCCCGCCGCCGCCTATTGGGGCACCGCTTTTAAAATTGAAGACGCCGACATCGAATATCTGAATAATCTTCTCCTGGAAGATGAAACTCCGCTCACCAGCGCCGAGATGACTTTTGCCATTGTGCGCCGCCGATGTGAGCGCGAGGCTGAAGCCGCTAAACATCGCCAGCAAGGGGCCGCTTTTTATCTTCCGAAAGAAACTTACACCGTCGGCCAAACCGTGGCCTTTCCCCAATTACAGTTCGCCATCGGTCAGGTGACAAATGTGCGCGTTGGCCGCAATCCCACTCAGGGCGAATTCGATGTCATTGCCATAGACTTTGGCAATGGCAAAGTGCCTCGTGAATTTGCCGCGCGCTTTGATGACCACAAGCTTAATCACGACGCCAATCACGATGGCAGTGGCGAGGCCAAATCCCCGGAAGAAGTTTTCAAAGAATTTGGCCCGAGCCTCATGGCCAAACTGGAAACCCGCCTGAAAGCCACCGCCGATATTGTCCGCTTGGCTGGGCGGTGGTTCCCCCGCGAATTGCTGGCCACCATCAACGAAGGGCATCTCAACCTGGCCGAAGCGGTGCTCGATATGGCGGGCGGCGGCCCCTTGCCCACGGAAGCCCTGCTCAAAGAAGTCGGTTTGGCCACCAACATCAACCCGCGCCTGCAAGCCTTCTCGCTGGATTACGCCTTGCAGGAAGATGAGCGCTTTGATGAAGTCGGCCCGACCGGCGAAGTCTTGTGGTATCTGCGGCGACTGGAACCGCCGGAAGTCACCTTCCCCCCGCGGCGGCTCGATAGTGCGGCGCCGGAGATGCGGCTGGCCGAGTTGCCGGATGTATTGGTGAAACTGGAACAGGAATTAGATGATGAACTATCTCCCGCCGCTGAGGCCGACCCCGCCGCCCCAGTGGATGAGGTGACCCTGCACGTAACCTTCCCCCATCGGCGGAGCGGCACCCTGCCCTTGGCCTCGCGCCTCGCGCCGCTCTTCCCGACCGCGTTGGAGTCCCCGCGCGTCCGCTTTCTGTGGATGGACGGCGACACCGGCGAACAATTTCCCGGCTGGGTGGTGCGCGCTAACCACTACGTTTTTGGTCTTGAGGAATGGTACAAAAAACACGACTTCCCGGCCGGCGGCCTGCTCACGGTGCGGCGAGGTGAAACCCCCGATGTGGTCGTCCTCAAAGCCGGCACCCGGCGCCCCAACCGCGAATGGGTGCGCACCGCCGTGGCGGGCACGGACAACCGCCTAAACTTCTCGCTCCTCAAAAAACCGGTGGCAGTCAGCTACGATGAACTCACCATCATTGCCGCCGATAATTTGACCGCCATTGACGAAGTCTGGAATAAGAGCCAGCACTTGCCGTTCGAACGACTGGTGGCCGATGTCTTTCGCGAACTGGCGAAACTCAACCCGCAAAGCACCGTGCATGCCAAGACCCTGTACGCCGCGGTAAATGTCGCCCGGCGCAGTCCGCCCGGCCCCATTTTCACCGAACTGGTCACGCGCCCCTACTTCGTCCACGTGGGCGATGCCTATTGGCGCTTTGATCTCTCTCAATGGACGGAATAAGCCTGTGACTCTCCCTGCCAGCGTTGCCAACCGACTCATCAAGCCCACGGCCAAAACCAAGTTCCACATTGATTTTGAGTGGTGGGAACGTGAATCGAGCGCTTTCCAAGTCTATATGGTCAGCCATCTGTGTCCCGCGCATCAGACCCAGTTTGCCGAACACCCCGAGGGGGAATTGATTGACAACATTGACCCGGAGACCGCGGAAGTTCAGCGCCTGGACGGCGTGCAATACACCCTGCGCACGCATTGTTCGCAACAACCGGAATTCCTCACCGCCCATACCACGCTGGTGGACGCGGTTTTCCGCGTGTTTATTGCCAATGGCAACAAACCCCTGACCCCCGAAGAACTGGCCGAAAAAATCAACCGCCCCGGCCAAGGCAACACCATCCTGCGCACCCTGTCGGGCCAGCGGGTTTATAAAGGTCTGCGCCCGGTGTTGGATTAACAGCGGCCCCCACCGTGAAAGTCTACGTCAAGCTCTATTCACTCCTGCGTCAGCACCACCCCGGCCCCAATCGGTCGCAACCCTTGGAAGTGGAACTGCCCGAGGGCGCGACTCTGCTCGCGCTTGCTCCGGCGCTCAACCTCCCCGAAAAACTCGTGCGCAGTGTCTTTGTTAACGATGATGCGGTGGCATTAACCACCGTCTTGCGGGAGGGGGATCGGGTGGGCCTCTTTCCGCCCGTCGTGGGCGGCTGTCACTGACCGGCGTTGTTTTCCTCCCCTCCAAAAACTTTCTCCCCGGCGCGGCTTATTCTTGGAGCCTCGCCGGGTTTGTTTTATAATCCCCTCCACGCGCCCGTAGCTCAATGGACAGAGCAGCAGCCTTCTAAGCTGTTGGTTGTGGGTTCAAGTCCCGCCGGGCGCACCATAACTAAATAACTTTTTTCGCAGTGGCTAACACTCATGCAAAACCGGCATGGCTGTTAGCCATATTTGTTTCTTGTGGCTAACTATCAAGTTTGGAAGCTGTGGCTAACAGCTTTTCTCCATGCGGTGGTGTGTGAAGAACGCTGAAGAACGATAGCGAACTGAAACGTACGCTAAAGAATAGACAGCTCACCCAAAGGAGTCTATAAAGAGATGGCTAACTACATGGAAAAGAAGATGCTGAAAATACCCTTTGACACCTGAGTAGCTAACACTTTGCGAAAAGCTCATGAAACTGGCACAATCAGTGGT
>CAYUFY010000141.1:0-11968 GCA_964443795.1 uncultured Anaerolineales bacterium | reverse complement strand
AAAATGCTGTTTTTTTCGAGTGCCGAATGCGCCCACCTGACAGGTCTAGCGCACCCTCACTTACTTTGTTACCACTACCCAAACGGGCAGTGGCAAAGACAGCTGGATGCCCACTATGAGCACGCGGGCATGACACTTGTATAAGGTGAATTAATTAAACTTGACCCATTCATTTTCAAAACTTAGGAAACAACCATGACTGACTGCACCACTTGCCCGGCGAATGTTCAACTGGAACAAATGGGCATCAATACTCAGAATTTTGATCGCGTGGTAGCGCTGGCGGGCAACCCCAACACCGGCAAATCCACGGTGTTCAATGCGCTCACCGGCCTGCGCCAGCACACCGGCAACTGGCCCGGCAAAACCGTCACCCGCGCTGAGGGGGGGTATGAATTTGGCGGGGTGCGCTACAAATTGGTGGACTTGCCCGGGACCTATTCACTCCTCTCGGCCTCCCAGGATGAAGAGATTGCGCGCGATTTCATTCTCTTCGGCCAACCCGATTGCACCGTGGTCGTTACGGACGCGACCTGTTTGGAACGCAACCTAAATCTAGTCTTGCAAGTTTTGGAAATCACCGACAAAGCGGTGGTCTGTGTCAACCTCATGGACGAAGCCAGGCGCAAGGGGTTGGAGGTGGACACCCGCTCGCTCACCCGCGACCTCGGCGTGCCGTGCGTGCCCACGGCGGCCAGCACCGGCGAGGGGTTGAGTGATTTGCTCCGGACGATTGGCGAGGTGATTGAAGGCACGGTCACCACCACCCCGCGCCGGGTGCAGAGCGTGAATGATTTTCAACGCGCGGTGAATGAGTTGCTCCCCCTGATCGAAGAGCTGGCCCCCGGTTTGCCCAACGCCCGCTGGGTGGCCATGCGGTTGCTGGATGGCGATCTGCGGGTGCGCCGCGCGCTCGAAACCGGCGAATTGCTCAATATCGCCCAACGCCAGCGCGAAGCCATCCGCCGCTTTAGCCGCAAACTGGCCGTGCAAGGAGCCCAATAATGCCCCCGACCACCACTACGCCCACCGCGCTGTTGGCGCGCGCCGACACCCTGCGCCAAACCATCTCCGGCACTTTCCGCGATCAACTCGTGGAAGCCATGTATGCCGACGCCGAGTCCATTGCCCGGCGGGCGGTGAAACCCCAGGGCACACGCCGCTGGGATTTCGACCAGCAGTTTGATCGGCTGGTGACCTCCCCCATCTTCGGTTTGCCGATCATGCTGGCGTTGCTGGCGCTGGTTTTTTGGCTCACCATCACCGGGGCCAATGTGCCCTCGGCCATGCTGGCCAATGCGCTGTTTTGGCTGGAGGATCAAGCCGCCGCGCTGTTCACCACCTGGGGCCTCCCCTGGTGGCTTACCGGTTTCATCTGGCATGGCGTGTGGCGCGGTTTGGCCTGGGTGATCAGTGTGATGCTCCCGCCCATGGCCATCTTCTTTCCGTGTTTCACCATTCTCGAAGACTTGGGCTACCTGCCGCGCGTGGCTTTCAACCTCGATTGGTTGTTCAAAAAAGCGGGCGCCCACGGCAAACAGTCGCTGACCATGACCATGGGGTTTGGTTGCAATGCCGCTGGCATCATCGCCACGCGCATCATTGATAGCCCGCGTGAACGGCTGATTGCCATTCTCACCAACAACTTCGCCCCGTGCAATGGCCGGTTCCCAACGCTCATCATGCTCGCCACCGTGTTTGTGGCGGCGTCCTTTCCGCCCGTGTTCGCCTCGGTAGTGGCCGCCGGGGCGGTGGTGATGGTGGTTGTGATCGGCATCTTGTTCACTCTTGTGGTGTCGGCCCTGCTCTCGCGGACTCTGCTCAAGGGTGAGGCCTCCGCCTTCACGCTGGAACTGCCCCCCTATCGCCGCCCCAATATCCGCCGCATCTTATACACCTCGCTCGTTGACCGGACTATCTTCGTGTTGTGGCGCGCCATGCAAACGGCGGCCCCGGCGGGCGCGGCCATCTGGTTGTTGGGCAACGTCTCAGTGGGCGGAGTCTCCCTGGCCTGGCACGTCGCCAATTTTCTCAATCCGCTCGGCCTCGCCATCGGCTTGGATGGCGTCATCCTGCTGGCGTATATCATTGCCATCCCCGCCAACGAAATTGTGGTGCCAACCATGATGATGGTGTATCTGGGCGTGGGGTTGATGGTGAATGCCCCCGAGTATGGCGCCCTGCGCGAGTTACTCATCGGCCAGCACGGTTGGACCATGCTCACGGCGGTGAACCTGATGCTCTTTTCCCTGCTCCACAATCCATGCGCCACCACCATCATGACCATGTGGAAAGAGACCCGCAGTGTCAAATGGACGACGCTGGGGGCGTTGGGGCCGTTAGTTTTGGCCTTTGTGGTCTGCTTTGTAACCGCGACCATCGCGCGGGTCTTCGGCTGGGTGTAATCGCCCAATAAACAACCACGGTTAAGATCATGTCAACTACCTTCAGTCTGCATCTCGCCGGTTTAGCCGCCATCCTCGGCGCCTTCATCTATGCCATCGGGGATGTCTTCCTCCTCGCCGGTCAAGCCAAACTCGCCGATTACCCCAAACTCCAACCCCACGCCAAACTGCTCTCCGATGCCGAAAAGATGGTCGCCCTCCCCTGGTGGCGCGTGGCCTGGGGCGGCTTGCTGGGCGTGTTCGCCACCCCGCTCGTCCTCGCGGGCTTTTGGATGATTTATCAAGGCCTCCGGCCCGCCGGGACTCTGCACTCCCTCGCGCCCTTCATTCTCTTCGCGTGTGCCACCATCGTCGGCGCGTTTGTGCACGGCTCGTTCATCTACCTCGCCGAATATGTGCAAGCCCTGAATCAGGTCAGCGACGACTCACAACCGGTCATCCTCGCCATGTTCAAGCGCCATCGCACCATCCTGGTCATCACCTATTTCTTCCTGCTCATCTGCATCGTCATCGCCTCCATCTGGTTCGCCCTCGTGGTCGGTTTTGGCACCACCGCCTTCCCGCGCTGGGTTGCCTTCGCCAATCCCGTCCTCGCCTTCATCATGTGGCTGCTCATCAAAAAGATTCTCCCAAAAGCCCTCACCCAACACACCGAAGGCGCGGGCTTCAACATCGCCTATCTCGCCTTCTTCACCGCCGCCACTGTGGCCCTGTGGTAAACAATCTCTAATCCTCCAATTACCATTTACCAATTACCCTCCTTCATGTCCGCCTCCACCCGCGCCGCCCTCCTCAAACAGCACCGACAAATGCTGGCGCTCGGTCTAAAGATTATGACTCCGCGCTACGGCACAGAGTTCACCCAGCAAGTCGTAGCCGAGACCACCAGCGAATTCGAACAACTCATCCCCGCCATCCCTTACATCGGCGGCAAAGAGAACTCGATGACCGATACGCTGGAGCAAATGACCACCCTGCTGGCGCTCTACCGGGTGCTGAAACGCCACGGCAAACTCGTGGCAGAGATTGGCGAGGTCGTTCACCGCATGGGGCAAGCGTGGGTGGATAGTTACCCCGGCTTAGTGAAAAAATTGATGGGTCGGGTTTTGATGAGCCGCTGGTGGCGCGAGCGCGCCCGCCGCAAAGCCGCGTTCTCGCAAGAACGTCGTTATCCCGGCGATTTTGTAACTGAGTTTGTCGAGGGCAATGGCGATTACGACTGGGGTATCAACTATGTGGAATGTGGCGTGGTCAAATTCTTCCACGCCCAAAACGCCGACGAGTTCACGCCCTATATGTGTGTCATTGATTTTCTCCTCTATCCTGCCGCCGGAGTCAACCTCCACCGCACGGGCACCCTCGGTACAGGTTGTACCCACTGCGACTTCCGCTTCCACCCCGGCGAACCCCAAGTCACCTTCGCCGACCTCAAAGCCCAGATTTCCAATCCTAATCTCTAATCTCCAATAACCAATTACTCTTCACTCTCCCCCTCAAGGAACCTCCCATGCCCCTCTCCCGCCGCAAATTCCTCCAAGCCGGAGCCATCGGCACCCTCGGCCTCGCCGGGGCTGCCGCGCTCCAACAAGCCACCCGCGCTCAGGCGCAAGATACCCAGCCCACGCCCCACGCTGGCGACCACAGCCAACATCTCAATCATGGGGGCAACTTAACGCAGGGCGAAGTGGACACCAGCCTCTTCGACCCCATGCGGTATCTCACCAACTTCGACTACGGCCAAGTCAGCCCGCTTGGGAACGGGCAAACCTTGCGGGAGTGGGAAGTTAACGCGATAGACAAAAACATCGAAGTCGCGCCCGGGGTCTGGTTCCCCGCGTGGGCCTACAACAATCAAGTCCCCGGCCCCACGTTTCGGTGCAACGAAGGCGACCGTCTGCGCTTCAAATTCGGCAACGGCTCCTCGCATCCGCACACCATCCACTTTCACGGCATCCATCCGCCGGGCATGGATGGCCTCGCGCCCGTCGTCCAATCCGGCGAATACTTCACCTACGAGTTCGATGCTAAACCCTTTGGCCTGCATCTCTATCACTGTCACGTCCCGCCCCTCAAGCGCCACATCCACAAAGGTCTCTACGGCACGTTCATCATTGACCCACCCGGGGGTCGCGCCCCGGCCCACGAAATGGTGATGATGATGAATGCCTTCGACACCAATTTCGACGGCGCCAATGAAATCTACGCGGTCAACACCGTCGCCTTTCATTACGCCAAGCATCCCATCCCGGTCAAAGTCGGCGAACTCATCCGCATCTATCTGGTCAACATCACCGAGTTCGATGCCATCAATTCCTTTCACTTACATGCCAGCATGTATCGCGTCTATCGCACCGGCACCCGTTTGGATCAATATGAATATACCGACAACGTGATGCTCTGTCAGGGCGAGCGCCACGTCCTCGAGTTCACGCTCGATTACCCCGGCCACTATATGTTCCATGCCCATCAAAGCGAGCTGGCCGAACTGGGCTGGTTGGGTATGTTCGAAGCGACGGAGAGTTAACATGACGGATGACAAACTTCGCTCCACCCGCGCGGCCAACGGCATCCCGGGCTGGGTCTGGGTGGCCGTGCCCCTCCTCGCCCTCGGGGGATTGCTGGCCCTGTTCCTTTTCTTTAACCCGGCGGCCATCTTCAAGTCCGACGCGCCGCCGTTAGAAACCGTGACGCTGGAACGCATCATCGTAACTCCCACCGGCTTTCGCGTCACCCTCTTCAACGGTGGCGCCATCGAAACCACCATCGCCCAAGTCATGGTAGACGATGCCTTCTGGGCCTTCGAGCTTTCCCCCTCGCCCACGCTCCCGCGTTTCGGGCAAGCTACCCTCACTCTCGCCTACCCCTGGGTGCGCGGCGAGCCACACGTCATCCGCCTCATCTCCGCCACGGGCACGCTCTTTGAAGGCACGGTCCCCGCCGCCACGCTCACGCCCATCCCCGGTCTCAAAGAATTTAGCGCCTATGCCCTACTCGGTATTTACGTCGGCATCATCCCCGTCGGGTTGGGGATGCTGTGGTTCCCCGCCATGAAACGCCTCGGGCGGCGCGGGTTAGGCGCGCTCCTCGCGCTCACCCTAGGGTTGCTCATCTTCCTGTTGGTGGATACCTTTCTCGAAGCCCTTGACCTCGGCGCGGAGGTCCCTGGCGTTTATCAGGGGGTTCCATTAGCCATGTTTGCGGCGCTCCTCACCTGGCTCGCGCTGATCGCAGTGGGTAACCGCCGCCAGACCCAAGACCCCAACCCAGCCAAACATCGGTTGTATATTGCCACGCTCATTGCCTTGGGCATTGGCCTGCACAACTTGGGCGAGGGGTTGGCCATTGGCGCGGCATTTGCCCTAGGCGAGGCCGCGCTCGGCTCATTCCTCGTCATCGGCTTCACCCTGCACAACATCACCGAAGGCATTGGCATCGCCGCGCCCGTCACCCGCGACCAACCCAAGTTCAGCCAATTCGTGTGGCTCACCCTCCTCGCCGGAGCACCCGCCATCCTCGGCGCGTGGATTGGTGGCTTTGCCTTCTCGCCGCTCCTCGCTACGCTGTTCTTTGGCGTCGGCCTCGGGGCCATTTGGCAAGTCATCGTCGAAGTCGGCCTTCTCCTCAAACGCGATGCCGACAAAGATGGCCTGCCGCTCGTCTCGTGGCTCAATGTTGGTTCACTCTTCGCGGGCATCGCCCTCATGTACTTTACCGCCTTCTTAGTTAAATAATTCACCTTACGCACCGCACCCTGAGCGGAGCAGTGGGCGCATTCTTCGACTGCGCTTCGCTCCGCTCAGAACACGCCCACTGCGTAGTCGAAGGGGTGTTCCCTGCGTAACCTGAGTTAAATAAATTCGCCAGGCAGGACGAGGCGCTTTAACCGCGCCCCGGTGCCGGGCTTGACACGGTTATGGTTTATCGCTAACATATGAATAACTGCTCATATGTTCAGGAGTAAGCCATGCCCAACAAAAAGCCCGCCCCACCCTATACTCATGTCGCCAAAGTGAAAACCGCCCAGACCCACTTGCTGGACAGTCCCACAGCCACCCACCTGGCGGAGACTTTTGAAGCCCTCGCCGACCCCACGCGCATTCGCATCATCTCCGCCCTGTCCCACACCGATTTATGCGTCGGCGATTTAGCCGCCCTGCTGGGCATGACCCCCAGCGCCATTTCGCACCAACTCCGCCTCATGCGCGTCCAACGCCTCGTCAAAGCCCGCAAAGAAGGCCGCCTAGCCTTTTATATGCTGGACGACGAACATATTCACGACCTCTTTCATCGCGGCCTCGCCCATGTGGAGCATCAATAATATTTTTGTTGGCAAGCCGCCACCGCTGGCTACCCGGGAGAATACTCATGTCACAGAAAATCTACACCGTACAAGGCATGGATTGCGTGGATTGCGCCCGCACAATTGAAAAGGGCGTGCGCCAACTGGCTGGCGTGCAATCGGCGGAGGTGGATTTTGCGACCACCAAATTGCGGTTAGCCGGCGAGGTGGCCGAAGCCGTTCTCCGTCAGCGGGTGGAAGCGTTGGGCTACCGCCTAGAAGAACCCGCCACCACCCAAATGCCACCCCGTTCTTCCAACGCCCTCATTGCCTTCTGGCGTTATCTATTGGCCCGCCCCGAAACCCGGCTGGCTCTGGTCGGCGCGACCCTAGTCGCCCTCGCTTGGTTAGCCTCCCTCTTCACTTTTCACCCGTCCATCCCTAATTCGCTAATCTCCAATTCGCTCCTCATCCTCGCCATGCTGGTGGCCGGTTACCCCATCGCCCGCAGTGGCCTAAATGCGCTTTTTATCAATCGGGATTTCAACATCAATTTACTCATGACCATCGCCGCCCTCGGGGCCACGTTAATTGGCGAACTCTGGGAAGGGAGCACGGTCATTTTATTGTTTGCCATCGCCGAAGCGTTAGAAGGCTTCACCGTTGACCAGGCCCGCGACAGCCTGCGCGGCCTCATGCAACTCGCGCCCGCCACCGCAGTTCGATTAACAGCCGACCACGAAGAAACGGTGCCGGTCCAAGCCATACAAGTGGGCGACATGATTCTGGTTCGGCCCGGCGAGCGCATTCCTATGGATGGCGTGGTCAGCGCGGGGGCCAGTGATGTCAACCAAGCACCTATTACTGGCGAGAGCCTGCCCGTGCGAAAAGAAGCCAACGCCGAAGTGTTTGCCGGGACGCTCAACGGCGAGGGCGCGCTCGAGGTGCGCGTGACCCGTCTCGCGCAAGATAACACCCTGAGCCGCATCATCCATCTCGTCGAAGAATCGCAAAGCGCCCGCGCCCCCAGCCAACGGCTGATTGACCAGTTCGCCCGTTACTACACGCCGGGCGTGGTGCTGTTGGCGGTGCTGGCCGCCACCGTGCCGCCGCTGTTGTTCAATCAACCATTTTTAGATACCACCGTTGAGCGCGGCTGGCTCTATCGGGCGCTGGCGTTGCTCGTCATCGCTTGCCCATGCGCCCTCGTCATCTCCGCGCCCGTCACGCTCATTAGCGCCCTCACGGCCGGCGCGCGGCGCGGCGTGCTCATCAAAGGCGGCGCGCATCTCGAAGCCCTAAGTCACATCCGCGCCTTTGCTTTCGATAAAACTGGCACGCTCACGCGCGGCGAACCGGCGGTCACCATCGCCCGCTCGGTGGATTGCGCGACCGGCACGGCCTGTGAGCAATGTGATGATGTGCTGGCCCTCGCCGCCGCCCTGGAACGCCGCAGTGCCCACCCCCTGGCCCGCGCCGTGGTCGCCGCCGCCGAAGAGCGCGGCCTAGCGAATTTATATGAACCCGCCACCGAAGTGGAAACCATCATTGGGCGCGGCCTCGCGGGTCAGGTCAATGGCAAACGGGCCACGCTCGGCAGTCATACGCTGTTCGACTCCGAACATCCACACACCGCCGAAGTGTGTGCGTGGGTGGAAGCCGCCGAAGCCCAGGGCCAGACCACAATGGTGCTGTGTGATGGCGACCGGGTGCGGGGGTTCCTCGCGCTGGCCGATGCCGTTCACCCCGATAGCCGCGCGGCAGTGGCCGAACTGCAAGCCCTCGGCGCGCGCACCATCATGCTCACCGGCGACAACCCCACCGTGGCCGCCGAAATTGGCGCGCAAGTTGGAGTCGCAGATATTCGCGCCAGCCTTTTGCCGGAAGATAAATCGCAGGCCGTAAAAGACCTGCTCGCGCAACATGGCTCGATAGCGATGGTCGGCGATGGCATCAATGACACCCCGGCCCTCGCCGCCGCCACGGTGGGCATTGCCGTGGGGGGCGCGGCCAGCGCCCAAGCGCTCGAAACCGCCGACATCGTGTTGATGGCGGATGGCCTAAAACAATTGCCCTTTGCCGTGCGCCTCGCGCGCTTTGCGCGGTCACTGCTGATACAGGGCCTCGTGATTAGTCTCGCCACCAAACTGATTTTTGTGGCGCTGGATTTAGCGGGCTATGCCTCGCTGTGGTTGGCGATAGCCGCCGACATGGGCGTCTCGCTGTTGGTCACTTTGAATGGGATGCGCGCTTTAACTTTTGAAAGAAAGTAGAAACCAGAATACTTATGATTCATCTCTTCGACGACGTACCCCCGCCGCTCTTCCCCGATGCGGGCGGCAAAGGCGGGGCGCTCGCCAAACTAAAACAAGCGGGCTACCCCGTGCCCGATGGCTTTGTGATTTTCCCCGCCGCGTTTGACGGGGATATGCTGAAACCCGAAGCGTGGACGCAGACCCGCGCGGCCTTGCAACACCTACGCGACCACAATGGCCCCAGCGCGTTTGCCGTGCGCTCGTCAGCCCTCAGCGAGGACTCGGCGGAGGCTTCGTTTGCGGGCGAGTTCGAGACCGTGCTGGATGTTAAGACGGATGACGAAATCCGCGTGGCCATTGGGCAAGTGCGCGGGTCGCGCAACACCGCGCGGGTGCAGGCCTACAGCGCGGCGCAGGGCCTCGCGGGGGAGCACGAAATCGCCGTGGTGGTGCAAATCCTTGTGGGCGCGGAATTCGCCGGGGTTATCTTCACCGCCGACCCGGTCACGGGCAGTCGCGCACATATGAGCGGCAACTACGTTCACGGCTTGGGCGACCAACTCGTCTCGGGCGAAGTCAATCCAATGGCGTTCACCTTGCACCGGCCCGGCGGCCAATATGCCGGGCCGGATGAACTGCGCCGCTATACCAAACGCCTGAATCAACTAGCCGCCAAATTGGAGGATGACCTCGGCGCGCCACAGGATATTGAGTGGGCGGTGGCGCGGGGGCAGGTGCATTTGTTGCAAGCCCGTCCCATCACCACCCTCCGCGCCTACAACCCGCGCACCGGCGAATGGAACGACAGTCTCGCGGGCGATTATTTGTGGACGAATTCAAATCTCGGCGAAGCCCTCCCGGATGTGATGACACCGCTGACGTGGTCACTCATGCAATACTTTGAAGCCGTCACCTTCCCCTTTCCCGTCCCCGGCAAACACCGGCTGATGGGCAACCTGGGCGGGCGGTTTTATATGAACCTCAGCCTCCCCGCCTCGTTGTTCATGGCGATGGGGATGAAGCGTGACTATTTGAAATATGAGAGTGAAGAGTTTTTCGGCGCCCTCGCGGATGATTTGGAAATCCCACTGATTCCCTTTGCACGTTGGAAGTTGTTCCAGTCGTTTCTCCCGTTTGCGCTGGGCGCGATGCGCCGCGCGATACGCAACCGGAAACGGCTCCCCGCGTTTTTGGCGGGTGCCCCGGCGCGGTGCGCCGCCCTGCGGGAACGAATCAAAGCCGCGCGGACTCCGGCAGAATTATTGGCGGTTCAAAATGATTTGGACACAACCTACCGCGAAACCCTGCTCATGTTCGCCGCCGGGACGAGCGGCTATGAAAACGCTTATCGCCCCTTGCGGCATCAATTGCGAAAACTGGTCGGAGAAAAAGACACCAACACGCTCCTCACGGGATTAAGCGAGGGTGCGAATCACTTGGCGAGTCTGGGGCCGGTGATGGGGCTGGCCCAAGTGGCGCGGGGGACGCTGACCCCGGCGGGGTACGCGGACACCTACGGTCATCGTGGCCCACACGAGTTTGAAGTGGCGTGGCCGCGCCCCGCCGAAGACCCGGCGTGGGTTGACACGCAATTGAAAAATTTTAGGGCGGAGGACGTGGACGCTTTGCTGACCAAACAACAAACGCAACGTGAGGGCGCGTGGGCGCGGTTCACCGCTCGGCATCCGCGCGAAGCCGCGCGGACGCAGAAAAAAATCGTGGGGGCGGCGCACACCGCGCGGATGCGCGAGGCCATCCGGTCGGAGGTCATTCGGTTCATGTGGGCGTGGCGCGAGTTCGCCCTCCGCGCCGGGGCCGTCACCGGCTTGGGGGACGACATCTTCTTTTTATCGAACGCTGAAATTATGACCGTGCTAAAAGGCGACGCGGCCCCCCGCGCGTTTATCCCCGCCCGACGGGAGACGCACGCTCGCTACAGCGCCTTGCCCCAGTATCCGGCCCGCATTCGCGGACGCTTTGACCCCGCGCAGTGGGCCGCCGACCCCGCGCGGCGGAGTGATGTCTTTGGCTTAGCCTCCCCTTCTCCCGTTGAGTCTTTGCAACGGGAGAAGGGGCCGGGGGATGAGGGCGTACGTGGCTTCCCCGGCGCGGCGGGTGTGGTCGAGGGCGTGGTGCGCGTCATTCATTCGCCCGAACAAGGTGAAGACTTACAACGCGGCGAGGTGCTGGTGACCGTGACGACCAACGTGGGCTGGACCCCGCTCTTCCCGCGCGCCGCCGCGATTGTCACGGACGTGGGCGCGCCGCTCTCACACGCCGCCATCGTCGCCCGCGAACTCGGCATCCCGGCGGTGGTCGGCTGTGGCAACGCGACTATGAAATTGAAAACTGGCGATAGGGTGAGGGTGAATGGGGGGCGAGGGACGGTGGAGGTTTTATAAAAGAACCCTAGGCCAGCACCTCGCTGGCCCAGGGTTTATTGGTCGGTCACTCGGGTTTGATAAGACCTCGGTCATCCAGAAATTCAGCCGGGACTTTATCTTGGCCCGCCTCCCACATGAGCGAAAAAAACCAGATGCCGCTCTCGCCAATCCAGAAGTCGGCGGGCGTAAACCGCATTTTTGAGCCAGCGGGTTTTTTGCGGCTTTGGGGCGTATATTCAGCCGACCAGCCAAAAACTTCACCGACCCAGGGCTGACCAATCACATGAAGGTGTTTCGCAAAAGCCCGGACTTCAGTCAAGTCTGGAATAGCGACTGGAAGAATCAGTGAATGAGGCAGATGAGGTATTCTAGCTTTAACCGTTAGCACGTTTGCTTTGCTCCTTTTTCCAAGCCCGCAAGAGAAAATCGTGGTTGTCCTCGATAATCCGCTCAATCTCGCGCAAGTCCACTGGCTTGAACCGACCAGACCGCGCCACCTTCACCGGGGTTAACCAAAACTTGGCTTCCTTGCCCTCTGCGCCAACGTGAACATGAGGCGGCTCGTCGAGGTCCGCTTCATAAAACCAAAATTTAGGTTCTTTGGGAATTAGCGTGGTCACCCCATAGGTGGGGGTAACAACCGCG
>CAYUFY010000140.1:0-12036 GCA_964443795.1 uncultured Anaerolineales bacterium | reverse complement strand
TCCTGGACCCAGCCGAGTCGCACCTCTGCCTCCGTCCCATCGGCCAAACTCCGGATCACAGTTCGTCCCGAGATCAACTGCCAAGCCAACAGGGTCAGGGCGATGCCCACCAGCGGCATGAGCAGGTCGTTCACCAAGGAACTGACGATGTTCCCAAACGCCCCACCGATAATGACCCCCACCGCCAAGTCCAGCACGTTGCCCCGCATGATGAAATCTTTGAACTCTTTGAACATAGGACCTCTCTGGGTGGTTGATCAAACCTTCGGGGTCTTCCAGACCCCGAAGGTTTTTTCTAAAATCAACTTCGGCTCTACCGTTCTTGACGGGGTTGGCGTAGGTCGCCCTACATGTAGCGCGAGAGTTTTTGCCGCGTCAGGTGTCGGGCTACAAGCCCGACCTACATCGGTTTCCCGTTAAATCTGGTAGAGCCTTAACTCCGCATCTTGAAGCGTTGAATCTTGCCCGTCGCTGTCTTGGGCAATTCCGGCACAAACTCGATCCAGCGCGGGCGCTTGTATTCGGCAATCTTTTCCTTGCAATGCGCGATGATCGCATCGCACAAGGTGTCAGAGGCCGCCTGGCCTTCTTTCAACACCACAAATGCTTTGGGCTTAATCAAATTGGCGTTATCGGGGTGGCCAACCACCGCGCACTCCAACACTGCCGGGTGGCTGATGACCGCGCTCTCCACCTCAATGGGCGAGACCCAAATGCCGCCGACTTTGAGCATATCATCCGAGCGACCGGCGTGCCAGTAGTAGCCGTCCTCGTCCACGTAATATTTGTCGCCGGTAAACAACCACTCGCCAATAAAGGTCTTGCGGCTTCGTTCGGACTTGTGCAGATACATCAAGGCCGTGGTCTCGCTCTTGACCAGTAGATTGCCCACCTCGCCGCGCGCGACTTCGGCCCCCGCCTCGTCCACAATTTTCACTTCATAGCCGGGCACGGGCTTGCCACTCGAGCCGGGGCGGATGTCGCCGGGTTGGTTGGAGATAAAAATGTGCCACAGTTCGGTGCACCCGATGCCGTCAATGATGTCCAGGCCCGTGCGCTCCTTCCAGCCATGCCAGATGGAGGCCGGGAGCGATTCGCCGGCTGAGACGCAAATGCGGAGCGACGACAGATCGTATTTGCCGCTGGTGAAATCGTCGTTGGCAAGGACGGCGGCGTAGCCCGTCGGCGCGTTGTAATGCACGGTGGGCTTAAAGCGTTGGATGGTTTCGAGCACGTTGGCGGGAATGCGCGGCGGCCCGGCCATGAGGATGCAACTGGCCCCGACGTACCACGGAAAAACGAGATTGCCGCCCGTGCCAAAGGTGAAGAACAGTTTAGCGGTGGCAAACGTCCGGTCGGATTCTTGTAGCCCGAACACGTTCACGGCCCACAACTGCGCGGTGAGGGGCAAATCCTTGTGGGCATGGAGAATGCCTTTGGGTTCCCCGGTCGAGCCGCTGGAATAGTTGAGGGAGCAGAAGTCCTCGCGATGGTTGGGGGCCACGCTTAATTCCGTTGATTCGTTCTTGATTAGTTGCGCATAATCCAAATCCCCCGCCTGCCCCCCGCCGCCGATGACGATGATGTGCTTCACCGAGTCCAGTTCGGCGCGGATCGGCTCGATGGCCGCGAGCAAGGCCTTGTGGACAATGAGCACCCGGGCGCGGCAATCCTGGAGGATGTAGGCATGTTCGTGGGGCTTGGACAGTGTGTTCATGCCCACCGAAATCGCGCCGATTTTCAGAGTCGCAAAATAAGCGGCGGCCCACTCGGCGCAATCGAGCGAGAGAATGGCGACATATTCGCCCATGCGCACATCGAGCCGCTTGAGCGCGTTGCCGAGTTGGTTCACTTCGTTGGCGACCTGACGGAAGGTCAGTTCGCGCTCGGCGCTATGGAGCGCCACTTTATCAGCGCGCGTGGCGAGGTTGTGTTCGAGAATATTGACGGCATTGTAGTTGAGGGGTAGGTCGGCGGCTTTCATATGAACTCCTGGAGACTGATTACTTTTCACTAATTACTGCTCACTCGTCACTTTTCGGCCAGTCAGCAAATACGTCACCATCTCCCCTTTGCCCTTCACCAGCACCATGCCGCGCTCTTTGAGCTCATACTTGTCGCGCAGTTTCTCATAGGTCGTGGCGGTCACCTGGATGCCACCCGCGAGGCCGTGGCTCTCCATGCGGCTGGCGGTGTTCACCGTGTCGCCCCACAGGTCGTAGAGGAACTTGCGCGTGCCCACCACGCCCGCCACGATCGGCCCGGTGTTAATGCCAATGCGAATCCGCAAATGCAGAGTCTGCGCGATGGGCAGAGCGTCGAGCGTGGTCAACATTTCCAGCGCCAGGTCGGCCACCGCCTCGGCATGGTCGGCGCGCGGGACGGGCAGGCCCCCGACCACCATATACGAATCGCCAATGGTTTTAATTTTTTCTAAGCCGTATTTATCGGCCAGTTCGTCAAACGCGGAGAAAACTTCGTTCAATAACGCGACCACCTCATCGGGCGAAATGCGGGAGGAAATGGCGGTGAAATCCACTAGGTCGGCAAACATCACCGTGCCTTCCACATAGCGGTCGGCGATATGCTCCTCGCCTTCCTTCAGCCGCTTCACGATCGTCTCGGGCAACACGTTGAGCAACAAATTTTGCGACTTGGCCTGCTCGGCTTCCAACTGCTGGTTCATTTGCTCCAGGGCCGTGAGCATGATGTTAATATCCGCCGAGAGCCGACCCAGCTCATCGCGCCCACGCGTGGCCACGCGCTCGGCAAAGTTAAGGCTGGCGCCGATGTGCCGCACCTCGCCGCTCAATTGCGTCAGCCGCGCCACGATGATGCTTTCCAGCAACACCGCCAACACCGCGCCGATGATAAGCCCGGCGGCGACCAACGCCAGCACAAAATAATTCAACGTGGACTGTCCCTGCTGATAAATTTTGCGATCCAACTCCACGCGCAGGATGAGCGCGGGCTGACCATAAACATCGGTGATGAGCGCGTATCCGGCGATGGTGGCGGCGTTCAGGACTTTAACCGTGACCGGCGTGCCCGGCGAGAGCGTGGCCCGCGCGGCTTGCAGTTCCTCGGGCAGGGGCGCGTCCCCCGCGGCCTCCATCCGCCACACGCTGAGGTTTAACTGCGTGGTCTCCGCCAGGCGTGTCACTTCGGCTTCATTAATAAAGCGCCCCATCAAAAGCGAACCACGCAACGGGCCGGTACCATCACTTTTCAAGACCGGCCGCGAGGCCACCAACAACGGGCCTTCCGCCAGCATTAACACGCCCGTGCCGCCGCTGGCCGCATCCCCCGCCGTATGTTGCCGGAGGATATCCTCAGCCGGGATGCGGCTCAAAGCCTCCGGCAGGGGCGTCAACGCCCCGGTCTCCAGGTCAAAGCCCTGCCCATAAATCAACGCGCCGCCCGCGTCAATGATCGCCACCGCATTCAAGCGGTTATTGGCAAACGTGCTGTCAATGAAATTGTTGTCGAGGTAGTTCTGGTTGTGGTCGGCGGCGAAAAAGTAGGTATCATCCCAGACCGAATAATCCCGCGCGGTGCGCGCCAGGGTGGCGAGGTCGTTGTTCAGCGCATTCAGGGCGCGGTCAACATTTTGGCGGGTGTCCTGCGCCTCGAGTTGGGTATAACTGCCCAGCACAATGGCCTGCGAGGCGAAATACAAAATTAGAATCAACCCGAACAGGGTGAGGCTGATGATGGTGAGCGTTTTAGTACGGACAGACAAAGCCGTTAACTCCTACAGTCCACCGGGGCTAGACCAGGCACCGACAACCACATTCTAAATCAATGGTCACCGGCGAAATTTGGCGGGTGACCCCATCCCGTCGGACGTGCAACACCAACAGGGTGTGCGGATCGAACACCACCACATCCTTCACCCCCTGTGAGAGATAAAAGTGCGGCCCAATTTCAATATCTTTGGCTTCGTAGCCCGCGCTCACCACTTCAATGACGGCCTCCGGCACCAGCGTAATCGCCTCATCCGGTTCATCCGGCTCACGGCAAAAGATGGACACATCCGGGCGCTTCAGCGAACCATCGGAGAAACTGATATACACATCGGGGAGATGAAACCAGCCACAGCCTTCCCCGCCATCAGCGCGCCGTTCAATCGAACTCCGGATGCGGTCCACAGCTTGTTGGTGGCGTCGCACCGGAGACAGCTCCCACAAGGGCAGACCACCGACCAGTTCCAGCCGCACCCCCACTTGGTCAGCGCCTTGCAAAAGACGGATTAAGTCATCGCGCTTACCCATGTCGTCAAGCGCCTTCCTTTCCAAGCAACTCCCGCGCAATCACAATTTTTTGGATGTGCGCCGTGCCTTCGTAGATTTGCAAGCCTTTGATGTCGCGGTAATACCGCTCGACCGGATATTCGTTGGAGTAGCCGCGCCCGCCGTGGAGCAGAACCGCTTCGTTGGCGGCTTTCACAGCCGCCTCAACCGCGAAGTATTTGGCGATGGAAGTTTCGCGCGTGACCTTGCCGCCCTGGTCTTTGAGCCAGGCGGCCCGGTAGACCAACCAGCGGGCGGCTTCCACGTCGGCGGCCATTTCGGCGAGGACGCTTTGAATCATCTCGAAGTTGCCCAGGCGCTGGCCAAACTGCCGCCGGGTTTGGGCGAAGGCCACACACGCATCCAAGCAGGCCTGCCCCACGCCCAGCGCGCCCGCCGCTACCCCCAGCCGCCCGTGGTCGAGGGCCGACATGGCGACTTTGAAGCCCGCGCCCGCTTCGCCCAGCAAGGCACTGGCCGGTACGCGCAGATTTTCAAAACAAATGTGCGCGTGGTCGGAGGCACGGTGGCCGAGTTCCTGGCCTTTCATTTTGACGCGCCGAAAACCGGGCGTGTCGGTGGGGACGATGAAGGCGCAAATGCCTTTGTGCTTGAGACTTCTATCCGCGTTGGCGAAGACGAGCGCGAGATGTGCAATATTTCCGTTGGTAACCCAAATTTTTTCGCCATTGAGGAGGTAGTCGTCGCCAGCGCGGGTGGCGGTGGTTTCCATGCTCGCGGCATCAGAGCCAGCGTTCGGCTCGGTGAGGCAGTAACAGCCGATGAGGTCGCCGCGCGCGAGGGCGGGGAGGTGGGCTTGCTTTTGCGCGTCACTGCCCCATTGCAAAATACACTGGGAGACGAGACTGGTATGCACGGTCATAAAGCCGCGCACCGACGAATCCACCCGGCCCAGTTCTTCGTAGCACAGCGCGAGGGAAACGGCCTCCCACGCCGAGCCGCCGTATTCACGCGGGAGCGGCCCCCCCAACAGGCCCACGTCCGCGAGGGCGCGCGTCACCTCGGGGGGCATGGCGCGCTGTTCGTCCATCGCCCGGGCGCGGGGCGCGATCTGCGTCTGGGCGAAATCGCGCGCGCGGGTTTGGATGGCCTGCTGGGCGGGGGTGAGGGAGAAGTTCATGCGGGGGTAGGGGCGTTCTAGTGTAGGGGCGTTCAATTGAACGCCCCTACGCGGCGGGCGGCAGGGGGGTCATCACTTTGTTGCGGCCCCGGCGTTTGGCACGGTAGAGCGCGGCCTCGGCGGTTTGCAGGAGGCTCGCCGAGTCGTTGGCATCGTCGGGCAAACTGGTCACGCCCAAACTGATGGTCACCATGCCATTGGGCAGGTCTTCGCGCAGGGGGAACGGATAGGCGGCGACGGTCTCACGCAGATTGTCCGCCAGGGTGAGGGCGTTGCTTTGGGGCGTCTCGGGCAAAACAATCATGAACTCCTCACCGCCATAGCGCGCTACAAAATCGGTGCGCCGCACCGAGGAGAGGATAAGGCTGGTCAATTCGCGCAAGAGCGCGTCGCCCCGCGCATGGCCGCTTTTCTCGTTATAAATTTTAAAGTGGTCAATATCCACCAAGATCAGAGTCAAGACGCGCTGATAGCGGAGCGCGCGCTGGATTTCATCTTCCAGGCGTTCTTCAAAATGCTTCCGGTTGTAGAGGCCGGTCAACGGGTCGCGCACGCCGGTTTCGTTGGCTTTGGCGGTGGTGTCGGTCAGGCGATTTTCGAGGTTGAGGATGCGCTCGCCCAGCCGGATGTGGGAGATGAAGTCAGGAACACTGAAGTTTTTAGGCAGATAGTCGTCGAGGAAGGGCGCGGTGCCCGCTTTGATGGCCCGGTCTTCCTTGGCATTGAGAAACAGGATGTAGGTGTAGTGGGGCTGGCTCGCCTGCCGGATCTGGCGGGCGAGGCGGTCGGCGTCAGGGAGGTTGGCATCCACCACCACATAAGTGAAAGGTTGCTGTTGCCAGATTTCCCAGGCTTGCACGGCGGTGTTGGCCTCGCGGGCTTCATGCCGGAGGCGCCGCAGTTCATCCAACAGGTTTTGGCGGGCGGGGGTGTTGTCGTGGGCGATGAGGATACGCATGTTAGGTTGCCTGACCTCCGGTTTCATTTTCGGCTAAAACCGCCCAACCTTCAACCTCCACCAGCGCCGCGTCGTCGTAGAGGCTTTTGACTTCGACCAGCGTCATCGCGGGATAGTAGCGCCCGAAGAATTCACGATAGACCGCGCCGAGGGGTTTGAGTTTGGCTTTGTAATCGTTTTTGTCGGCGACAAAGAGGGTGAGTTTGACGATGTCGGTCATCGCGCCCCCGGCCTCGGCCAGCACGGCCTGATGGTTGGCGAGGGCCTGTCGGAACTGGGCCACTAAATCACCCGGCGCGGCGATGGCCCCGGTGGCATCCATGCCGGTTTGCCCGGCCAGGGCCAGCAGGCGCCCGGTGGCGAGGATGCCGTTGGAATAGCCGGAGGGTTTGGCGAGGGAGGCGGGGTTGAGGATTATTTTTGACATGGTTAGACCCTACTTTAACCCCTTAACTGGCAATTGGCAATTAAGGCTAATCCACGAAGACACACGAAGGGACACGAAGATTTAAAAACATTAGACGACGTAACACCTGCGTGTCCCTTCATGGATTCAAAACATCACCATGCCCCCATCCACATTGATGGCCTGCCCGGTGATGCCGCGGGCTTCGTCGCCGACCAGCATCCGCGCGACGTGCGCGACTTCTTCACTCGTCACCAGCCGGTTTTGCGGGCTGAGCTTTTCGAGCGCGGCGCGGGCCTCGGCCTCGCTCAGTTTGGTGCGGGCGGTGATATTGGCCACGCCCGCGTCGGTCATGGGCGTATCCACATAGCCCGGACAGATGGCGTTGACGGTGATGTTGTACGCCACGAACTCCACGGCCAGCGCGCGGGTGAGGCCCAGCACGCCATGCTTGGAGGCGGTGTAGGCCGCGATGTATTTGCCGCCGACTTTGGAAGCGATGGAGGCGATGTTGATGATGCGCCCCCACTTGGCCTCGACCATGCTGGGCGCGACGGCTTTGGTGACGTGATAGACCGAGGTGAGATTGACCGCCAGCATCCGCTCCCACAGGGCATCGTCGTGGCCGAGGAATTTGTGCGACCCGGCCTGCCCGGCGTTGTTGACGAGGACGGTGATTGGCCCGAGGGCCTGCTGAACGGCGGCGACCGCGCGGGCCACTGAGTCCGGTTGGGTCACGTCGCACCCGACGGGGAACGCTTCCCCCCCGTGGGCGCGGATGTCGTCCGCCACCCGCGCGAGGTCGGCTTCGGTGCGGGCCGCAATCCCAACTTTAAGTCCATCGGCGGCAAAGGTCTTGGCAATCACTTCGCCAATCCCCTTGCCCGCGCCGGTGATGAAGGCAGTGTGAGGCATGGTGGTCTCCTAAAAGTAAAGTGACAGTCACCTTAAAGGTGACTGTCACTTGCGATGGTTTTACTTCCCTTTCATCCGCTCATTCCCCGGGTCAAACAGCGGTGTCGCGCCCACCACCGCCACCGTCACCGGGTAATGCTCGCCGAAGTATTCGACCAAAAGTTGCGCGCCGACTTGCGCGTGCTCCGACGGCAGGTAGGCCAGCAAAATGTGCTTGCCCACCGATGGGCCATAGCCCGCGCTCGTCACATAAGCATTGCGCCCGCGCGCGTCGGTGATGGTCTGCCCGGCGCGGGTGAGGAGCGGCTCGCGGCCTGACATGAAACGCCGGAGGCCGGAGGCCGAGGTGTGGTCGTCCACGGTCAGGGTGCATAGGCGCGTCACTGGCGGGGCGGCGCGTTGCCGCAGGTACGCCTCCTTGCCAATGAAGTCCTGCGGTTTGACGCGCGGGCGCGCGAGACCCGCCTCGACCAGATTATGCTCCAAGTCCAGTTCCGGGCCATAAGCGCGATAGCCCTTCTCGAGGCGTGTTGACCCGGCCACCGCGCCCATGCCGATGGCCGCGACCCCGAACTTTTGCCCGGCCTCCCACAGTCTGTCCCACAAGCGCGCGCCCTGCTCAAACGGCACATACAGTTCCCAACCCAGTTCGCCCACATAGCCAAAGCGCGCGGCGAAAGCGCGCACAGGGCCGAAGTCCACCGATTGGCCAGTGGCGTAGGGGAAGGCGGCATTGCTCATATCGGTGGCGGTGTAGGCTTGCACCAGTTGGCGCGCGTTGGGGCCATACACGCCGATGGTCGTCAATTGCCCGGTGCGGTCAGACAGTTGGGCAGAGCCATCGGCGGGCAGATGTTTGATGAGCCACTGCTTGTCTCGTGGGCCATCGAAGGCGCTGGTGATGACGCGGAAGTGTCCAGCACCGAGGCGTGTCACCGACAGGTCGGCTTTGATGCCGCCCGCCGGGTTGAGCAGTTGCGTGTACATCACCCGGCCCACCGGCCCATCCATCTGGGCTACCGTCATTTTTTGGATGAAGTCCAACGCGCCGGGGCCAGTAATCTCGAAGATGCCGAACCCAGCGAGGTCCACCATCCCGGCCGAGTCCCGCAGGGCCAGATGTTCGGCAATGATGATGGGCGACCACCACCGGGCATCCCACTCGTGTTCGCGCGGGCGCGCGCCCTCGGCGTATTTCTCCAACAGCGGTGCGTTGGCCTCGTACCAGTTGGGGCGCTCCCACCCGGCAGTCTCGAAGAAGACCGCGCCCAACGCCTGCTCGCGCTCATACACCGGGCTGAGGCGCAGGTCGCGGCTGGTGGCCCACTGCTCGCGCGGATGCACGATGCCGTAGAACTTCACAAAGCTCTCGCCCGACCGGCCGCGGATGTAATCCCAAGTCTTTTGATAATCATAGAAGCGGGCGATGTCGGAGGCGGTGGGGTCAAGCTCCGGCACGCCGGTGGTCATCCATTCGGCCACCGCGCGGGCGTAGGCGGGCGCTTCCTTGACCCAGATAGACGCGATGGACCACAGATTTTTAACCTCGGGCGTTTCACCCAGCACCGGGAAGCCGTCGGCGGTGAGAGCCATGAGGCCGTTGATGGCGTAGCGGATGCCCACGCGCTTGTCGCCGAGAATGTCGGGGATGAGTTCGAGCGCGCGCTCGAGATAGGGGTCGAAGTCCTCGCGGGTGAACGGCATCTCCGTCGGCGACAGCCGCGACTCCTTGATGGATGGAATCTCGTCCGGGTATAGCAACATCGGGCGGTGCGTGTACGAGCCGATTTCCAAATCGCCCCCATGCTGACGTTCGTAGCCCACCCCATCCATATCGCGGATGAGCGGGTATTTAATCTCGCCGAGCGTGTCGGCAAACATGGGCACCGGGCCGACGCTGATCATTTGATGCACCAGCGGCGTGAGCGGGATGGATGTCCCGGCCATCGCGGCGATGCGCGGACTCCAGATGCCGCAGGCGATGACCACGACCTCGCAGGTGATCGTGCCCTGATCGGTCCGTACCCCGGCGATGCGCCCGTTGACCACGTCCAACCCCGTGACCTCGACGTTGGCACACGACTGGAGCGCGCCCATTGCTTCCGCTTGTTTACGCATCAGGGTGCCCGCCCCCAGCGCGTCCACCGTGCCCGAGCCGGGGGTGTAGAAGCCGCCGAGGATGACATCCGGATTGATATAGGGCACCAGTGCCTGCACCCGCTGGGGCGAGATAAGTTCGGCCTCGATGCCCCACGACTTGGAGGAAGCCACCCGCCGCTTGAGTTCTTCCATGCGCTCCGGCGTGCGAGCGATTTCGATGCCGCCACTTTGCGAGAACATCCCCATGCTTTTGTATTGCGCCACACAGTCGAGCGTGAACTTGGTGACATCGCGCGAGTGGTCGGTGAGAAACATGAAGTTGGAGGCGTGGCCGGTGGAGCCGCCGGGGTTCGGCAGTGGGCCTTTGTCCACCATCACCATATCGCGCCAGCCCAGTTTGGCGAGATGATAAGCGATGCTATTACCGACAATGCCGGCACCGATGATGACGACGCGAGCGGTGGAGGGGAGAGAGGGCATGGGGTGTCTCCTTAAAGGTAATTTACGAGCCGTTTTGTCAACGGATTGAACCGATGAACCCAATCCGATAAATCTGTTGCATCCGTTGAAGAAGGTTGTTAATCACTCACGCCACATAGCCGTGTTTCGCTTCCACCTCGCCATCCAAGGCCAGCCGCCCAGCCTCCGGCGCGGCGAACCCGGGCGCAATGACCGTCTCCGCCACATTCGAGTCTGGCGAGCGCTGGCCCGCGAAATCGTAGGCGCGCACACGGTAGGTATAGCGATTGCCAGCCAGCGCATATTCATCCACATGGGTTGGCGTGAGGGAGGAGGTGAGATGGGCAAATGGCCCCTCGTTCACCGCGCGGAAAATTTCGTAACCGTAGACTCCCGCTGAATGTTCTGCGGCCCGCCAGGTCAGCCGCACCGCGCCATTGTCGTTAACCCGCGCGGCCAACCCGGCCCCCCCGTCGGGCCACGCGGGGGGCGCGGATTCACCGGACGCCTCGGGCGCGTGCAGGTAGCCTTTGGGCCACAGCGAGCCACAGCGTACCGGCTTAAAGTTTTCATCCAGTTGTTTGCAAATATTGCCGTAGATGCACCGCACAATCGTATCGGCGCGCCCGGCGCGGGCTTTCTTCGGCCAGTCGGGGTCGGCCAACAGCGCGCGCGCCAGGCCGATCAAATCGGCCTGGCCGTTTTCCAAAATCGTCTCCGCCAGTTGCGGCGTGGAAATTTTGCCGGTGGTCACAATGGGCGTGGCGTAGCCGTGCGCGGTAAGGAACTGTTTGATGCCCTCGGCCAGATACACATTCGCGCCATCGGGGTACGAGGCGGGCGGCATGGTGCGGTCGCCGGAGTAACCGGTGTAGGGGTACAAGGCTTCGTTCTCTTTTTTCAGCGCGTCCTCGAACTTGCCCCCCGCCGACAAACTGATGTAGTCCGCGCCGAGTTGCGCCAGCCGGAGCGCGATGTATTTGGAGTCGGTGAGGCCGTAGCCGCCTTTGATGGCCTCCTCAGCGTCGAAGCGCACGCCCACCGGGTAATCGCTCCCGACCATCTGCCGCACCCGGAGCAGGACTTCACTCGCCAAGCGGAGGCGAGCTTCCAGACTTTGGCCGCCATACTCATCACGCCGTTTGTTGCGCGCCGAGAGAAACGACGAGAGCGTGTAGGCGTGGGCCATGTGCAATTCCACTGCGTCGTACCCGGCCGCGCACACCCGCGCGGCGGCCTCGCCATAGGCTTGCACAATCCCGGCGATGTCGTCACGGGTCAGCATATCCACCGTTTGCCGCCAACCCGAGCGGGCGATTTTCAAGAAGTGGATGATTTGCAAAGCGACCTTTGAGGGACCGGCATCCCGCATCCGGGTCAGCAACGCCCGGTGGCCGGGGATGAATTCATCCGCGCTCATCCGCAGGAGCGGCCCGCTTTTGGATTGGTGCACCGCGCTGGCCTCGACCACAATCAGCCCGGCCTCCCCTTTGGCAAACCGCACATAGCGGTCGGTGATGGCCTGATTCACCAAGCCATCCTCGCCAGAGAGCCGCGTCACCATGGCTGTGACCACAACGCGGTTGGGAAGCGTGAGGGTGTTCACGGGGAGGGGCGAGAACAGGCGAGGGTAGGCGATCATTTCAGTGGTCTTCGTGGTTAAGACTTTGCGTTTCAGGTAGTGGTAACTTTGCAAGTGATGAATTTGAAAGACCTGTCAGGTGGGTGCATTCGGCACTCGAAAAAAACAGCGTTTGGCGGCGCC
>CAYUFY010000139.1:0-12065 GCA_964443795.1 uncultured Anaerolineales bacterium | reverse complement strand
CCCTGCCAAACCCGCCGCGCCCACCCAACCCCAACCCGCCGCCCCGGCCCCCGCGCCGGCCGCGCGCCCCGCCGGGTGGGCCGTGCAAGTCCTCACCGCCGACTATCTGGCGCAAGGCTACATCCCCCCCGTGGATATGCCCCTGGTCGGCTTTCTCAACGTGCCCACGCAGGCCACCGTGCCGCTCAGCGCGGTGCAATTGCAGGCCATCGCCGGGCAAGCCACTGTCGCCGCGCCCGCCCCGCCCGAGGCCACCTTCCCCAAAGTCTCGCTCATTGCCTTCATCCCCCGCGACGACGCCAGCCTCCGCTCGGCCGCCCTGCAAATGCCCAACCGCGCCGAAAAAGCGGTGGTCTATGTCGGGCCGTTTGTCATCCGCGCCGCGCTCATGCTCACCGGCGACATGCCGTTGCGAAATTTCTTCGGCACCGGCAGTGGCACCTTCGTCGCTGTCACCGACGCCGAAATCACCTGCCAACTGCCGGGCGCGCGCTTTCAACCGCTCACCGCCAAAATACTGATTCTCAATAAAGCGCTGGTGCAACTCTATCACCCGGGGTAAGGCGAGCAAGCAAGTATGTAAGTGCGTATGTAGACTTACTCACTTACACACCTACCCACTTACACGCCTACTCACTTACTCACTTACCAACTCATGTCCTCCCGCTCCCTCATCATCGGCGGCCTCGTCGCCTTCATCGCTCTCTGCTGTTGCGCGCTGGCCGTCGTGATGGCGGCCGGTGCGATTTATTTCTTCTCGGCGGATAACTCCTTCGCCCGCGCCACCCCGCGCCCCACCCGCGACCCCAACGCCACCCCGGCCCCCGCGCCCACTCCGGCCCCGGCCGAATTGGCCCAGATGGATACGATTGGCAACTGGGTGATTGAACAGCGCGGCCTGCAACCCAGCGGCGAAGTCACCCGCACCTTCCTCAGCGAAGACCAGGTTCTTCAGCGCACCCTCCAGGATTTCAACGAAGACACCACCCCTGAGGACTGGGAAAACAGCGACCACATTAACGCTGCCGTTGGCCTCACCGAGCCTGGCTTCGATATGTATAACATCCTCCTCCGCCTATATTCCGAGGGGGTGGCCGGTTCCTACGACCCCGACACGGGTGAACTGGTCATCGTCGCGCGCGCGGGCGGCCTCAATGCCTATGACCGCGTAACCTATGCTCACGAATACAACCACGTTCTGCAAGACCAGAACTACCGCATCCGCACCATGGGCTTCAGCCAGGAAGGTTGGGACACCGACTCGGAAAAAGCCGCCGGGGTGCAAGCCCTGCTCGAAGGTGACTCCTCCCTGCTCGAAGAGCAATACAAAGCCACCCTCTCTTTTGCCGAACAGCGCGAATACGACAAGGTCATTAATTCCTTCGACCTCTCCATCTACAACGAAATCCCCGAATATTTGTTGCAGGATTTTTTCTTCCCGTACAGTCAGGGATTGGAGTTTGTGCGCCGCTATTACGACAAAGGTGGCTGGGCGCGCGTGGATGAAGTTTGGAAAAACCCGCCCGTCTCCACCGAACACATCCTCCACCCCGAGCGCTACGAGGCGGGCGACCTCCCTCGCGTGGTCGCGCGCCCGGCGCTCACCGACACGCTCGGGGCGGGGTGGCACGAAATCGAATCCAACACCATGGGCGAGTGGTACACCTATCTGATCCTGGCTTATGGGGTAAACGAAGATGCGCGCCTCTCGGATCGCACCGCCAAACTGGCCACGGAAGGCTGGGGCGGCGATGGCTATGTGGCCTATTACAACGATGACGCTCAACAAATTGTCTTTGCCCAGCAATGGGATTGGGACACCGACATTGACACCGAAGAATTCACCCGCGCCTTCACTGACTACGCCGACAAGCGCTTCGGGAGCACCCAGATCACCGATGGCCACACTTGCTGGAGTGGTGACGAATTGAATTGTCTGTACTTCAATGGCACTCATACCCTCTGGCTCATCGCCCCCGATGAAGCGACCCTGAACAAAGTCTTAAGCCAATACCCCGACTTTTAAAACAGGAAGAAGAGCATCCCATCGTCCGCGCTTCCTTCTTTCTTCCGTATGTCTTTCAACCCATCCACCATCCAAGCCCTCCTCTTCGACCTCGACGGCACCCTCGCCGACACCGACGACGACTACATCCGCCTCGCCGCGCGCTGGGTAAAACCCTTTAACTTTATCTTCCCCCGGCGCGACCCGGCCCCCTTCCTGCGCTGGGCGGTGATGACCGTCGAATCGCCGGTCAACACCCTCATGGCCCTCCCCGACTGGCTCGGCATTGATGATGAACTGGTGGCCCTGATGAATTGGCTCACTAACCTGCGCGGCAACCCGCCCCTCGGCCAGTATGCGCTCATGGCGGGCGTAGATGTCATGCTGGAACGTCTGGCGACCCGCTACCCGCTGGCGCTCATCACCGCCCGCGATGAGCGCCGCACGCGCTACATGCTCGACCAGCTCAACCTGGCCCGCTTCTTTCCGGTGGTCGTCTCCGCCCAAACCGCGCCCCACACCAAGCCTTACCCCGACCCGGTGCTCTACGCCGCGCGCCAACTCAATCTCCCGCCCGCCGCCTGCCTCATGATCGGTGACACCACCGTGGATATTCTGGCCGGCAAACGCGCCGGGGCGCAGACCGTCGCCGTCTTGTGCGGGTTTGGGCAACGCCCCGAACTCCTCCGCGCCGGGGCCGATTTCATCATTAATCACACCACCCAACTCGAACCCGCCCTCGTCCCCAATGCCTAATCTCTTATCTCCAATATCCACTATTATTTCCCCCGCTTCCCACTCTCTAACCTGCCAAACTCCCAATCTCGTTTATACTCCGAGATAGAGTTTCTCACGCTCAACCTGCCTTTATGCCCACGCCCGAAGAGCTCCGCATCAAAGCCATTCTCGACGAACTGGTCGCCGCCTCGCCCCACATCAATGCGGTAGCCGTCGTCCGCATCAGCGGCCTCACCGTCATGTCGGTCATGCCCGCCTACGTTGCCGCGCAAGAACACGTCTCGGCCATGTCGGCGGTCATGGTCCTGCTCGGCGAGCGCATCACCCGCGCCATGAAAAGCGGCACCCTCAACAAAGTCTATGTCAAAGGCGACGACGGTCACATTGTCCTCACCTCCGTCGGCCACGACGCCGTGCTCATGATCACCGCCAAAGAACAAGCCCCGCTGGGCATGCTCTTCGTCGAAATGGCCCGCGCCGCCGAAAAACTCAAAAAGGTTGTCTAAACGTAACTTCTCAATAAATCGCGGTTGAACATTTGTACCACACCTTCAACTGCCATATACGGAGATGGCGCAATGAATAAGCCACGTATATGGCGGCCAGAATACATTAGAACGGATGTTTACCCCGAATTATTGAGAAGATACGTCTAAACCACCTGCCGTCTGCCTTCTTAAAATGCCCACTGCCCACTACGTCTTCCACCACCGCCTCATTGATTACGCCGGCCTCTTCCCGCCCACCAGCCTCCCGCTGGCCGAAGCCGTCCGCAACTACGCCGCCTATCAGGCCAGTCCCGAGGCCTGGCTGTTAGGGCGCTTCATCTGCCCCGCCGACCAACTTAACGCCCTCGACACGGCGGCTTTCACCCCGGCCGCGCCGTTGGAACTCTCGACCCTCGTCCCGGGCGTGGACACCGCCGCCGAACTCCTGCCCACCCTCGAACAAACTTTAAAAACCATGACCGCCTTCAGCGTGGAACGCGGCCCGAGCGTGACCCTGCCCGCCATCGAAGTGCCGCTGCCCGGCGCTGTCCGCGACCGCGCGGATTTGCGCACCCTGCTCGGGTCCGCCGCCCGCGTCTTGGATGCCTCGCCCCTCACGCTCACTCCCTATTTCGAAGTGGCCCCCGGCACCGACCTGACCGCCACCCTCGAAGCCATCGCCGAATACAACACCACCCGCTTCCGCCCAGCCGGGTTCAAACTCCGGTGCGGCGGCGCCACCCCCGAAGCCGTCCCGTCCGTCGAACAGGTGGCGCGCGTCCTCACCCTCTGCCGCGATACGGGCGTGGCCCTCAAATGCACCGCAGGCCTGCACCACCCGCTCCGCCGCTACGACGCAACGGCGCAGACCCACCTGCACGGCTTTATCAACGTCTTCGGCGCGGGCCTGCTCGCGCGGGTTCAGCAACTCGGCCCCACCGAAACCTGCGCCATCCTCGCCGACGAAGACCCGGCCCACTTCACCTTCACCGACGAGGCCTTCATCTGGCGGGATTTGCGCGCCGACCTCCCCGCCCTCATCGCCGCCCGCGCCACCAGCCTCATCTCCTTTGGCAGTTGCAGTTTCGACGAACCGCGCGAAGATTTGAAGAAACTCGGCTGGCTTTAAAGACACTATCCCAAGCAAGCACTTGGGATAGTGGGATTTGAAATTTGGGGTTGGGGGATTTTTTTACTTGTGTTCCACCCAGCTATACGCGTACCGCTCATCCTCGCATTCCAGCGCAAACGGCGTGACGTGCAGGGGATGGAAGGTGTCCATCATCACCGCCACTTCCTCGGTGCGGGCTTTGCCGATACTCGCCTCCACCGTGCCGGGATGCGGGCCGTGCGGCAGACCGCCCGGGTGCAGACTCACATCGAATTGCTCCACGCCCTTGCGGCTCATAAAATTCCCCTCGGCGTAATACAGCACTTCATCTGAGTTGACGTTGGCGTGATTGTAGGGCGCAGGAATCGCCTCGGGGTGATAATCGAACAAGCGCGGCATGAACGAGCAAATGACAAAGTTCCAGCCCTCGAAAGTTTGGTGCACCGGTGGGGGTTGATGCACGCGCCCGGTGATCGGCTCAAAGTCATAAATGTTAAACGCATAGGGATACAAGTAACCGTCCCAACCCACCACATCCAGCGGGTGATGGTCGAGGAGATGCCGGTGGAACTCGCCCCGCGCCTTCACCCGCACTTCAAAATCACCCGGCTCGTCGTGAGTCTCCAATCGGTCGGGGATACGGATATCGCGCTCACAAAACGGCGAGTGTTCGAGCAGTTGCCCGTACTCATTGCGGTAGCGCTGGGGAAATTCAAAATCGTGCGCCGACTCGAACACCAGAAAGCGATGCCCCGCGCCCTTTAATTCCATGCGCCAGGTGGTGCTGATAGGGATGTTGAGATAATCGCCGGGGCCAAAGTCGAGCGCGCCATATTGTGAGTGCAATGTGCCGGCACCCGTATGCACCCAATACAACTCGTGCGCTTCGCCATTGCGATAATGATAAGGCATGGCTTCGGTGGGGCGAGCGACGGCCATGGTGATGTTGGCATTGCCCATCAGCACCCGGCGCGCGGTCAGCGCATCCCCGCCGGGCGGCGCGTCCTTGCTCCGAAACAAGCGGTGTTTCAACGCGCCATCGTCCACGTATTGCACCGCCGCGCTCCCCAGCACCTCGGCGTGCTTAATCTGCGTGGGCTGGTGGCAGTGGTACAAAATGGACTGAATGCCGGAAAACCCTTTGGTGCCGATGACCTGTTCACGATACAACGTCCCATCCGGCTTGCGGAATTGGGTGTGGCGCTTGTGGGGAAGGGTGCCGAGGTGGTGGTAGAAGGGCATAGTGATTATCTCAGTGGGCGATTGGGCCATTGCATTAGTGAAAATCCAATAACCCAATGGCCCAATTGCTCAATGCCGGATTTACAAATTGCCTCGCTTCGCCTGCTCAATCTCAATACTCTCAAACAGCGCCTTGAAATTCCCCACGCCAAAGCCGCGCGAGCCGCGCCGCTGAATGACTTCGAGGAAGAAGGTCGGGCGGTCTTGCAGAGGGCGCGAGAAAATTTGCAAGAGATAGCCCTCATCGTCGCGGTCGGCTAGAATGCCCAACTCGGCGATATCTTCGTAGCGCTCTTTAATTTCGCCCATCCGCTCCGGGAGCGAGTCGTAATACGATTTCGGCACGCGCAAAAATTCCAGCCCCCGCTCGCGCAGTTCGCGCACCGTGGCAATGATGTCGCCGGTGATGAGCGCCACATGCTGGACCCCGGGGCCGCCGTAATAATCCAAATATTCCTCGATCTGGCTTTTCTTCTTGCCCTCGGCGGGTTCGTTAATGGGGAATTTGATGCGCCCATTGCCGCTCCCCATCACCTTGCTCATCAACGCCGAATACTCGGTGTGAATCACCTTGTCGTCGTAATGCACAATCTGCCGGAAGCCCATCGTCCGGTGAAACCAGTTCACCCAATAATTCATCTTGCCCAATTCCACATTCCCCACGATGTGATCCACCGCCGCGAGGCCCACCGGCTTGACCGTTTTATCCTCCGCCAACGCTTTATAGCCCGGCAGATACGCCCCCGAATAATCGGCGCGCTCGACGAACTTGAACAGCGTGTGGCCGTACCCGTGGATGCTGGAGGTGCGGACCCGGCCCGTCGCGTCGTGCGCTTCCGCCGGAGGTTGCGCGCCCCGCGCCCCGTGCGCGGTGGTCTCGCGATACGCCGTCTCCACGTTATCCACCTCGAACGCGATCACCTTCACGCCATCGCCGTGTAGCAAATGATGCGCGGCCATTTCATCCTGCGGCGAGTACGGCGTGCTGACCACAAACCGGGTCTTGCCCTGCTCCAGCACATACGAAGCATAGCGGCGGTTGCCGGTTTCCAGACCGCTATAGGCCACGGGTTTAAAACCCCAATATTTCCAATAAAAAGCGGCCTGCTTAGCGTTGCCCACCCAAAATTCCACGTGGTCAACGGCGTTGATGGAAAACAAATCGGCTTCCTGATCAATGGGACGGTCTTCGACAGCGGGCAGGTCTTGGGCGGTCATAAATTAACGGCTCCTTTGCGCGTGACAAGGCTGACAAACTGAAGTGGAATAAAGTTTTTGGTAGTGGTAACTTTGTAAGTGATGAATTTGAAAGACCTGTCAGGCGCACCATCACTTACTTTGTTACCACTACCAAGTTTTTCAACTCACGTTGATTATAAGAGCCTTCGCGTTGAATCTCCAAGCGTAAGGGCCAGTTTAGTCTGCGGGGTTTCCACAATCCCCGGCGGGCGCAGACGAAAACCCAACGGCGCAAACAGCCTCGGGCTGGCTAAAATCCAATCCGCCGCCCGGCCTTAAAAATCCGCTTTGAAAACCTGCCCGGGTCGTTTAGAATAACTCTCACGCCGTGAGCCTTGAGCTCAATTTAGTTTCTCTTGAAAGGAGATAGAAGATGAAGAAGTTAGTGTATTTATTGATGTTGGCCGCAATGGTCCTGGCGGCCTGCGGTGGCGCCGCAACCACCGCGGCCCCGCAACCCACGCAAGCCCCCCAACCGACCGCTGTGCCGCCCACCAGCGCGCCCCAACCCACCGCGGCCCCCGCCGGAGGCCTGACTGACTTGGGGGGGCGTGAAATTCGCATCGCGGTGGAAAACGCCTACAACCCGTTCAACTTTATTGACACCGTCACGGGTGAAGGCGTGGGTTACGATTACGATTTGTTCAATGAAGCTTGCCAACGCCTCAACTGCAAACCCGTCTTCGTGCAAACCGCGTGGGACGCGATTGTGGCCGTGATGGGCGGCACCGGCACGGCGGAGTTCGACATCGCCGCCGATGGGGTGACCATCACCGAAGAACGCGCCCAGAACGTGGACTTCTCGACCCCGTACATTAAGCTGGCGCAACAACTGCTGGTGCGCGGCGATGAAGATCGCTTTACGGATGCGGACAGCCTGAAGGCTGTGGCCGATTTCAAAGTGGGCGCGCAACCCGGCACCACCAACTACGACCTGGCCGTGGAACTCTTTGGCGAGGACCACGTGCAGGCCTTCGATCAGTATGGCATCATCGTGCAAGCGCTCATCAACGGCGACGTTGACGCGACGCTGATGGATAATGTGGCCTCCTTCGGCTACATCGGCGCCAATCCCGACAAGTTGAAGATCGTTGGCGACGAACTGACCGCCGAGGAATTGGGCTTTGTCTTCCCCAAAGGCAGTGACCTGCGCGACCCCATCAACGCCGCACTGGCCGAGATGGAAAAAGATGGCACGCTCGAAGAGTTGTTCAACCAGTGGTTCCTCAATGCCCAGCCCGAAGCCGCCCTCGACCCCCTGCCCGATTTGGGCGGGCGCGAAATCCTCATCGCCGTTGAAAATGCTTATAACCCGTTCAACTTCATTGATGAGACCAGCGGCGAAGGCAAAGGCTACGACTACGATGTGTTCAATGAAGCCTGCGCGCGCCTGAACTGCAAGCCGGTGTTCGTGCAAACGGCGTGGGATGCGATTGTGGCGGTGATGGGCGGCACTGGCTCCGCCGAGTTCGATATCGCCGCCGATGGTGTGACTATCACCGAAGAGCGCGCCAAGAATGTGGACTTCTCGACCCCGTACATTCAACTGCAACAAAAACTGCTGGTGCGGGCCGATGAGACCCGCTTCACCGATGCCGACACCCTCAAGGCGCTCGGCGACTTCAAAGTGGGCGCGCAACCCGGTACCACCAACTACGATGTGGCCGTGGGGCTCTTTGGCGAAGACCATGTCCAAGCCTTTGACCAATACGGCATCATCGTGCAGGCGCTCATCAATGGCGACGTTGACGCGACGGTGATGGACGATGTAGCCGGACAAGGCTACATCGGCGCGAACCCGGACAAATTAATGATCGTGGGCGAGCCGCTGACCAACGAAGAGTTGGGCTTTGTCTTCCCCAAAGGCAGTGACCTGCTCGACCCCATCAATCTGGCCCTGAAGTACATGGAGCAGGACGGCACCCTGGACGAAATCTACGCCAAGTGGTTCCCCCTGCCGGAATAAGTTTTTTGAAGATGACTGTCACTGGCTTTCCGTCGCTTGTCGCCAGTGACAGTCAGTTAAGAACTTATCTCTAAATTTCCGAAAAACCTGTCAGGTCTTGAAGACCTGACAGGTTTAGAGATAGGTTCTAAAGCCCTGTTGTCACGTGCGACGCACCTTGCCGGTGCGTCGCACGTCAATCTAGGATAAAACCATGCAACCTAGTGGCCCCGGCCCGACTGACCCAACCCCGCTCGTCCCCTCCAATCGCTCCGCCTCGCGCCTCATGCCCGGCTTGGAGCGCATGTCTGAATGGCCGTGGTGGCTCATCCTCGCCAGTTTGTTAGGCCTCATTGTTATTTATTCCATTATCACGAATGGGCAATACACCAATATCTTCAAGGCCGTGGTTGGGTATCGGAGCGAAGTGGGGCTGGCCAGCCTGCTCAAAAAAGGCATCTTCGTCACCATCCGCACCACACTGGCCGCCTATGGTTTGGCGGTCTTCATCGGTTTGGTCGTGGGCTTTGCGCGCGTTTCCAAAAACCCCATCGTCCTCAATGTGGCCTCATTTTATGTGGAAATTGTGCGCGGGTTCCCCATGCTGGTGCTGTTGATGTACATCGCCTTTGTGGCCGTGCCGTTGGCCGTAAGCGGCATCAATGCCCTGGGTGACTGGCTGGTTAAAAACAACCTGCAGTTTGGGACACTGCTGGTGGATTTTAAAACCCGCGATTTTCCCAACGAGGTGCGGGTGATTCTCGGTCTGGCGGTCGCCTATGGCGCCTTTGAATCCGAGATTTTCCGAGCGGGCATTCAATCCATTGAAAAAGGGCAAATGGAAGCGGCGCGGGCGTTGGGCATGAGTTATTTTCAAGCCATGCGCCACATCATCCTGCCGCAGGCCATCCGGCGCGTGCTCCCGGCCCTGGGCAACGACTTCATCGCCATGCTCAAAGACTCGTCGCTGGTCTCGGTGTTGGGGGTGGAAGACATCACCCAGAACTCCAAACTCTACGCGGCCAGCACGTTTCTGTTTTTCCAGACCTATACCATCCTGGCCTTTATTTATCTGACCATGACGGTGTTGTTGTCGCGCGCGGTGCGGACGCTGGAAAATCGTCTGTCGCAATTTCGGCGGTAACCCCGCCCTCACCTCACCCCCGGCCCCTCTCCTCAGCGCCCAAGAACGGCGCTGAGGAGAGGGGAGAGGAAACCTATGCCTCCCATCATCCTCATCAAAAACCTGGTCAAACAATTTGGCGCTTTGCGCGCGGTCAACGACGTGAGTCTCGAAGTAGAACTCGGCAAGGTGCTGGTCATCATTGGCCCCAGCGGGTCGGGCAAATCCACCGTTCTGCGGTGCATCAATCATTTGGAAACGCCCACCGGCGGCGAGATTTGGGTGGACGGCAAATTATTGACGCACAAAAGCAAGGACATCAACGCCGTCCGCGCCGAGGTGGGGATGGTCTTCCAGCAGTTCAACTTGTTCCCGCACCTCACCGCGCTCGAAAACGTGATGCTGGCCCAGAAGATTGTCCGCAAACGCTCGGCGGGCGAGGCCCGGCGGGTGGGCCTGGAACAACTCGAGCGGGTCGGCATCCCCGAAAAGGCCAGCCAATACCCCGGCCAACTCTCCGGCGGCCAGCAACAGCGCGTGGCCATCGCCCGCTCGCTCGCCATGAACCCCAAGATCATGCTCTTCGATGAGCCGACCAGCGCCCTCGACCCCGAAATGATTAAGGAAGTGCTGGACGTGATGCAGGATTTGGCTAAGTCGGGCATGACCATGGTGTGCGTGACGCACGAGATGGGCTTTGCTCGCAACGCCGCCGACGAAATCATCTTCATGGATCGCGGGCAGATCGTGGAGCGCGGCACGCCGGAAAACTTTTACCAGAACCCGCGCGAGGAGCGCACGCGGTTGTTTTTGAGTCAGATTTTGCATTGAGATTTATAATGGGGAATAAGATGCCAACCGTCCGCCGTCAGCGTGAAGAATATGACATGGAATTGACCGATAACGATGTCATCAAGGTGCGGTTTGACCGCGTGGGGAAAGCCGTTGTTGATTTCGCTGTTCAATACTTGGCCTTTATTCAGGAGCGTTGGCACCCGATAGTCAGGATGGATACAGCTCACGATAAAGCGCATCAGGATACCCTCTACCCTGATGGCACAAAAGTGACCACCGATTTGCCAACCCAAGACTACAACAAGGCTTTTACTTGGTCGCTGGAACAAATCAAAAAACGTTGGCCTTTTTTCCGCCAACGCTATGAAAGGCAAATGAAATGACCGACAAGGAAATGGCGCGCCGCAATTTTGAGTACCTAGAGTTATTCACCCAAGAGATTTTGGAGGATGAAAAGTTCGCCCGCCGAGTGCCGAAAGGGGCAACGGTGTTTTTCATCCCAGACAACGACCCAGAGTTAGCCACCATTAACCGCCGTCGGGCCCAACGCGCTAAAAAGGAAGGTAAGAAAGTGGTGCTGGTCCGCATCGAATTAATTCCCCGGACGATGTATGTGCCGCGACTGAGTGTGCAACGCCTCCCCCGCGCCACCACCACCTAACGCTCCCAACCCGACTGATAAAAGTCGGGTTTCTTTTTTACGCGGGTATAATCCCCCATCTGCTCAATCCGCTTCGGGAGTTCCCAAACCCGAGGAGGTAGGCATAATCTTCGCTTGAAAAATATCGAGAAAACGCGATTGAAAAGCGTTAGAGCAAGTTTTCACCTCTGCGGGTTTGGGAACTCCCTCCGCTTCATCCGTTGAAAAAATGAAGTACTACGAAATCCTCGACATCCCCTCGGACGCCACGCCCGAACAAATCAAAGCGGCCTACCGCATCCTCGTCCAGTTGCATCACCCCGACCGGTTGCAACAGGCCAACGCCAGCGTGCGCGCCTACGCCGAGGAGCGCCTCAAGAAAATCAACGAGGCGTACACCACGCTCAGCGACCCCGACAAACGCCAGCGCTACGATGCGACGCATCTGAAAACCGCGCGGGCCGCCGCGACCGCCTACTACACCGACGACGACGACAATGACGACGGGGTGGTTTATCCCCAGCGCACCTATTCGCGCCACGCCGCCGAGCAGGCCGCCTACCGCGCGTGGATGAACGAAGAAAAAGAACGCGAAGCCGAAGCGCGCGCCGCCGAGTATGCCGAACGCCGCGCCCAACAGGAAACGCAAGCCCGGCGCGAAGCCGAAGAGAAAGCCCAGCGCACCGCCGCCGAAGCCTATGCCGAAGCCTATGCAGCCGCCCGCAACAGCGCGAACGAC
>CAYUFY010000138.1:0-12181 GCA_964443795.1 uncultured Anaerolineales bacterium | reverse complement strand
CCGACCTCAAAGGCAAACGCTTCGCCGTCATCATTGACGAAGCCCACTCCAGCCAGTCGGGCGAATCCGCCAAACATCTCAAAAAGACTCTGGCGGTCAATTTGGAGCAAGCCGAAGCCGAAGACACCACGGGCGATGATTTGGAAGATGAAATCCTGAAAGAGATTCGCGCGCGCGGCAAGCAAAGTCACATCTCGTATTTTGCCTTCACTGCCACGCCCAAAAATAAAACGCTCGAATTATTCGGGCGCAAGAATGAAGCAGGCCAGCCCGTCGCGCATCATGTCTATTCCATGCGCCAAGCCATCGAAGAAAACTTCATTCTGGACGTGCTCAAGAATTACACCACCTTCAAGCGTTACTTCAAACTCATCAAGACCATCCCGACCGATAACGAATACGAAAAGAAGAAAGCCATCCGCCTGCTCACCTCCGATGTGGACTTGACCCCGCACGCCATCGAGCAAAAGACGCGCATCATGCTCGACCACTTTTTAGAGAAGACCGTCAACACCATTCAAGGCAAAGGTCGGGCGATGGTGGTCACGCGCTCGCGTTTGCACGCCGTCAAGTTCTATCTCGCCTTCCGCAAAGTGATGGAAGAAAAGCATTTGCCCTTCAAGGCCTTGGTTGCCTTCTCTGGCGAAGTCACCGACCCCGACACGCACGAGAAATACACCGAGAACAGCCTCAACCACCTGCCGCCCAAAGTCGCCATTGAAGACGCCTACAAAACGCCTGATTATCGAATCCTTGTCGTGGCGAACAAATATCAAACAGGCTTTGACGAACCCCTGCTCCACACCATGTATGTGGATAAAAAATTGGATGGCGTGCAAGCTGTCCAAACCCTCAGCCGCCTAAACCGTAAACCAAAGGGCAAAGAAGATACATTGGTACTGGATTTCGTCAACGAAGCGGAAGACATCCAAGCCGCCTTCCAACCCTACTATCAAACCACCCTGCTCGAAGAAGAAACCGACCCGAACAAGTTATACGACCAACAGACTGAACTCAAAGCCTTTGAAGTCTTCACCGACGCCGATGTGAACGAATTTGCCGAGATATTCTTTGCGACCAATATCCCGCTCGAAAAACTTCAACCCGTGCTCGATCGGTGCGTCATCGTGTGGGGCTACAAGCCCGAAGAAGACCGCGAAGACTTCCGCGCCACCATTCAGAAGTTTATCCGCTTATATGGCTTCGTCTCGCAAATCATCACCTTCGAAGATGTGGATTTGGAAAAACTCTACGTCTTCGCCAAAGCCCTGAACCGCAAACTCCCGCGCCGACAGTCTCGCCTCCCTTACGAAATCCGCGACGCGGTGGACTTGGACTCCTTCCGCTTGCAGGAAACCTACACAGGCAGTATTGAACTTGAAAAGAAACAAGGCACCGTCGCAGGCTTTGGCGATGGTGGTATGGGTGGCGCAAGTGACGAGAAAGACCTGCTCTCGCACATCATCGAAACCCTCAATACCACCTACGGAATCACTTTGAGTGCAGACGACAAGGTAGATATCAGCCGATTTGAAACCAAGGTGATGAGCGACGAAGAACTGATGGCGGTTATGAAAGCCGATAATCCGCGTGACGCCAAAGTCTATAAGTTCAACCAAGTCTTTGACCGTCTGCTTTTGGAATTTGTCCACAACAAACTGGATTTATACAAAAAGATGACCGAGCCGAAGATCAACGAGATGGTGAAGCGTCAATGGTTTGAGGTGCTGGCCAGCGGGGCGGGGTAGATTTCCACTTCGGTTTGACCCTTACCTCGCTATTAATCCAGCGAGTTCACAACGGCGGCGGTGAAGCCGGGCGATAAGCTCACCCACCTCGGCCCGGCGGAATTGCGGGGGAAGCGTGATCTGGCGCGGATAATGGGGGTAGCCGATTTTTGATTTTTGATTGAACCCATCTACAATCAGCCATCTCTCATCTCCGATTCTCCCACCCACAAGGAATTCCCCATGTCCCGTCCCGTCACCCTCTTCACCGGCCAGTGGGCCGACCTGCCGTTTGATACGCTCTGCGCCAAAGCCAAAGCGTTTGGCTACGATGGCGTGGAAATCGCCTGTTGGGGCGACCACTTTGAAGTGGACAAGGCCCTCAGCGATGATGCGTATATCAAATCGCGCCATGATATTTTGAACCAGCACGGCCTGAAGGTGTACGCCATCAGCAACCACTTGGTGGGGCAAGCGGTGTGCGACCGGATTGACGAGCGGCACAAGAGCATTCTCCCCGCGCGGGTGTGGGGCGAGGGGAAGGAAGATAACGTGCGGGCGCGCGCCGCCGCTGAGATGCAGAACACCGCGCGGGCGGCGGCTCGGCTCGGGGTCAAGGTCGTGCCCGGGTTCACCGGCTCCTCCATCTGGCCGTATCTCTATTCCTTCCCGCCCAATCCCGCTGACCTCGTCGCCAACGGTTACAAACACTTCGCTGACCTGTGGAATCCCATTTTGGATGTGTTCGATGAAGTGGGCGTGCGCTTTGCGTTGGAGGCCCATCCCACCGAGATTGCGTTTGATGTAGCCAGCGCGGAGGCGGCGGTGAACGCGGTGGGCGGGCGCGCGGCCTTTGGGTTTAACTATGACCCGAGCCATTTTGCTTACCAGAACGTGGACTACGTGGCCTTCATCCGCCAGTTCGGCGACCGCATTTATCACGCGCACATGAAGGATGTGTATGTCTCGCCGCGCCCCACCGCGGCCGGGACGTTTGGCGGCCACCTGAATTTCGGCGACCCCCGGCGGGCGTGGGATTTCCGCTCGCTCGGGCGCGGATCGGTGAACTTCGAGGAGATTATCCGCGCCCTCAACGATGTGGGCTACACCGGCCCGCTCTCGGTGGAGTGGGAGGACGGCAAGATGGACCGCGAGCACGGCGCGGCCGAAGCCTGCGCGTTTGTGCGCCGCCTCGACTTCGCGCCCTCGGCGATGGCGTTTGACGCGGCGTTTGAGAAAAAGTAAAAACCAGTTATCAGTGAACAGTGATCAGTTATGGCTGTTCACTGATAACTGATCACTGATTACTGATTACTCTTCTTCCCCCGGAGCCTCCTATGTCCGAATCCACCTTCACTTCCATGGCCAGTGCCAAAGCCACCCACCCCGCCCCCGAAATTGGCGTGGGGATGTTGGGCTACGCCTTCATGGGCAAGGCGCATTCCAATGCGTTTAAGAAACTGCCGTACATGATGTATCCGCCGCCCGCGATTCCGAAACTGATTGCGATTGCCGGGCGCAATGAAGCGGCGGTGAAAGAAGCCGCGCTCCGCTACGGTTACGAGGGCTATTACACCGACTGGCGCGCGATGCTGAAAGATGACCGCATTCAACTTTTCGACAACGGCGGCCCCAACGATGCCCACGCCGAACCGTGTATTGCGGCGGCCCGCGCGGGCAAGCACATCCTGTGCGAGAAACCGTTGGCCCGCACGGCCCCCGAAGCCGCGGCCATGCTCGAAGCCGTGACCAAAGCCGGGGTCAAGCACGCCGTCGCCTTCAACTATCGCTTTGTCCCGGCCATCCGCCAGGCCAAAGCGCTCATCGAATCCGGCGCGCTCGGGCAAATCTATCACTTCCGCGCGGTGTATTTGCAAGAGTGGATTATGCCGCACTACGGCACACCGCACATTTGGCGGCTGGAGAAAGCGCTGGCGGGCAGTGGCGCGTTGGGCGACCTCGGCGCGCACATCATTGACCTCGGGCGATTTCTGGTCGGCGAGTTCCGCAGTGTCAGCGCCCTCGCGCGGACTTTTATCCCCGAGCGCCCCGGGGCCGACGGGCAGATGAAGAAAGTGGACGTGGACGACGCGTTTGTGGCGGCGGTGGAATTTGAGAACGGCGCGATTGGCACCGTGGAGGCCACGCGCTTTGCCGCCGGGCGCAAGAACTACAACTGCTTTGAAATCAACGGCGAGAAAGGCACGCTCCGGTTTAACTTGGAGCGGCTGAACGAGCTGGAAGTCTTTTGGGTGGGCGAACAGCCGAAAGAGACGCAGGGCTTTCACAACGTCCTCGTCACCGAGGGCTACCACCCCTTCTGGGAAAACTGGTGGCCGCACGGCCACCTCATCGGCTGGGAACACACCTTTGTCCACGAGATTCATCACTTACTCGACGCGATTGTGAACAACAAAGCCATCGCGCCCTATGGGGCGGACTTTGAAGATGGCTACAAGAACGCTGTCATTTGTGATGCGATTTTGCAATCCGCCGCGAGCGGGCAACGCGTGTCGGTGACATACTAAGGTCAAGAGTCTGCCATGTCCAACTATCAACCCCAACCCGAGCACAAATTCACCTTTGGCCTATGGACGGTCGGCAACACTGGCCGCGACCCGTTCGGCCACCCCACCCGGCCCACGCTCTTGCCAGTGGAACTGGTGCATTTGCTGGCTGAGGTCGGCGCGTATGGCGTGAACCTGCACGACAACGATCTGGTACCGATTGACGCCACCCCAACTGAGCGGGATCGGATTGTGCGCGACTTTAAGCGGGCGTTGAAAGCCACCGGTCTGGTGGTGCCCATGGCCACCACCAATCTATTCAGTGACCCAGCCTTCAAAGATGGCGCGTTCACGGCCAACGATCCCACCGTGCGGGCGTATGCTTTGCAAAAGACCATGCACGCCATTGATTTGGGGGTGGAATTGGGCGCGAAGACCTACGTCTTCTGGGGCGGGCGCGAAGGCACCGAGACCGACGCGGCCAAAAATCCACTGGAGGCGCTCCGGCGCATGCGCGAAGCCATGAACTTTTTATGCGAGTATGCTCTGGATAAAAAATACCGACTCAAGTTTGCGCTCGAAGCCAAACCCAACGAGCCGCGCGGCGACATCATCCCGGCCACCAGCGGCCACATGCTGGCCTTTATCGAAACGCTCGATCACCCGGAGATGGTGGGGCTGAACCCCGAAGTGGCCCACGAACAAATGGCCGGCCTCAACTTCCTGCATACTGTGGCGCAGGCGTGGGATGCGGGCAAGCTGTTTCACATTGACCTCAACGACCAGAACTTCGCCCGCTACGACCAGGATTTCCGCTTCGGGTCGCACAATCTCAAGCAGGCCTTCTTCCTCGTCAAGTTCCTCGAAGACGTGGGCTACTCTGGCTCGCGGCACTTCGACGCGCACGCCTACCGCACCGAAGATTACGCGGGCGTGAAGGATTTTGCGCGGGGCAACATGCGCTCGTATCTCATTCTCAAAGAGAAGGCGGCGCGTTTCAACGCCGACCCGGAAATTCAGGCCCTCCTCGCCGAGATTAACGCCGGGGACCCGAGCATGATCAAACGCATGGGCAAGTACAGCGCCCGCAAGGCCGCCGCGCTCAAAGCGCAGACCTTCGACCGCGAGGCGCTGGGTCAACGCGGTCTGGGCTACGAACGACTGGATCAACTGGTGTTTGATTTGCTGATGGGCGTGCGCTGATCCCGGGGGCCCAACCTTCAGCCATGACCTATTTACTCGGCCTCGATATTGGCACCACCGGCGCCAAAGCCCTGCTGTGTGACGACCACGGGCGGGTAGTGGCCACGACCACCGCCGAATACCCGCTCTCGGCGCCTCACCCCCAGTGGAGCGAACAAGACCCCGCCGATTGGTGGCAAGGCGCGCAAACCGCGTTACGCACCATGGCCGCCCAAGTGAACCCGGCGCACATCGCGGGCCTGGGCCTCACCGGCCAAATGCACGGCGCGGTGTTTTTGGATGAGGCCGGAGAGGTGATTAGACCCGCGCTATTGTGGAATGACCAACGCACCGCCGCCGAGTGCGCCGAGATCACGCAACGGGTCGGGGCGGCGCGCTTGATTGAGCTCGCGGGGAACCCGGCCCTCACGGGCTTCCAGGCCCCGAAGATTCTCTGGCTCCGCCACCATGAACCGGAAAATTACGCCCGGCTCGCGCAAGTGGTGTTGCCCAAGGATTACATTCGCTGGCGGCTGACGGGGGAGCGCGTGACCGACGCCTCGGACGCCGCCGGGACGTTGTTGCTGGATTTGCGCGCCCGCGATTACAGCGCCGAAATTTTGGACGCGCTGGACATTAAACGCGCGTGGTTGCCGCGCGTGGCCGAAGGGCCGGAGGTCACCGGTCACCTGCGGCCCGAGGTCGCCGCCGGGGTGGGGTTGCCCGCCGGGTTGCCGGTCATCGCCGGGGGCGGGGATAACGCGGCGGCCGCGGTGGGGACCGGCGTGGTCCGCGCGGGCGTGGTCAGTTCCAGTCTTGGCACCAGCGGGGTGCTCTTCGCGCATTCAGCATCTATCGCGCTTGACCCCGGCGGGCGCCTGCACACCTTTTGTCACGCGGTGCCGGGTCAATATCATCTCATGGCGGTCACGCTCTCAGCGGGCGGCGCCTTCCGCTGGTTGCGCGACGTTTTTCAATTACCAATGACCAATCACCAATTGACCTATGAACAAATGACGGCCCTCGCCGCCTCCGTCCCGCCCGGCTGTGAGGGCCTGCTCTTCCTCCCCTACCTCACCGGCGAGCGGACGCCGCACCTCGACCCATTGGCGCGCGGCGCGTTTATCGGACTGACGGCGCGCCATACCGCGGCGCATTTGATTCGCGCGGTGATGGAGGGCGTGGTGTATTCTTTGCGCGACGGGTTGGAGATTATGCGCGGCCTCGGCGTGCCCATCGAGGAGATTCGCGCGACCGGCGGCGGGGCGCGCAGTGCCCTGTGGCGGCAAATGCAAGCCGATATTTACGGCGCGGAGGTGGTGACCCTGACCGCCGAGGAAGGCCCGGCGTATGGCGCGGCCCTGCTGGCCGGGGTGGGCGCGGGCGTGTTTGCGGATGTCCACGCGGCGGTGAGCCAGTGCGTGACCAGCGCGGGCCAGACTAAACCCGATGAAGCCGCGCAACACCAGTATGAAAAAGTTTATGCCATTTATCGCGAGGCCTATGGCGCGTTGCAAACACACCTGCACGCGCTGGCGGAGATTTAGATGAGCGCGCTGTTTGACCTCTCCGGGCAAACGGCCCTGGTCACGGGCGGGAGTGGCGCGTTGGGCCGCGTCCTGGCGGAAGCGTTGCTGGGGGCCGGGGCGCGCGTCGTCATCGCCGGAGTCTCTGAGCGCGTCGAATCAATCGCGGCTGAGTTAGGCTGTGTGGGTCTGCGCGCCGATATGACCGACCGCGCCGCCCGCCAGCACCTGTTTGCCCAAGCCGAACGCGCGCTCGGGCAAGTGGATATTCTGGTCGCGGCCCACGGTATAACCACCCGCCACCAGGCTGAAGCCTATCCGCTCGATGAATGGGACCAGGTTTTGGAAGTCAATCTCACCTCGGTGTTTGAGTTGTGCCAACTGGCGGGCCGCCCCATGCTGGCGCGCGGGCGCGGTAAAATCATCCTCATCGCCTCCATGCTCAGTTATTCCGGCGGTCTCACGGTGCCGGCCTATGCCGCCAGCAAAGGCGGGATCGCGCAACTGACCAAAGCCCTCGCCAACGAATGGGCGGGCCGGGGCGTGAACGTGAACGCCATTGCCCCCGGTTATTTTGATACACCTCTGGCGGCCGGGGTGAAAAACAACCCGGTGCGCCATCAGCAAGTGCTCGACCGCCTGCCCGCCGGGCGCTGGGGCCACCCCGCCGACCTGAAAGGCAGTGTGATCTTTTTAGCCGCGCCCGCCGCCGACTACGTGCATGGCATTCTCCTGCCCGTGGATGGCGGCTGGCTGGCGCGGTGATTAAGCCCACTGCGCTAATAGCATGAAGCCCGCTTAAGCGGGCTTGGCTATCTCAGCCCGATGATTTATCGTCGGACGATTGTGGAGTTATTCTTTTACAAGCCCGAATCCGCGCCCGCGCGGTCACTTGAACCCCAGCCTTTGTCCGCGCCCACGCGTTTCCGTCATGCCCGCGCGCTCGTGGCGGGCATCCAGTTGCTTTAGCAAATTGCGTATCTGGATGCCCGCCAAAGGCACGCGGGCATGACCGACCTTTGAGTCTTTGCGTCTTAGAGAGTGTTTCTTAAGTCGCTCTCCGAAGGCGGCTTTGCGCTGGAAAACAAGGCTTTTGCGGGTTTTTGCCATAAATCACGGATCCGCCTTGAATCAAGGCAAATGAACGATTTAAGAAACACTCTCTTAGTGGTCAGACGCTCTATTGCTTACCCCCCAATTATTCACAAGGAACCCCCATGCCCTCCCCCATCGCCCTCCAACTCTATACCCTCCGTGATGCCCTCGCCCAAGATTTTGCCGGAACCCTGCAGCAAGTCGCCGACATCGGTTACGTCGGCGTGGAAACCGCACCTGGAACGTTTGGCGACTCACCGGCCTCAGCCGCCAAACTTTTTAGCGACCTCGGCCTCACCGTGAGTAGCGCCCACAGCCCGCTCCCGCTCGGCGAGAAAAAACAAGAAGTGCTCGACACGCTCGGCGCGCTCAATTGCAAACGCCTCATCCTCGCGTGGCAACCGCCCGAACTCTTCCAATCCGAAGACGGCATCAAAAAAGTCTGCGCCCTGCTCAATGAAGCCGCGCCGATTGCGAAAGCCAACGGCCTCACGATTGGCTATCACAACCACTGGTTCGAATACGGCCTGCTCAACAACCGCCTGACCGCCGACATCATGCTTGAACAACTCGACCCCAGCGTGTTTCTCGAAGTGGATGTGTACTGGGTGCAGACCGGCGGACAAAATCCCGCCGAGATCGTGCGCCGCCTCGGGGCGCGCGCGCCGCTCTTGCACATCAAAGATGGCCCGTGCCAAATCGAGGCCGACATGACCGCGCTCGGCGAGGGCGTGGTGGACCTCCCCGGCGTGATTGCCGCGAGCGGCGGTTCCGCCGAATGGCTGGTGGTCGAACTCGACCGCTGTGCCACTGATATGCTGGAAGCGGTTCGCAAGAGTTACACCTATCTCACTGGAAAAGGATTAGCCCGTGGAAACAAAAAATAAAGTCGCCATTATTGGGTGCGGCAACATTAGCGATATTTATTTGCAGAACTGCGCGGCCTTTGGTTTGGAGGTTGCCGCTTGCGCCGACATGGATATGGCGCGCGCCCAAGCGAAGAGCCAGAAGTTCAACATTCCCGCGCGGACGGTGGCCGAGGTATTGGCCGACCCCGCCATTGAAATCATCGTCAACCTTACCCCGCCCGCCGCACACGCCGAAATCAGCCGCGCCGCGCTCAACGCGGGCAAGCACGTTTACTCCGAGAAACCGTTGGCCACCACCCGCGCCGATGGCGCCGGGTTGATTGCCCTCGCCCAGCAAAAAAACTTACGTATTGGATGCGCGCCGGATACGTTCCTCGGCGGCGGCTTGCAAACCTGCCGCCAGCTGATTGATGACGGCGTGATTGGCGACCCCGTGGCCGCGGTGGCCTTTATGACCGGGCACGGCATGGAGATGTGGCACCCCAACCCCGACTTCTTCTATCAACCCGGCGCGGGGCCGATGTTCGACATGGGGCCGTATTACCTGACCGCGCTCATCAATTTACTCGGCCCGGTGCGCCGCCTGACCGGCTCGGCGCGCATCTCGTTCCCCGAGCGGCTCATCACCAGCCAACCGCTGGCCGGCACAAAAATTAAAGTGAACACCCCGACGCACGTCGCGGGCGTGTTGGATTTTGTGAGCGGCCCGGTGGCGACGCTGATTATGAGTTTTGATATTTGGGCCGCGAACTTGCCGCGGATCGAGATTTACGGTTCGCTTGGCTCGCTCAGTGTGCCGGACCCGAACACGTTTGGCGGCCCGGTGCGGGTGCGTCTCGCCGATGAAAAAGAATGGCGCGAGGTGCCGCTCACGCACGGATTCACCGACAACAGCCGCGGGTTGGGAGTGACCGACTTGGCCCGCGCCCTCCGCGCGGGCAACGCGCACCGCGCGAACGGCGACCTCGCCTTTCACGTCCTCGACCTCATGCAAGCCTTCGGCGAGGCCTCCCAAACGGGGCGCCACATTGAAATTCAATCACGGTGTGAACGACCCGCGCCGTTATAAGTTTAAGGTGACCGTCACCTGATTGGAGATGATAACAATGACTTCCCCTCTGCGCGTCGCCCTCATCGGCGTGGGCGGCATGGCCCGCCACCACATCCACCAAATGCTCAAGATGCAAAGCACCACCCGCATCACCGTGTTGTGCGAACCCTCGGCGGAGATGTATGCCGAGGCCGCCAAAGTTTTTACCGACGCGGGCCTCGCACCCCCGCCCAACGAACCCGATTGGCAAACGTTGGTCGCCAAGCATGGCAAAGAACTTGATGCCGTGTTCATCATCACCCCGCACGCTTTGCACCACGACCAAACCCAAGCCTGCCTCGAAGCGGGTCTGGATGTTCTGCTCGAAAAGCCGATGGTGATGACCGCCGCCGAAGCGCGGAGTTTGATTGAAACCCGTGACCGCACGGGCAAGTTGTTGGTCGTCGCGTTTCAAGGCAGTCTCTCGCCGCAAGTGCGGCTGGCCGCACGCTTGCTCCGCGCCAATGAGTTCGGGCGCTTGCTCACTATCAGCGGCGTGGTCTGGCAAAACTGGGGACCGAACACCGCGGGCACGTGGCGGCAACAACCCGCGCTCTCGGGCGGCGGCTTTCTGTTCGACACCGGCGCGCACTTACTCAACACCATCGCCGACCTCGCGGGCGAAGATTTTAGCGAAGTGGCGGCGTGGTTCGATAACCATGGCCGCCCGGTGGAAACACTGGGAGTGGTGATGGGCCGCTTGGCCTCCGGCGGCCTCGTCACCTTCCACGCTTGCGGCGAGGCCATCCCCTCCTGCGCCTCCGAGATTCGTGTGTTCTGCGAAAAAGCGATTCTGCACACCGGCATTTGGGGCGAGACCCTCGCGGTGCAATATCACGGCGACCAGCCCCCCGCGCCGATTCCCGTGCCCCCGTCGCTCGGCGTGTGGGAACAGTTCCTCGCCGTGCGCGCCGGGCGCATCCCCAACCCCTCGCCGCCCGAGATTGGTTTACGGATGGCCAAACTCTGGGACGCCATCCGCGCCAGCGCCGCGCAAAACGGTGTGCCGGTGAAGTGCTAGTCTTAGCAAGACTTCCGAACTCTCTCAGACTTCGGGAGTCTTAACAGGCAATTTCCATGACACTCAAAGTGACTCTCTGGAACGAACATCGGCACGAGAAGAAAAACGCCGCTGTGCAAAAGATTTACCCCAACGGCTTACACGCGCCTATTGCCGAACATTTGCAAGCCGAGGGCATGACCGTGCGTGTGGCCACGCTCGACGACCCCGAACATGGCCTCACCGAAGCGGTGCTGGCCGACACCGACGTGCTGACGTGGTGGGGCCACCTCGCCCATCACGAAGTGAGCGATGAAATTGTGACCCGCGTGCAAAACCGCGTGTTAGATGGCATGGGCCTCATCGTCCTGCACTCGGGTCACTTTTCCAAAATCTTTCAACGCTTGATGGGCACCCCTTGTAATTTAATTTGGCGCGAGGCCAACGAGCGCGAACGGCTGTGGGTCATCGAGCCGGGGCATCCCATCGCCGCCGGGTTGGGGCCGTATTTTGAAATCCCGACTGAGGAGATGTATGGGGAGCGGTTCGACATCCCCGCGCCCGAGACGCTGGTGTTTGTGAGTTGGTTTCAAGGCGGCGAGGTCTTCCGCAGTGGCTGTTGCTATCAGCGCGGGCAAGGCAAAATTTTCTACTTCCGCCCCGGCCACGAAACTTACCCGACCTACTATCAACAAGAAGTCTTGCAGGTTATCGCCAACGCCGTGCGCTGGGCCACGCCCACCAACCAGCCGCCGGTCGAGTACGGCAACCGCCCACCACTGGAAAAAATTTAATCAGCTGTTAAAACCTGACCGGTCTTCGAGACCGGTCAGGTTTGGCTCTTTCATGCCTCCCCTCGCTCATAGTCCGCTCTTCGTCGCGCTCATCGTGGCCCTGTTGGGCTTCATGATTGGCCTCGCCAAAGGCGGCTTTAACGTACTGGGCGCACTGCTCACGCCCCTGCTCAGTTTGCTTATACCGGTCTCACTAGCCGTGGGGGTCTTGTTGCCCATGCTCATGGTGGGCGATGTGTTTGCCATATATTCCTACTGGAAAGAATGGGACGGCGCGTTGGTGCGGCGAATGTTGCCCGCCGGCATTCTCGGCGCGCTGGCGGGGACATTCCTTCTCACTAAGGAACGCCAATTAAATAACTTACCCATTTCTTGGTCAGCCATTCAAGAT
>CAYUFY010000137.1:0-12253 GCA_964443795.1 uncultured Anaerolineales bacterium | reverse complement strand
CGGAGAGAACGTGCGGGGGGGAAGGGGGGGGTGAGGGGGGGGCGGTAATGGGGGCGTTTTGGGCGAGCTCAATGGCGTGCGTGTAATGCGCCACGGCTTCGGCGTTGGCGTAAATGCGCGCGGCCACATCACCAGCGAGGGTGAAGTAGCGTTCGGCGCGCGGGGCATCCCCCGCTTCGGCAAAGTGGTGAGCCAGGATGGGCGCGTATTCCTCGAGGCGCTGGGGATACTCGCGTTCGAGACACTCGCCCACTTTTTGATGTAATTGCTTGCGGTCGGACTTTAGTAGAGAGCTATAGGCCGCGTCTTGAATCAGCCCATGCCGGAAAAGATATTCGAGTTCCGGCTCGGCTTGGGCCAGGGAGACGAGGCCGGAATTTTCGAGTTGACTCAACTGGGGCGTCAGGTTGGGCATACGGGAGATTATAGGCCAAATTGCGCCCCTTGCGCCACAGAGTTTGGCGCTAATACTTCGCCAATGCTTTTCGGCGTACAATCATCAGACCTTGACCACTCAACCACGCGACTACTTGACCACCCGACCACGCACCCAATCCTCCATGCTCCGTCTCCTCATCGCCTCCCCCTATCCCGCCATGCGCGCGGGCTTACACTTATTGCTCGACGAAGCCGGACACGGCACTGCCACCGTAGTGGGCGACGCCGATACAGTGGACTCCGCCCTGGACTGGACGCGCGCGGCCCAGCCACAAGTGGTGCTCTTCGATTTAGCCCTCGACCCTGACGAAGAACTGGGCGGGCTGTGGGCCTTGCGGACTCAGTTCCCCCAAACGGCGGTGCTGGCCCTCGCCGAAACCAGCCACGACCGGCGGATGCTGGTGGCCCTGCAAGCCGGAGCGCGGGGATGTCTGCCCAAAACCGCCACCGGCCCCGACCTGCTCGAAGCCGCGCAAGGTTTGGTGGATGGGCACCCCATCCTGCCCCCCGCGGCCACCGCGGCGCTCCTGCAACAACTGCGGGGCGAGACCCCCACCGAGGCCCTCTCCCCGCGCGAGGGCGAAGTCCTGCGGCATGTGGCCGCCGGGCTGACCAACAAAGCCATCGCGCTCAAAATTGGCATCAGCGAACACACCGTCAAATTCCACCTCGGCTCGGCCATGAGCAAACTGGGTGCGGCCTCGCGGGCCGAGGCGGTGGCGATTGCCATGCGGCGCGGGATAATGGCGGTGTAATTGGTAAATGGAATGGCCCTCCCCTTTTAGTTAGGCTACTCAAAGCCAGATGGGTGAGGGGAAAAAGTATCACTTGCGCTAAAGTACCAATAACAAATTACCAAGCACCAATTACCAATTACCCCAATGGAGGCACCATGAGCGACTTACAACAATTTTCGGATGGTTTGGCGGCGGCGGTGGAAAAGGCCGGGCGGTCAACCGTGACCGTGGACGGGCGCGGGCGCATCCCCGCGACGGGCATTATCTGGAGCGCCGACGGCGAAATTCTCACCGCTGACCATGTGGTTCAGCGCGATGAGAACATCCAAGTCACGCTGGCCGATGGCAAGAAATATCCGGCGACTGTGAAGGGCCGCGACCCGTCCTCGGACCTGGTATTATTGAAGATTGACGCGGTCGGGCTGAGCGTGCCGGAGTTCGCCGAGGGCCTGAAGGTTGGGCATTTGGTGTTTGCGGTGGGTCGCCCGGATGATTTGCAAGCCACCTTAGGGAGCGTGGTCGCCATCGGTGGGCAGGTGCGCGGGCATCACCGCTGGCTGGAGGCCTATATCCAGTCGGATGTGACCATGTATCCGGGCTTTTCGGGCGGGCCGTTGGTGGATGCCAGCGGGCGGGTGGTTGGCCTGAACAGCAGTGCCCTGGCGCGCGGCGCGAGCCTAGCCGTGCCAGTGAGCGCCGCCAAAGCCGTGGCCGACGCCCTGCGCCGGGATGGCCGGATTAAGCGTGGCTTTCTGGGCATCAGCACCCAGCCGGTGGCCCTCGCGGAAGCCCTGGCTCAAAAGCTCAACCAACCCAGTGGCTTAATGATTATTGGGTTGGAGAAGGATGGCCCCGCAGAGAAGGGTGGCTTGATGCAGGGGGACGTGCTGGTGACGGTGGGGGGTGAACCTGTGACGGATATCGAGACCCTGCACGAGGCGCTTGGCCCGGGCACGGTGGGCCAGACGTTGGCGGTTAAGGTTATCCGGGGCGGGGAAATGAAAGAGATTAGCGTAACAGTGGGGGAGAGATAAGGAAGCAGGAAGAAGGAAGCGGGGGAGGTAAACCCTGCGCGGGTCAGGCTGACCCGCCGGGCGCAGATTAAAACGGTCGGGCGCGCGGAGTGGCTCGAGAAAAGAAAACCCCCGTGGTCACGCTGACCGCGGGGGTTTCTGTTTAGTGCGCCTCACGCGTTTTTGGGGAGGAATTTGTTCATGGTCGTGCCGCAGACCGGGCATTTGCCTTTGGCGGTGGGGCGGCCATTCTTGGAAGTGACTAACTGCACGTCGTTCATTTTGCGGGTGGCTTTGCATTTGACGCAGTATGCTTCCACTTCGGCGGGGGCTTGGGTGGGGGTGGGTTCGGGTAGGGCCATGGGTTTCTCCTTGATGAATACGATTAACAGTGAAGCGATGCTACCATAGGGGATATGCCATCGCAAGGTGACAATAACTCATTTGTTCTAAAATTTGACTTTAGGGTAGTGAGTGTGTTATAAGCGCTGAATAGTAATCAATCGAGTTGATTGGCTAGGAACAGGTTTTTCTGAGGACATCTATGCTTCGAGAGCGAGTTTCTGACGACGTTTACATTTTTACCAGCGAGATTTACGCCCAGGTGACGGCCGGGGCGGTGATTGGGCCGGAGGGGGCGGTGCTCATTGACACCATGGCTTTTCCAAGCGAGACCCTGGAAATCAAGGATTTTCTGGAAAATCGGCTGGGGGCCAGGGTGCGCTATGTCATCCAAACGCATTACCACGCCGACCATACCAACGGAACCTGCTTTTTTCCGGGCGCCGAGGTGATTGCCCACCAATTGTGCCATGATAAGTTAGACACCGTCGGGCGCAAAGGGATGCAACGCGCCAAGGAACAATCGCCCGAACTGGCCGGATTGGAAGTGGTCCTGCCGGGGTTGTTGTTCACCGAGGGGGCCTTAAACCTGCATCTGGGCAAAAAGACGGTGCAAATCATCGCCGCGCCGGGGCATTCGGCGGATTCGGTGGCGGTGTTGCTCAAGGAAGACCGGATTTTGTTCGCGGGCGATATGATGATGCCGCTCCCGTATATTGTGGATGGCGATATTGATGATATGGTGCGCTCCATGCAGGGGATCCCGGCCATGGGTCTGGAGAACGTGGTGCAGGGGCATGGCGAGGTGGTTCTGCGCGGCGAGATTGACGACGCTGTGCGCTCGAACCTGAAGTATTTGGACAACCTGCGCAAGAAGGTGGATGCCCTGGTGAAGCGCAAGAAACCCCGTGATGCCGCGCGTGAAATCACCCTCGAGAGTTGCGGCAAGAGCCGCATCCCGCTCAATGGGTTGGTGGCGCAATTACACACCGGCAACTGCCTGGCAATGTATGACCGACTGTCGGCTGGCAAATAGCCGCTGGCGGGTGGCGGATGCCAGAGATGAAATAGGCCACCATCCGCTATAGGCCATCCGCCATAAGCTATACGCCAATGACCCTTCAAGAACTTTTGGAATCTATCGCGGCCCTCTCGAACAGTGAGCGCCGCGATTTGTTTTCCCGGCTCCGCGAGATTTACGGCGACCGACTGGCCGACCCCGCCCAAGCGGAACGGCTGGCCTCGGGCGGTTTGCCCGCCTCGGGCGACTGGGAACGGCAGGCCGATTTCATGCTCGTGTTCGACGGCGGGAGTCAAGGCAACCCCGGCCCGGCCTATGGCAGTTATGCGCTTGTCAACGACAAGGGCGATATCAAAATTGAACGCCTGCAGTTTGACCCGCCGCTCACCAATAACGAGGCGGAATACCACACCCTGCTGACCGCCTTGCGCGCTTTGCAACAACGGGTGGCCGGGCGCATCGGGCATGTGGTGGTGGTGGTGCGGGGCGACAGCCAGTTAGTGGTCAACCAGGTCTCCGGCCAGTGGCAGGTAAAAGAGCCGCGCCTCCGCGCCCTGTGCGACGACGCCCGGCAGATTTTGGGCCAGTTCAAGCGGCACCGCGTGGTATGGCAGAGCCGGGCAGAGACGGTGCGGTGGTTGGGGCATTGAGCCACCTCCCGCCAGAGTTCGGCGCGCCAACCCAAACGCGCCCTAACTTAAAAAACACCTCATTGGCGTTTGCCTATCCTCCCGGCGAGATTTAGAATGGGGGCATGCTCAACACCGTTCTCCTCTCCCGCTATCGCATCGACTCCGAACTCGGCCACGGCGGCATGGGCACGGTCTATCGCGCGCGCGATACCATGCTCAACCGCGCGGTGGCGGTGAAGGTGTTGAATGCGACCGGCCTCGGCACTGAAGGCAAAGCCCGCCTGCTGGCCGAAGCGCAAGCCGCCGCCAAACTCAATCACCCTAACATCGTCGCCGTCTATGACGCGGGTGAAGCAGAGGGGCAACCCTTCATCGTGATGGAATTGGTGGAGGGCCAAACGCTCCGCGATTTTCATCCACAAAATCTCGACCAGACCCTCGCCCTCGCGCGCCAAATTTGCGCCGCCCTCGAACACGCCCACGCCAACGGCATCATTCACCGCGACCTCAAGCCCGAAAACATCATCGTTCAATTACCCATTTCCAATAACCAATTACTACTTACCAATCACCCTGCCTCCGAACCCAGCTTGAAATTAATGGACTTCGGCCTCGCCCGTACCGTCGACTCCTCTTCCCCGCGCCTCACCGAAGAAGGCGCGCTCGTCGGCACGTTCACCTATCTCGCACCGGAATTACTGATGGGAAAACCCCCCAGCCCACAATCGGATTTATATGCATTGGGTGTGATGCTATATGAGTTGACCACCGGACAAGCGCCGTTTGATGGCAACAATCTGGCGACGCTTGTAACCCAGCACTTGTACGCCGCGCCCGTCCCACCGCGCGCTCACAACCCCGCTACCCCGCCCGCGCTCGATGCCCTCATCGTTCGCTTGTTGAGCAAACAGCCAGACGCTCGTCCTGCCTCGGCCCGGGAAGTGATGGAAGCCCTGGCACTCGAAACAGCAACCACAGCCTTGCCGACTGGCATGGTGACGTTCCTGCTCAGTGACATCGAAGGCTTCACCCCGAGGTGGGAGCGTGACCCGGACACGATGCGTGATCTCCTGGCCCGGCACGATGCTCTCTTGCACCTGACCATGGCACAGCACGGCGGGCGGGTGTTTAAGATGATGGGGGATTCGTTCATAGCCGCCTTCGCCGAGCCGGGGCAGGCGCTGGCGGCGGCGCTGGCTGCGCAACGTCAGCTTGCCGTCGAAGTTTGGGGCACAAGCGACCCACTGCGTGTGAATATGGCGCTCAACCTCGGCCCGGCCGAACTCCGTGGGAACGACGACTACCTGCCGAATGTGGCACTTTATGCCTTGGGTCGAATGGTACGTTCCGCCCGTGGCGGGCAAATCGTGTTATCGCAGGCAATGACCGAGGCGGTGCGCGACCACCTACCCGCAGGCGCACGGTTCGTTGACTTGGGTGAGCATAATCTCAAAGGCCTCACGCAGTCGCTGTACACAGTTCAGGATTTATTCTCGGACTCGCCGTCTACGCCACCTTTGTCATCCTGAAAACTTGAGTGAGACGGTGAGTTCACTCAACCTGCATCAATGATCTCCTCTCTCTAATTCATGCTCCACACCACCCTCCTCTCCCGCTACCACATTACCGCCGAACTCGGCCACGGCGGCATGGGCACGGTTTATCGCGCGCATGATACTTTGCTCGACCGCGAAGTGGCAGTGAAGGTGATGAGCGACCCCACGCTCGGCTCCCCGGGCAAGGCGCGCCTGCTGGCCGAGGCCAAATCGGCGGCGAAACTCAATCACCCCCACATCGTCACGGTCTACGATGCGGGGGAGGCCGAGGGCACGCCGTTTATCGTGATGGAATTGGTGGAGGGGCCATCCCTCTACCATGACCGCCCGCAAAGCCTGGCAGAAATTCTGGTGGTCACCGGGCAAATTTGCGCGGCGTTGGAACACGCTCACGAGAAGGGCATTATTCATCGGGATTTGAAGCCGGAGAATGTGGTGGTGATGCGCAAGACCGACGGCAACCGGCCAGAGCCAGTTGACGCATCGAGGCAGGCCGAGGCCGCCACGGTCAAGTTCCCCGTGCGCCTGCCCGCTGACTGGCAAGTGAAACTGATGGACTTCGGCCTTGCGCGCTCGGCTGACTCGACTGCGCCGCGCCTGACCGAGGAAGGCACCCTGGTCGGCACGTTCAATTATCTCGCGCCGGAATTATTGATGGGACAGCCGGCCAGCGCGCAATCGGATTTGTATGCGCTGGGGGTGATGCTGTATGAACTGACCACGGGGTGGGCGCCGTTCACTGGTGAGAATTTCGCCGCCGTGGCCGCCCAACATTTGCACGCCACCGTGGTCCCGCCCCGCGCGCACACCCCCGCCCTCCCGCCCGAACTGGATGCGCTGATCCTGAAGTTGTTGAGCAAGAAGCCGGAGGAGCGGCCAGCCTCGGCGAGAGAGGTCTTGCAGGCCGTGACCGGATGGCAGGATGAGAAGCTGACCGTCACCCCGTCATCCCGTCATCTTGTTATCCCTTCACCGTTAGACACCATCGTGCGCGGCCAAATCATCGGGCGCGAGAAGGAACTGACCGAGGCCGCCGTCGCGTGGAACAAGGCCGTGACCGGCGAGGGTGGGGTCTTGCTCATCAGCGGGGAGCCGGGCATTGGCAAGACGCGCCTGGTGCGCGAAATCGCTGGGCGGGCCGAGACCGCGCGGGCCACCGTGCTCATGGGCGAGTGCTACGCCGAGGGCGGCGCGCCGTATTCGCCGGTGGTGCAAATTATCAGCACGCTGTTTAGCGTGGGGCCGCTGGCGCAGATTCTCGGCGCGGCGCTATCGCCGGTGGCGCTGGCCGACCTCATCACGTTGGCGCCCGACCTGCGCGCGCAGTTTGGCGACCTGCCGCCCAATGCGGCGCTCGACGCGCAGTCGGAGCAACAGCGGTTGTTCGAAAGCGTGGCCAAACTGCTCAGCGCGCTGGCGGGGCAGGCACCGGTGCTGATGGTGGTGGACGACGCGCATTGGGCCGACAGCGGCACCCTGGCGCTCCTGCGGCATTTGGCCCGCCGCATTCCGCGCCTGCGCTTGCATTTGTTGGTGGTGTTGACGTATCGCGAGATTGAACTCAGCGAGGCCCGCGCTCTGCATGAAGTGTTGAACGATTTGAATCGCGAACGGCTGGCGACGCGGCTGAAGTTGGGGCGGCTATCCCTCGCGGGGACGCGTGACCTGATGGGGGCGATGCTCGCCGGGGAGGCCGCACCCGCGCTGGGGGAGGCCGTTCACCGCGAGGCCGAAGGCAATCCCTTTTTCGTCGAGGAAATCGTCAAGGGGCTGGTCGAGGCCGGGCATCTCATCCGCGAAAACAGCCATTGGCGCGCCACCGATCTGGCGCACATCCAGGTGCCGCAGAGCATCCGGCTGGCGATTGAGACGCGCGTGAGCAAACTGGTGCCGCCCGCGCAGGAAACTTTGCGGCTGGCCGCCATGCTGGGGCGCGAGTTCGATTTTGAAACGTTGCAACACTCCAGCGATGAGACGGAGGATGTGTTGATTGACGCGCTCGAGGCGGCTGAGCGGGCGCAGTTGGTGAGCGAACTGCGGCGGGGCGCGCGGGTGACGTTTGCGTTTGCCCACGCGCTCATCCCGGCGACTCTGCGCGAGAGCCTGAGCGGTTTGCGGCGGCAACGCTTGCATCGGCGGGTGGTGGCGGCGCTGGAGGCTTTGCGCCCCGATGATTACGAAGTGTTGGCTTATCACTGTGCACAGGGCGGCGATGAGGCGCGCGCGCTGACGTTTTATCTCAAGGCGGGCGAACGCGCGCTGGCGGCGTATGCACATCAGGAGGCCGAGAAGCATTTGCGGGCGGCGTTGGAGCTGGTCGAGGGCCACCCCGCCCGCGTGGAGATTCTGGCGTTGTTGGGTGAGACGCTGTTCCGGCAGGCGCAATACGAGGCGGCCCTCGGGTGTTGGCACGAAGCCATCCCGTTATATCAGGCGCAAGGCAATTGGGATGCCATGGCGCGCTGGTATGCGCGTTCGACGCGCGCGGCCTGGAACATGAATGACACCCTGCGCGGGTTGGCGCTGGGGCGGGATGGGTTGAGCGTGTTGGCGACGCAGACTGAAACCCCCGCGCTGGCGGCGTTGTTGCATGAGGTCGGACGCGCCTGTTATTTCGTCGGGCAGGTGGGGGAGGCCGAGCCGTTGTGTTCGCGGGCTTTGGCGATTGCCGAGCGATTTGAGTTGCTGGAGACCCAAGCCGAGGCGCTCACCACCCTGGCGCTGGTGTATGAAAACAAGCGCCAGCTGGAGCAGGCGCTGGAGATGTATGACCGGGTCTTCAAGTTGTGCGAGGCGCATGAATTATCTGCCACCGCCTACCGGGCCCACAATAATTTTTCTAATACGTTGCGGGGCATGGGACGCCTGACGGAGGCTCGCCGGCATATGGAGCTGGCGCTGGAAGCCACGCGCCGGATTGGCGCCACCGACCGGGAGATTGGGGCGCGCATGGCCTTGATGAGCCATTTGGTGTTTGTCGGTGAGTTTGAGCCGGCCGAGGCCCAACTCGTCATCGCGCGCCAGATGTTGCCAACCGTGCCCACCCCGGAACTGGCGGAGGCCCACATGGATGCGGGGGAACTGGCGTTGTTGCGCTACCGGGGCGATTTGGAGGCCGTGGTGCGGCGCGCGCCCCTCATTTTGGCCGGGCTTCGCGCGCGGCATAACCTGCAATTTGTGTTTGGCGTGTCCATGGTTTTGGCCGATGCCCTGCGTGAGTTGGGCTACCAGCAGGCCGATCCCGCGCGCCTGACCGCCGCCGAGCAGATTTTCACTGAGATCTTGGAAATTGGCGACAAACTGGGCAACCGGTTGGATGTGCGCTTGAATTTGGCGGTTGTGTATGCCCAATCGGGTCGCCCCAGCGAGGCCCAGCACATGCTGGCCGAAGCCCGGACGCGGGCCAGTGACCCTCCGACCCCCGTGGAACAATTCATTTGGACGTTGACTGCCGCCCGGGTTGGCATGCTCGAGCAAAAGTGGGATGAAGCCTTTGCGCTGACCGATGAATCCCTGGCGCTGACCCGCCGTTACGACGTTCGCTGGCATCAGGCCATGCTCCTGTGCGAATATGCCGCCGCCCGGCTGAAGCGCGGCGCCCCGGAAGACTCGGCCCGCGCGCGCGCCCTGTTGACCGAGGCCTTGCAATTGTTCGAAGCGATGCAAGCAACCATCTACGCCGCCCAGGTGCGGCAAAAACTCCAGGAGATTGGCTGATGCTCGGCACGACCCTCCTCGCCCGCTACCACCTCACTTCCCAACTTGGTCAGGGCGGCATGGGCACGGTCTATCGCGCGCACGATACGTTGCTTGACCGCGAGGTGGCCGTGAAGGTGATGAGTGACGCTTCGCTCGGCACCACCGGCCGGGCGCGGTTGCTGACCGAGGCCAAATCGGCGGCGAAACTCAATCACCCTCACATCGTCACGGTCTACGACGCGGGGGAAACTGAAGGCTCGCCGTTTATTGTGATGGAACTGGTCGAGGGGCGCTCCCTCTACCATGACCGCCCGCAAAGCCTGGCGGAAATTCTGGCCGTCACCGAACAAATCTGCGCGGCGCTGGACCACGCCCATGGGAAAGGCATTATTCACCGGGATTTGAAGCTGGAGAACGTGGTGGTCATGAGTAAGACCGAGGCGCGCCAGCCGACGAAAGCCGAAACGGTGCAGACGGTGAATGACGCCACGGTGACTTTCTCTGTGTCCCGCCCTTCTGCCTGGCAAGTGAAACTGATGGATTTCGGCCTGGCCCGTTCTGCCGACCCCGCCGCCCCGCGCCTCACCGAAGAAGGCACGCTGGTAGGCACGTTCGCCTACCTCGCGCCGGAATTGTTGATGGGGCAGGCGGGCAGTGTGCAATCGGATTTATATGCGCTGGGGGTGATGCTCTACGAATTGACCACCGGCCAACCCCCGTTTACGGGCGACCTCGCGGTAGTCATTAGCCAGCACTTGCATGCCGCCCCAACCCCGCCGCGTGACCGTAACCCCGAACTCTCGCCCGAACTCGACGCGCTCATTCTCAAACTCCTGAGCAAATCGCCGCACGACCGCCCGGCCTCGGCGGGCGACGTGGCGCAAGCCCTCAGCCAACCCGCCTCCCTGCTCGCCGAAATTATTCAAGCCCGCCTCGCCGCGCCCAAGACCAACCTGCCCACTCACCTCAGCAAATTTGTCGGGCGCGAAAAAGAAATTGCCCAACTCAAACGCCTCCTCTCCCCCTCTCCTGACCGCGTACTTGGCGGTCAGGAGAGGGGGGCGGGGGGTGAGGTGGGGGCGAGGCTCGTCACCCTCACCGGCTCGGGCGGCATCGGCAAAACGCGCCTCTCCATTCAAGTCGCGTCCGAGTTGTTGAGCGAGTTTTCCCACGGCGCGTGGCTGGTTGAACTTGCGCCGCTGGCCGACCCGGCACTCGTGCCACAAGCCGTGTGCACCGCCCTCAATGTGCAACTGCAAGGGAACACGTCTGCGCTCACGGCGCTCACCGATTATTTGAGTGAGAAAAAATTGCTCTTGGTGCTGGATAACTGCGAGCATCTTATTGATGCCTGCGCCCAAATGGTCGAGTCACTTTTGCGCGCTGGCCCCGATTTGCGGTTGCTCACCAGTAGCCGCGAAGCCCTGGGTGTGGCGGGGGAACATAGTTATCGGGTGCCCTCGCTGGGATTGCCCGACCCGCGCGGGGACGCACTGACCATCGGGGAAGCCGAGTCCGCGCGGTTGTTCGTGGCCTGCGCGGGGGCCGCGCTCCCCGAGTTTGCCCTCACCGAGGCCAACGCGCCCGCCATCGCGCAAATCTGCCGCCGCTTGGATGGCATCGCGTTAGCCATCGAACTGGCGGCGGCGCGGGTGAAACTGCTCAAGGTTGAACAAATCGCCGCGCGGCTGGACGATGCGTTTCGGTTTCTCACCGGTGGCAGTCGCACCGCCTTGCCGCGCCAGCAAACCCTGCGCGCCACCGTGGATTGGAGTTATAACCTGCTCGCCGCCGACGAGCGCGCGCTCCTGCGGCGGCTGGCCGTGTTTGCAGGTGGGTGGACGCTTGAGGCCGCAGAAGTTGTGTGTGGAGACAAGCCGGGGAGTGAAGGAGCCGGGGAGCAGGGGGGAGGCTCCCCCGCCGTTTTATCTGAATCTGATATTTTAGACTTGCTCTCCCACCTCGTTGATAAATCTCTGGTCATGGTTGACCGCGAGCAGGGCGATGAGGTGCGCTACCGCTTGCTCGAAACCGTGCGCCAATATGCCCGCGAAAAACTGGCCGAGAGCGGCGAGGGCTCAGCCTTGCGTGACCGCCATTTGGATTTCTTTGTAATGTTAGCCGAACAAGCCGAACCGGAAATACGCAGTCACAACCAAGTGGAATGGCTTGACCGTTTGGATGCAGACTTGGAGAACTTGCGTGCGGCGCTAGAATGGGGTCAGGAACGGGATGTTGAAAAATTTGCTCGGCTGGCAAGCGCCTTGTGGAGATACTGGCTTGTTCGTGACTACATCGGGGAAGCAAGCCAACAACTGACTCAGGCCCTCAGGCTTACAGATGGACATTCTACTATTGTACATACGCGGCTTTTAGCCCGGGCGAGTTTTTTTTATCGAGAACAATTTAATCGCGAGTTGAGTTTTGAGTTAGCTCAAAATGCTATTGCTTTAGCGCGAGAGGTGAGCGACAAATTCAGTTTGGCTTTCGCGCTTTATATGGATAGTAGCCTCAATCGCTTTTATTTTAAGCGGTCTGATTTAGCCCGTATTTCTTTTGAGCAAAGTTTGGCTCTTTGTAAAGAACAGGAAAACCACTGGGTCAGGTGTTTCCTGTTGTCACAGCTATCTAATGAAACAATTGATTTAAACGATTTAACTTTAGCACGGTTTCAAATTGAACAAGCTTTGCTAGCCGCGCGCGCGTCTGGTGACCGCTCAATTATCGAGTGGCAGTTGAACCGATTAGGCATTTTTGCTTTATCAGGACCTCAGGAAATGGGCGTCATAATTGCTTAACACAGTGTTTGAAGGGT
>CAYUFY010000136.1:0-12299 GCA_964443795.1 uncultured Anaerolineales bacterium | reverse complement strand
TGCCAGTGGCGGCGGCCTACGGTTTTTTTGCCGGGTCAAACTTGGAATTGCTGGGCCCGCGCGAGGTCGCGGCTGGCCACGGCCACCAGTTCGTTGCGGTCGGAAGCGCGCAAAGGCGGGATGAGGGCTTGATTAATGCGAGCGGTGCTGAGTAACGCCCAACGAAGTTTGGTCATGATGGATTCCTATGAAAAAGTAACGGCGAAATTGCCAGTGCCATAGTCTATTATCAAAAACAGTTTGTAACAAATGCCGTCACGCCGGAGGTCAATGGTTCAAACACAACCACAACATTTTCTTAACTTACCTATTACCTGGCATTGATAAAAATAATTCAGACGATTTTCCACCATTGAAACGCACACAAACCCCTATAATAAAAACATGGTTGACTCAACCGCGCCGCGTGTCAGCGTCATCACCAGCTATCACCCCAGCCACGCCCTGCACTATGCCATCCAATCGGTGTTATGGCAGACCTTCACCGATTTTGAGTTAATCATCATCGGCGAGCCAGTGGGCAGGGACGCGATGCCGGTGGGGGCGCTGGCCAATGACCCCCGCTTGCGCTGGCAACCACTCACCGCCGCCGATGGGGGCTGGCAAATCGCGCGCGGGATGTATATCGCTTATTTGGACTATATGGATGTCTGGCATCCCGCGCATTTGGCGACGTTAGTGGCGGCTCTGCAAAACTCCGGGGCTGACCTGGCCTACTCGCTCCGCGAAAATATCGGCCCGACCGGCCACGATTGGCCGGTTCCGTTGGGCGCGCCCCCGCTCATCCCCGCCTCGACCATTATGCACACCCGCACCCTGCCCCGCGAAATCGGCGCGGGGGCCGATTGCCGCCTGCCCCAGGGCGCGCCCAACACCGAGTTTCTCCAACGCGCGTTTACCTGTGGCAAAAAGTTTTGCGCGGCGCGGCGACTCACGGTGTTTAAGTTCGCGGCGGCGGTGTAGCCCCGGTTACGGTTCCACCCACACCAGCGTGCTAATGCCGCCGCACGAACACGCGGTAATCGTTTTATCCCCTTTGCTCAACGAACCCAAATAACGGCGCTCCCCGAAATGCGCCCGCCACCCGCTGAGCACCAACGGGAGCAGGCCATCGGCGGGAATCCACTCACCGTTGTATTTGCGCGCCAGATGCAGGTGCGCCGCTGAAGCATTACCACCTTCACAACTCGGATGCCCAATCCGGTCACCCGTATATAGGTACGCCCCCAGTGGGACGCGGTCGGGTGTGCCGATATGCAAGTACACGATTGACCAGCCATCGCCCAAATCCAATTCAACCACGCCGAGTTCGCTCCGCGTAACTGTGCCCTCATGCACCGCCACCGCCCATTCGGTGGAGGGCGCGCAACCGGGGTCTTTGGCCGGCGGCGCAAAGTCCACCGCCGAATAGGGGATGGCGTAGCCCCACCCCGAATGCGGCCCACTGGTGAACTGCCATTTAACGTCCGGCTCAAAGGGCAGCTGCAGTTCGGGTTGAGCCAGCCCGGCGGGCAGGATAGGGTCAAGGGCGTACGCGCTCGGGTCGCCGAACAACGCACGGTAAATCGCCATCACGCCCTGGGGCGAAATCGCCCGCTCGAAATCGGCGCGGTCATACACTTGCGCCAAACCCGAGAGCAAAGCAAACGTCCCGGCGTTCAGGCGACTATTCACCGGATAAGATAAACCATCGAAAAAATATGCGAACGGCGGTCGCCCCTCGCGCCAACCGTAATACGCCGCCCCCAGCACATTGCCCGCCCACCCCAACTGATGCTCTAACCCCGGCGCGAGAATGGGTTCGTCCATGCCCAGCGGATAACGCAGTGCGTGTTGGTCGGGCGTGGGGTTGGAGAGCGCGCCCGACTGGTATTCGAGCCAGGCCAACAACACGCGCGGGTTGATGGAATAGCGGTGGGCTTGCAACTCCAGCATGGCCCAGCCCTCGCGCGGCAAGGTGGGGTCTTCGGGCGTCTCGTGGTAGGTAGCCAGCCAGCCGGGGTGTGCCAGCACAAACGCTTGCACATCAAACTTGGCGGCGGGCGAATAAACCAGTTCGCTATCGGGCAACACGTGTTCAGCAAACCCCGCCGTCTCAGGCAAGTTTAATAATTGCCCCGGCATCAGCAACTGACCGCGCGGCGCCTCGGGATTGTTATTGAGGATGTCCCACACGGTCACGCGGAACCGCGCGGCCAACCCATCCACCGTATCACCCGCTTGCGCGCGATATTCTCCGCGCCCGATGGGGAGTGGCGTTTCCGTTGAGGGAACCGCGCTCGGCGGAACACTGGTAGGCAAAATCACCAATGTCGGTTGAGGGGTTGGGGTTGGGATAAGCGTGGGGAAAGCCAGAGGCGGCGGGGGGGCCGAGGTGGGTAGGGCGGCAGTCGGGGAGGCCGGGACAGGCGAGGGCGGCGGAATATAACGCGGGCCAGCGCACGCCACCAGGACAAGACTGATTAAGTTGAATAAAAAAAACCGGCGCATGAGGCGCGATTGTACTATAAGGGTGGGGTGCGTCGGCGTCGAGGCATTCAATTGAACGCCCCAACGCCGACAACCTTTGCGTGGACACAGTTCAACCCCACCCTGCCCTCCCCATCGGGGAAACCGCCGATGGGGAGGGGTATGGTAGCCACTCCCTATCCCTCACCTTGTCCTCCCGCACCGCTTACAGGATAATACCCGGTAGAGTTCACACTCCATGACCACCTCTGCTAATCGCTCCGCCTCCATCCGCCAGGTGCTCTGGATTGTGCTGTGGCTCAATCTCGCGGTCACGCTCATCAAGCTCATCGTTGGGTTGTTCTCGGGCGCGCTGGCGGTGGTGGCCGACGCGTTTCACTCGCTCGTTGATTCATCGTCGAACATCATTGGCCTGTTCGGGGTGTGGATTGGGGGCCGCCCCGCCGACGACAATCACCCGTATGGGCATCACAAGTATGAGACCATCGCCACGCTCAGCATCGGCGGGATGTTGTTGGTGGCCGCGTTTGAGATTGGCAAAGGCGTGGTCGAGCGCTTCTTCGGGTCGTCGCCCCCGCCCCAGGTCACCCCGGTCACGCTCGGGCTGATGGCGTTCACTTTCCTAATCAATCTCGCCATCACCTTTTACGAGACCCGCGCGGGCAAACGCCTGCAAAGCGACATCCTGCTCGCGGACGCGGCCCACACCCGCACCGACTTGTTGGTGACGCTCTCGGTATTGATCTCGCTCATTGTCGCCGAATTTGGGTGGACATGGCTCGACCCGCTGGTGGCTGGCGGCGTGGTAGTCTTGCTCGTCCGCGCCGGGCTTGAGATTTTGCGCTCCGCATCGTATGTCTTAACCGATGCGGCCATCGCCAACCCGGACGAGGTGCGGCGGATTGCCCTGAGTGTGACCGGGGTGCGCTCGGTGGACACTATCCGCTCCCGGGGCCGGGTGGACGCCGGGTACGCCGATTTACATGTCCGCGTGGATGCGGCCATGGACGCGGAACAAGCTCACAATATCGCCACCGAAGTTAAACGGCGGATCATGGGCGAAATGCACGGGGTGCTGGATGCCATCGTGCATATCGAGCCGGAACGCCGCCAAAACCAACCCGCCACCTGGACCAACATCGCCTACCGGGTGCGCCGCATCGCCGATGGCTTGGGCCTCAGCCTCCACGACTTGCACGCGCATGTCGAACACGACGGGGGCTATGCGGTGGAAATGCATGTCGAAGTAGACGCCAGTCTCACACTGGGCGCGGCGCACGCGCTGGTGGATCAACTGGAAGCGCGCCTGAGCGAGGCCGTGCCCGAGATGCGCTCTTTGGTAACGCACATTGAACCGCTCGCCGCCGAACTGCCCGATGAAGCCGGGGAGATCATCCGCACCGCCGAACTCCGCGAGCGCATTACCCACATTGCCGATGGCCTGGCCGGAACCGGCGCGTGCCACGCGGTTAAACTGCATAACATCAACGGGCATCTCACGGCCACCTTGCACATTGCCCAACCCGCCGATAAGCCGCTCACCGAAGCCCATGCCCTGGCCGAGGCCATTGAACGCAAACTGCACGGTCACCTTCATCGCCTCAACCGGGTGGTGGTGCATGTGGAGCCGCCGGAGTAAACTTCAAACTCAAAAATTCAAACTTTAAATTGGAGTTTTGAAATTTGGAGTTTGAGATTTGAGATTTGAGATTTTCCCCATGTCGCTCCCCATCATCAATCTCTCCCAAGTCGCCGATAAAATTGGCCGCCCGTTTGCGGTGGTGCAGGTTGCCAGTGTGGGCGATCTCGCCCTCAGTCTGTATATTTGTCAGGGGCTGGTGGATTGGCACAAGCACTTGGATGAGGATGAATTGTTCTTCGTCCACGAGGGCGTGCTGGGCTTGGAGACGGAGCGCGGGAATCTGACCGTGCATTCCGAGGAGTTGGTCGTGGTCCCGAAAGGGGTGGGGCATCGTTCGGGGTCAAATCTGCGCTCGGTGGTGATGCTCATCCGCCCGGCGGTGTTGAGTGAGCGCAAGAACGGGCATCGCAGTTACGTGCTGGAGACCGACCCACCGTTGGAAAAGGTGCGGTTGATGCGGACGGTGGCGGCCCTGACGCAACCGTATCAAGGCGTCACGTTGGCCCGCGTGGAAAATTTCGATGTGGTGTTGATGAACGCGCAAGAATTTGGGCCGCCGACCAGCGCGCCGGGGGCTGGGGCGCTGTGGTTCGTGGTGCGCGGCGCGGTGGGGATCGAGACCGCCCTGGGCGCGGGAGTCCGTTTGGAAGCGGGCGAGTTAACGGTCATCCCGCCGGGGCAGGACTATCGCTTGCACGCGGCGCAGTCGTCGTTGGTGATGACGCTGGTCAGAAGTCAGTAGCCAGTAACCAGACGGTGTCTTTCGTCCATCGTCTTTCAGCCTTCGTCCTTCGTCCCCCGATCCAACCACAACTCCCGATACTGTCGGCCCCAATCGGCGAAGAAGCGCGCGGCGACGACCAGGCCGAGGGCCAGGCCAATGAGCGCGATGGGCGAGGAACGCGTGATCAACCACAGCGCCGGGCCGATGAGGACGCCCGCGACCACGCTCCCCCGCGCGGCGTGCCGCAACCCCAACATAGCCGCGATGACCAACCCCAAGCCGATAGCCAACCCCAACGGGTAAACCGCGAGCAATACCCCACCCGCAGTGGCCAACCCCATGCCGCCGCGAAACCCGGCGAACAGCGGCCAACAATGTCCCGCCACCACCGCCGCGCCCGCGAGAATGGCCGTGAGCCACCCGCTGTCACCGTAACGCAGTGCCAGCCACTCGGCGGCAAACCCTTTCGCCAAATCCAAAATTAATACCAGCGCGCCCGCGCCCCACCCCGCCTGCCGCAGGGTGTTGGTCGCGCCCGAATGGCCCGAGCCGCCCGCGCGAATGTCGCGCCCGATGAGCGCGCGCCCCCCCCACACGCCAAAAGGCAATGAGCCGAGGAGGTAGGCGAGCATGACGAGGATGAATGGGCTGAGCATGAAAAGTAAAAAGTGCGCTTCAACGAGTCGGGAGCAGACTCGTTTGCAAACTGACCGCCAGTTGATTGAGATAATCCTCGCTCAATTTCAGCGATTGACCAAACGCGGTGTCGGAGATGACGAGATGGACCGGGATGTCGAGGACCACCGGGACAACGGTCTCGAAGGGCACCAAGGCGGTGACCGGGACGGTGGTCTGTAAATTGACGGGAATGGAGGCCTGTACGGGCAAACTCACCGGGAACTCGCCAAACGGGGTTTGCAGGGGCACCGTGACCTGGGTGTTGAGCGGGATGATAGCGTTGATGGGCACGGTGACGGTGGTGCTGATGGGCACTACCACCGAAATGGGCACATCCTTCTGCACGGTGACCACATAATCAATGGACGACTCGCGCAGTTTGGCCACGCTTTGCGCCGCCTGAGCCGCCGCCTCCCCGGCCTGATGACGCACGATGAGCAAACTGCGCAGGAGAAAGACGTTGATCGCCAACGAGGTGAGCGCGACGAGCCAGAGGAGATAGTAGTCGAGCGGACGGGAGGAAGTGTTCATGGGGTGATGGGGTGATTGAGTCACTGGGTTATTTTTCATTCGTCAGTTTTCATTTTGGCTCTACTGACTTTAATGGAAAAACGATGTAGGTCGGCTTGTAGCCCGACGCCTGATGCGGCGAAAACCGTCGCGCTTCAAGCGCGACCTACGCCAATCCCGTCAAAAACGGTAGCGCCTTCATTTTTCATTCCGCCTGTGTCATCAGCAACAGTTGTTTGGCTTCATCCAGCGGGTCAGCGTAGAACGCCGGCTCGAGGGTGGCGCGGGTGAGGGCCGAGTCGGCGGCCATGCGGCGGATGTGACGAAATTTTAGGATGACCCAGTTGCCCGCCCCAACGGCGGCCCGCAAGCGGGGGTCGCGGCGGAGTTTGAAAGCGGCGAGGCCCGCGCGCCCGCCGGGGAGCGCCAAAAAACGCCGCTGGGCTGGCGGTTGTTCGGCAAAGACCGGGTAGCTGATGATGGCGGTGGTGAGGAGGGCAAAGGTGTAAACCACCTGCTCCGCTTCGCGCCATTCAAGCGGGTTGGCCCCGGCGAGCGTGTAACCTTGCCGCACGCCCAGCGCGCGTAATTGGGCTTGAATGGCGTGGAGTTCTTCGGCGCGCGCCACCGAGGCATCTTCGGGGCGCATTTGCCAAAGGCCAGGTGCGAGGCTGTGCGCGTAGGAGGTCAGACAGGCTTCGATGAGATTGTGGTCCGGGGTGGAAAGGCCGGGAAAGTCGGCCTGCAGTTGGCGGATCAATTCTTCGGCGGGGTGTGGTTCGCCATCGGCGAGCAAATGGAGGAGCCGGGCTTCGAGCCGGTCGGCGAGGGACGGCCGGGCGGTGAGCGCGGTTTCGGGCGCGACATACCAGAGACCGGTGGCGGGATCATCATCTTGTTCTGCGCCCCAGCGGGAGAAGTGCTGCGCGTCACGGAAGACCGGGTCGAGCAAGTGATTGAGCGCGGGGAGCGGGTCGGTGGTGGGGAAAGTGATGAGCTGGTGTTCGGCCAAACCGCGCCAGGCCGCCAGATGCACGATCAGCCAGCGGGCCGGCTCGCCCCGCATGAGCAGAGCCGTGATGGCGGCTTCGCGGGCCGCCTCTTGAACGAGGCTCGCGGAGAAATCTGGTTTTTCGGCGCGGGGGGAGGCTTCGGTAGTGCCGAAGATGAATTGGGCCTCGGCGGTGTCGGCGCGGAGGGCCGCCGAGGCGAGCGAGTACCCGGCATGGGCGGTGGCGAGGAGCAGGCTGGCATTGAAGCCCGGCTCGGATTCGGCCATGAGGGCGATGAGGCGCCCACCCGGCTGGAGGGCGGGCCGAACACTGGCGAGGGTGTGTTGCAGGGCGGTGGCGTGCCAGGACCAATCGTAACGGCGGCGAAGGAGGACGGAACGGAGCGCGGCGGCTGAGTCGCGCCCCCACAGCCACGCGGCCCAAAGCGCGGAGAGAGTCCAGTAGGCCTGATTGGGGCGCGGAACGGCGGTGAGGAGGAGGGACACACACCCGGCGGGCAAGCTACCCGCGAGGTCGCGCGCTGGCCCCGCGTGGGCGTGGACCCAAGCGCCGTCGGCGGACGTGAGTAGTTCGGGGAGCGCCACCGCACAGTTGGGAGCGGGGTTGCCCGCCAACATCCCCAGCGCCTTTTCGAGGGCGCGCCAAAAGTTGTGCTCATGATAGCGTTTGGGGGACGTAAGGATTCGGGGACGGTCTTGCGTGAGCGCGGTGGTGGCGTCGAGGGCGACGATGAGCAGGCCCGCCAGCAGGCGGCGGGTCTCGGGCGGCGGGTGGAGCGTGTCGAGCTTGATGAGAACGGCGGCGATGGCGGCGAGGGTGCGGTGCGGGTAAACGGCGAGGGCTTCTTCGGCGTGGGCGCGGATGTCGGGGCGGGTCTGAGACCCGCCCGTACTTTCAAGCGCGGCCACACGATCAAGGAGGAGATAGTAATCGAGGCCACGCCGGAAGTGGTGGGCCAGCTCGCGGTCGGCGGGGTCGGCGGGGATTTGGATAAAATCCTGGTGACAGTGGTCGCAGTGATAAGTTTTGGTGAGCAGGTCGTCACCTTCCCATTCAAAGGTATCGGCAATAACCGGGCGCTGACAGTGAACACAGGTGGTGCGATAGAAACCGAGGAGATAATCTTCGAGGCGCTGGTTATCTTTGGGCGCATCGGCGAGGAACGTGAGCGCGGCGCGGAGGTCGGTCTCGGCGGGCGGGCGGAGGGCCAACGAGAGGTTGAGCCGCGAGACCGGGTTGAAGTTGGCGACCAGCACGCGCCGGTTAAGGTGCAGGGCTTCGAGAACCACCCGGGGCGATTGCCCAAACGGATCGAAGATCAAATCGCCGGGTTGGGTATAGTGTTCGATGTAGTGCGCGGCGACGCCTTCGGCCAAAGGCGGGAGAAAACGCGCAAGCGGGCGCGGGGAGGGAGCGGGGTGGCCGGAGTGAAAGGCGAGCATGACGATTGGGTGATTTAGCGATTGAGAGTATAGTCCGATGGGGGGAGGAGGCAAGCCGTTTTTGTCAACGGATTGAACGGATTCAGCCGATGAAAAATAAATTTGACGATGACCGGGAGCAGGCATAGACTATGGGCATGAATCTCAGCGATTGGTACACCGTGACCTTTGACAACACCCATGCCCACCGAGATGTGCGCCCCCCGGGCGGGGAGGCCTGGGCCGACGCGTTTGCCTTTGCCGACGTGGAACGCGTGTGCCTGAAGACCGGCGATTTTCTCGACCCCGATGAGTTATATGTATTTGTGCGTGGGCGGCCAGAAAGCTATTTGATTCCGACGGAGGCCGAGGGCGGCACGGAATTGCTGGGGGAATTGATTCGGCGCGGGTTGTTCGACGCGCACTTGGCGATTGAGGCGGCGATGAGCACCGAGGAAGAATTGTTCTGCTGGCCGAGGAAATGAGTTAGGGAAGTTTAATTTCCTTGCGCGCCACTTTTTCCTGGGGCAACAGCGCCGCGTAAATAAACGCGTTCACCGGGGTCGGCACGCCCAGTTCACGCCCCACGCGCACCACCGCGCCAGTTTGCGCCTCGAGTTCGGAGGGGCGGCGATCCATCAGGTCGCGATGCATGGAAGCCAGCGTCGTGGGCGCGAGCGTGTCAATGCGCGCCAAAGTGGTGGCGAGAATATCTTCCGGCAAAGCCACTCCCCGGGCGAGCGCGACCGCGTGCGTTTCCGCCAGCGCCTGTTCGAGCAGGTGGCGCGGCTCGGGGAGGGAACGGAACACGCCCGCCGGGACGCGCGTGACCGCGCCCACGCCGCTGATGGCGACAATGAACAAAAACTTGGCCCACAAGGCTGTCTGAATATCGGCGGGAATATCGGCGACTACCCCCTGGCAACGTTCAAAAATGGCTTTGAGTTTTTCGACGCGTGGGCTGAGGGTATTATCCAATTCGCTAAAAGTAATAGATGGCGGCGTGCCCATCTGGCGGATGAGGCCCGGCTCAATCAGAAAACTGCTCAAACGGCAGAGTCCGCCCAGGACGCGGTTGGCCCCGAGGGCGGCGACCAGTTGCCCGGGGGCATCAATCCCATTTTGCAGAGGCACCACAAACGTCTCCGGGCCAATCAGCGGCCGGATGGCTTCCGCCGCCTCGGGCACTTGCCAGGCTTTGGTGGCCATCAAAATGCAATCAGCGCGCCCGGCCTGAGCGGGGTCAGCCGTCGCTTTGGCGGGGTGAATGACAAAATCGCCTTGCGCGCTTTCCACGCGCAAGCCCTGTTCCCGGATGGCCTGCAGATGCGCGCCGCGCGCGATGAAGATGACATCTTCACCTGCCTGCGCCAGCCGCCCGCCAAAATAGCCGCCCACCCCGCCCGTGCCAAAGATGACAATCCGCATGCGTCGCTCCTATTTGCAAAACCAATACCAATATAAGGCGATCTCAGTGGTGTTGGGGGTTAAGCCCTGATACAGACGGCGGTCAAACCCGCCCAGTTCAAAGCCGCAGGCCGCATACAACTGGCAAGCGCCGACGTTGTTGGTCTGCGTTTCCAGCATAAGCCCCGGCAGGTGTTTCGCGCGGGTCCACCGTTGGGCCTGTGCGATCAGCGCGCGCCCCACCCCCCGGCGTCTAAAGTTGCGATCCACCACCAAGTCTTCAATGTAACCGTAATGGTTCCAGTACCGGACCAACCGCAGTTGGCCCGCCACCTGCCCCGCGAGGTAAGCCAGAAAAATAGCTTTATCAGGATTATTGAGATAAGCGGTGTAGTCCACCGCCTCCACCGGATAACGCTTGGTGTAAGGCGGCGTCGGCGCAAGCGTGTAAGTGATGGTGTTCTGTTCAGCCGCGATTACTAAAGCCGCTTCGACCACAAACGCCCCATCACAGTGGTCAAGATCGGGCCGGTTCGTCTGATCCAGCGCCTGAACAACGATCTCCGCCATCGGCTCAAAGGTCGAGTTCGGCCCGCAGGGTTTGCACCACCCCGGCCACGGTCTCCGACCCGAAGTCGAAGCGCAACCCAGCCGTGGCAAACAGTTCGGGCAAGGGGCGCGCCCCGCCGAGGGCCAGCGCGCGCTGATACGCGGCCACCGCGCCGGGCCAGTCGCGCTTGGAATTGGCCCACACCCCGAGCGCGCCGAGTTGCGCGATGCCATATTCGATGTAATAGAACGGTGCTTCAAACAAGTGCAGTTGCCGGTGCCACTCCGCGCGGCGGGCCTCTTCGTAACCGGCCCAACTATCCACCCCCCCGAAGCGCTGGCGCAGTTCCAGCCAATAGGCCTCGCGCTCGGCGCGGGTGTGGCGGGGGTGGGTATATCGCCAGTGTTGAAACGCATCTATCGTGGCGCACCACGGAAAGAAAGCGGCGATGCTTTCGAGATGTTCGCGCTTGGAGCGGGCGGCCTCGGCGGGTTCATAGAACGCGTCGAGGAACTCGCCCCCGAGCAGTTCCATGCTCATGGAGGCCACTTCGGCAAACTCGAGGGGCGGTTGGCGATAGGCGAGGAAGGGTTGTTCCGCGGCCGCCAGGGTATTGAACGCGTGCCCGCCCTCGTGGAGGAGCGTGCGCATGTCATTTTCCAAGCCGACGGCGTTCATGAAGATGAAGGGGACGCGGCTCTCCGCGAGGTCTTGCTGATACGCGCCGGGCGCCTTGCCTTTGCGGCTGTCGAGGTCCAACAAGTTGAGCGCCACCATGCGCCCGAATTGCGCGCCCAGTTGGGGGTCAATTTTCTGGAAGACGGTGCCGCACCCTTCAATCAACTCGCCAGTTTGCGTGAAGGGTTTAAGCGGCGGGCGATTCTGCGGGTCCACGTTTAAGTCCCAGGGGCGCAACACCTCCAGGCCGAGTTCCCGGCGGCGGCGCTCGTGCAGTTCGCGCAGGAGCGGGACAAAGTGTTGCTCCACCGCCGCGTGGAATTGCAGACAATCGTCGGGGGTATAGTCAAACCGCTCCCGGGCGCGGAACGCATAGGCGCGGAAATCGGGGAAGTTGGCGTTGGCGGCGACCCGCGCGCGGAGGGTTTGCATTGCGTCAAAAATATCGTTTAGCGCCGCGCGGTCTTGCAGACGCCGGGCCATGGTCAATTCCCACGCTTGTTGCCGCACGGCGCGGTCAGTCTGAAACAGGTAGCGACTCATTTGCGGGAGGGTGCGTTCCTCGCCCCGGAAGGTCACGGTCATGGCCCCGATGGTTTTTTGGTATAGCTGGCTCAGTTTGGCGTCTTCGGTTTGGAGCGGCACATTGGCATCGCGAAACATGGTTACGCGGTTTTCAACGATGCGATCCCAGACCAGATAGTGTTCGCGGGGCAAGGCGGAGCGCACGGGGGAGGCCAGATAATGCTGATCCAGGCGATTGAAGGCTTCCTTGGATTGGGGTTCAACGTTCTCGATAAAACGAATGTAGGCCCGTTCTAGTTCGGCATCGTCGGTGTGGCAGGTCATCTCGATATAGCGCGTCGCGCCAGCCTGCGCGATGACTTCCGTCAGTTCCGACTGGTCGGCGAGCCAGCGCTCGAGGGCGGGCAAAGTATTGAGCGGGCGCGCGGCCAGTTCATCAAAGAGCGGGGCCAGTTGCGGCCACTCACCCGCATCGAGCTGGGCCGGGACAAACGCGCGGGGCTGGGTCCGAGCAAGAGCGGTGGGGAGGAGGGGCATGGAGATGAAAAGTGAAAAGTAAGGCTTCAAAAACCTGTCAGGTCTTAAAGACCTGACAGGTTTTTCAGAAATTTAGCGATAAGTTCTTACTGTTTACTGTAGCGCCAGCACATATTTCTTCAAAAATTTTTCCATCCGCTCAACC
>CAYUFY010000135.1:0-12346 GCA_964443795.1 uncultured Anaerolineales bacterium | reverse complement strand
GAGATAACAAGTGTGTTTAAAAATGTTCACGATGTCTTGAGCCCTTACAAGTAATTGGTAACTTTCGTCCTGGGAGAAGAGCCCGAGGGTGAGCGGCGCGAAGATGTTGAAGAACGGCGAACTGAGCGTGTCGCGGTGGGCGAAGGTGAGTTGGAGGAGCGGGTCTTTGGACGCGGTGATAAATTGCAGGGGGTACTGCGCCGCGAGGCCGCGCAGGTGGTTGAAGAGCGTTGGGCCAAAGCGCGGATTGCGGGCGATGAGTTCAAATTCGTCGAGGGCGAGGACGAGGCGGGTTTGCGCCGCCGCCAAGCCCCGAAGCCGCTCGACAAAGCGGGCATACGGCACGGCATCGGCATCCCCGCCGAGGGCGCGGTCAATCGCGCCATAAAACCAGTCTTCGTCCAGGCCATCCAGTGCGCCACCGTCGAGGTAAACCCATTGCACGCCCGGCTCAGTCGCGCGTGCCAGATGAAAGAGGAGCGAAGTTTTGCCAATGCGCCGCTGACCATTGACGGCCACACTTTGCCCCTGCCGCAACAAGTCGGCGATGAATTTGATTTCCGCCGCGCGCCCGAAGAAGTACGCGGCCTCGCGGACGGGGCCGCGATGGAAGAAGGGGTTGGTGGTTAACACGCGTCGGATTTTAGCACTGAGGCAAGGAGAAAGAAATTGAGCGGGGTAATCCACCCTTCTTCGCTTTAGAACTCTCCCACCCGCAACGCTTCAATCAACAATATTCCGCCGCCGCAGAGCAACATGAGGAGCGTGCTGAGAGCCAGCGCCTGGCCGTAGTTGAGCCCGCCGGGTTGGGCGAGGAAGGAATAAATGGCGACCGAGACCGTGGGGAAGTCCGGGCGGGCGACGAGGGCCGTCGCGCCGAACTCGCCCAGCGAAATGGCAAAGGCAAACGCGCCGCCCACAATCACCGCGCGCCCGATAAGCGGCAGATCAATTTCGAGAAAGGCGCGGAGGGGATTTGCGCCGAGGGTCGCCGCCGCGCGTTTGAGTTGGGGGCGAATACTGCGCAAGGCTGGCACCAGACTCCGGGTGACAAACGGGAAGGCGACCAGCGTGTGCGCGAGGGGGAGCAACCCCGGCGAGGCGCGCCACAGGAGCGGGGGTTGGCTAAACGCGAGGAGAAAACCAAAGCCGAGCGTCACTGCCGAAGTGCCGAGCGGCAACATGAGCAGGGTATCGAGCCAGCGCGCCACGCGTGGAGAATCGGCGCGGGTGAGCGCGAAGGCCGTGGGCAAACCCAGCGCCAGCGCGAAGAGCGCGGTGGTCGCGGCCACCGCGAGCGAATTGCGAATGGCCGTGACCGGCGGGACATAAAAAATGGAGTCGCGGCGATTGATGAAGAGTTCGCGGTAAAAATCGAGGGTGAGGCTGACCGGGGCGGGGGCGCGTTCCCCGCGCGCGGCTTCGAGGCGCGTGACCGAGCGCAGAACCAGCGCGGCGAGGGGCGCGAGGAGGAGCATGACCAGGACACCCACAATAACGAAAGCAACCAGGCGCGCGCGCCAATGACGGAGCGGTTTTTGAGTCAGGGCTTGGGGGCGCAGGTTGAGCGGCGCGGTGACGCGAGCCGAGAGTCGCGCATAGACAAACGTCAGCGCGAAGGTACACAACAATTGCACAAGCGAGAGCGCGGCGGCGACCGGCAGATTGAAGAGGTTGATGGTCTGCCGATAAATTTCGGTTTCGAGGGTGGCGAAGCGTGGGCCGCCGAGAACGAGGATAACGCCAAAGCTGGAGAAATCAAAGATAAAGACCAGGAGGGCGGCGGCGAGGAGCGCGGGCGCGAGCAGTGGCAGGGTGACGGCCACAAACGCGCGGGCGCGGTTGGCGCCGAGGACGCGGGCGGCCCCCACGAGGCGCGGGTCGAGGTGCGCCCAATAGTCGCCGACCAATCTGAGGACAATCGTGGTGTTGTAAAAAATGTGCGCGAGGAGAATCGCGGCGAGTGAGTTGGAGAGATCGAGCGGCGGGGCAGAGAGCTGGAATAACGCCACGAGGCCGAGATTGATCCAGCCACGCGGGCCGAGGAGCGCGTTAAACGCGGCGGCGACGACGAGGGTGGGCATGACAAACGGCACGCCCGCGAGCGCGCGCAATAGGCCCTTGCCGCGAAAATCATAGTGCGCCACCAGATAAGCGCCGGGCAAGCCGACGAGGAGTGTGAGCAGGGTGGAGAGCAACGCCTGCCAGAACGTGAAACCGAGGACACGCTGAAAATAGGGGTCGGCTAAGAGCGTAAAAAACGGCGCGAGGTCAAGCTGGCCGTGGGGGGCGAGGCCGAGTTTAAGGATGGAGGCGAGGGGGTAGAAGTAGAAGAGGGCGAGGAAGAAGGAAGGCGGAAGAAGGAGGAAGAAGTGCGGATGGCGGAATAGGTCATACGCAACCCGCGCGACGTTTTTTCCCCACAGGCGCATCATCTCAAAACAACTTCCGTCCACGCCTGGATCCACGCGTCACGGTGGGCGGCGATGTCGGCAGGGGCGAGGGTGGCGGGCTGGGCCGGGGTTTGCGCCCACTTCACAAACTCATCGGGCAGGGGCACGCCGGGGAGGGCCGGGAAGACAAACATTTGCAGGGGCAGGTCGGCTTGAAACTGCGGGCTGAGCATGAAGTCCACCCACTGCTCGGCGAGCGCGCGATTTTTAGTCCCGGCGAGGATGCCAACAAATTCGATCTGCCGGAAGCACGCGCCCGGGCCGACCACGCTGGCGGTCGGGGCCTCGGCCGGTTTGGGGTCGGCGGCGAAGATGACTTCGGCGGGCGGGCTGGAGGCGTAGGAGACGACGAGTGGACGGGGGCCGCGCCCACTGGAGCCGGAGAATTCGGTGTAGTAAGCGGTCTCCCAGCCATCCACCACTTTCACGTCATTGGCGACCAGTTGTTCCCAGAATTCCAGATATTGATCCGGGCCAAAGTGACTGATGGTAGCAAACAGAAAAGCGAGGCCGGTAGAGGAGGTGGCCGGGTTCTCGACGACCACGAGGCTTTTATATTCAGGCTTCGTTAAATCATCCAGTGTTTGCGGCGGCGCGAGATTTTTTTCAGCGAAGTAGGTTTTGTCGTAGTTGAGGCAGACATCGCCGTAATCCACCGGAAGCGCGCCGTTGGTCGGGTCGAGTTTGAGTTCGGCGGGGATAGCTGCGAGAGCGGGCGCGGCGTAAGGTTCAAAAATGCCGGAGGCGAGCGCGCGCGAGAGAAAGGTGTTGTCCACGCCGTAGAACACATCCGCCAGCGGGGCCGCCTGGCTGAGGATGGCTTTGTTGAGCGCCGCGCCCGCATCGCCGGATTTGAGGAAGACGAGTTTGGCATTGTGCGTCTGCTCGAAAGCGGCCACCACGGACGCGGAGATGGCAAAAGAGTCATGGGTCATCACGGTGAGGGTGTGCGGGCCGGAGGCGGTGGGGGTTGGCGCGGGAGGCGTGGCTTGAGCGCAGGCGGCGAGGAGAGTTAGAGTGAGAGTTAGAGTGAGGTGTTTAGAATACATGGCGATGAGGGTAGGGCATGAAAAGTGATAAGTGAAAAGTAAACGGGGGGAGGTGGTCTCTCTCATTTTTTACTTTTCGTTTTTTGAGCGCGTATGAATGACAAGGAGTATGCCCCGCTGTAGGGTGATGGTTGCTTCTTCAACAACCAGCGTGTTACTCACCCCGCGCGTTTCGGCAAAGTGAAGGGTGGCGTCGGTGAGGGGATATTCGAAGCCGGTGAGGGTCACGCCTGCGGCCTCGCCCGCGAGCGGGAGCAGGGACACGGTATCACCGATGGCGCCGCGCACCACGCTTCGGGTGCGCGTGACCCACAGGGTGGAGGCGCCGTCCACGAGGCGCACATCGAGGGTGGCAAAATCAGGGTGGGCCAGCAGGAGCGCATTGGCGAAGGTTTGGTCCCAGCGTCCACCCAGCGCCGCGAGAATCACGATCTCGTCAGCACCGTCCCGTTGGGCGGCGCGCACGGCCAGTTCGAGATCGGTCTCATTCTTGTGCGCCGGATGGATTTCGAAGCGGGCCCCGGCGCGTTCGAGTTGCGCGCGGTCAACCAGGGATAATGAGTCGAGGTCGCCGATGACGAGGTGCGGCGTGAGGCCGAGGGCCAGCGCGTGGTGCGCGCCCCCATCGGCGGCGATGAGCAAATCGCTGGGCCGGATGACGGCCCGCACGGGAACATGGCCCCCCGCGTCGCCGTTAGCGAAGATGATGGCGCGGGTCAAAACCCCCTCCCCGGCCCTCCCCCATTTTGGAAACCAAAATGGGGGAGGGAATGCAATGAAAACGCCCTCGGGTGAGGGCGCGATGTGTGGAACATAGTTTCCCTCCGCCGGCATTACCCGTCAGGTTCAGTCGGTCGGTCACGTAGCTGAGGCAGTGACCCTCTCAGTCCGGTTTCACCGAACTCCCGATATAAATTGTGAATTCATTCTAGCCGGGCCACGGTGGGCTGTCAATGAATCAGGCTTTAATGCCAAAGAAACGCCGGATGCGCCCGAGGAGGGCCGCATGTTGGGAAACGCCTTTGTCTTTAAGGGGGCCGGTGGCAGTGGCCCGGTCATCCGACGCTTCCCGCATCCGCGTTTCCAACGCGGTGGTCAGGGCCTCCAATACGCTCGCATCCTGGGCGATGATGGCCGCGAGGTCGGGTTTGTCCACTTCCACCACTTCGGTCTCGGTTGTGGCAATCACCGAGGCTGAGCGCGGCTCACCGGTGAGCAGACTGGCTTCGCCAAAAAACTCATCTGGGCCACGGTGGGCCACCGTGATGGCTGGGCCGTTCTCCATATTCAAGTCCACCCGCACCTGGCCCGACTTAATCACAAAGAGCGAGTCGCCTTCGTCACCTTGACGCACCAGGGCTTCGCCCGCCGTGTAGCGCTGTAGCACCGCGCCCCGCACCAGTTGTTCAATCTGGGCATCGTTCAAGGGCGCAAATAAAGGCACATGGCGCAGGACCGCGAGCATCTCATGCCGTTGTTGTTCCTCGGCGCGGGCTTCATAATCTTCCGGCACGGTGCGCACATTCACGTCGCGGATGGGGAAGGGGATGGTGAGTTGCGCGCGGCGGAGCTCATACCACAGCCGCGTCATGACCGCGTCGCGGATGGTTTCAGCTTGCAGGTAATTAACGATCCAAAACAGTAGCTCGTATTGAATGGCGAAATCGCCATAGCTGATGACAAAAACTTGGGGGGCGGGCGTGGTCTGCACCCCGGTGATGTCCAGGGCCGTGCGGATAAGCACCTCCTTCACCTGCCCGGGAGGATGACGGTAAGCCAGGCCCACCGTCACCCGCAAGCGTTGTAAAGGCGAGGGCCGGGAGAAGTTGATGATTTCCTGTTTGGCGACGGTGGCGTTGGGCAGAAAATAATGCTGGTTATCACGGGTGCGGAGCGTGACACTGCGCCAGTTCATCTGAGTCACCACGCCTTCCTGCTGACCGAGCCGCACCCAATCGCCCACCCCCAGCGGGCGTTCGAGTTGCAGGGCCAATCCGGCGATGATGCTACTGAGCATATCCTGCAAGGCCAAACCGATGACGGCCGAGAGGACAGTGGAGGTGACCAGGAAGGCGCTCAACTCCACGCCAAAGACGCGGTTGAGGACCCCCAACGCCACCAGCGCCAGCGCCACAAAGTTGAACACATCCACGATCAGGCGCGGCACCGCCACATGCCGCCGCTGGCCGAGGATGTAATCCCACAGAAAAACGTCGAACAGCTGAACCCCAGCGTTGCCCGCGAGCATCACCATGGCGGCGACAAGAAACTGCTTGAGGATTAATTCGGCGGGCCAGCCCGAATCATTGACGATGAGATAGATGCCGCCGATGATGGCGGTGAGCAGAAGCGAGGCCTCCACCCGGCGCACCGGCTTAAACCCCCGCAAGAGCCAGAGCAAGCCCGCCACCCCCAAACCCAGACCAAGGGCTTGGGCCACATGCAAAAGCAACGCTGGATTCATGGGGAGAATTATCAACAGATGAGGCTGAAAGGCAAGCGGGTAAACCACCCCATCAAAAAAGCCCCGACGGGGGCCGGGGCTTTTTTGATTTTAGACAGGTCACTTTAGGCGGCGGTTGGCAGGGGCGGGGACATCGGCAGGGGGACGGCAGAAGCCGCCTTGGCACCGCGTCCACTAGGGGAGGGGAAGAGCAGTTCGAACTCGGCCGAGTCAATGGTTTCGATTTCAATCAACTTTTTGGCGACCATATCCAACTTGTCGCGGTATTCGCGCAAGATATGCAAAGCCGTCTCATGCGCTTCTTGAACCAACTTACGCACCTCAACATCAATCTCCTGCGCCACGGAGTCCGAATAATCGCGCTGTTCGCCAAGCTCTTTGCCCAAGAAGACCAGTTCTTCCTTCTTGCCAAAAGTCATCGGGCCGAGCGCTTCGCTCATGCCCCAACGGGTAACCATGGTGCGGGCAATGTCGGTGATGTGGGCGAGGTCGCTACTCGCGCCGGTGGTAATTTCACCAAAGACAATTTCTTCGGCGGCGCGCCCGCCCAAAGCCGAAGCCAACATGGTCTTGAGTTTGCGGCGCGTCATGAGATTGTTATCTTCATCCGGCAAATACCAGGTCACGCCGCCCGCCACCCCGCGCGGGATGATGCTGACTTTGCGCACCGGGTCATGTTCGGGCAAGCCGTGCGCCACAATGGCATGGCCGGCTTCATGGTAAGCCACCACTTCTTTTTCACGGGGCGTCATGATGCGGCTCTTGCGCTCGGGGCCAAGCATGACGCGCTCGATGCTGTTCTCCAGTTCGAGCATGCCCACCGCTTTCTTGTTGCGCCGGGCGGCGAGAATGGCGGCCTCATTCACCAGGTTTTCCAAATCGGCGCCCACAAAACCGGGCGTGCCCTTGGCCAGCGAGGTGACATCCACCTCAGGGGCCACCGGCTTGCCGCGCATGTGGACTTTGAGAATGGCCTCGCGGCCTTTCACATCCGGGCGGTCCAGAATCACCCGGCGGTCAAAGCGACCGGGGCGCATGAGAGCGGGGTCAAGAATATCGGGCCGGTTGGTCGCGGCGACAACAATGATGTTGGTATCGGTGTCGAAACCATCCATCTCGACCAGAATCTGGTTGAGGGTTTGCTCGCGCTCATCGTGCGAGCCGCCCAAACCCGCGCCGCGGTGACGGCCCACGGCGTCAATTTCATCCACAAAGATAATGCAGGGCGAGTGGCGCTTGGCCTGGTCAAAGAGATCGCGGACGCGGCTCGCGCCCACGCCCACGAACATTTCGACAAATTCTGAGCCAGAGATGGAGAAGAACGGGACGCCCGCTTCCCCGGAGACGGCCTTGGCGAGGAGCGTTTTGCCGGTGCCCGGCGAGCCAACCAGCAATACCCCTTTGGGGATACGCGCCCCCAACGAAATAAACTTATCCGGCTCTTTGAGAAACTCGACGACTTCCTTGAGTTCTTCTTTGGCTTCATCCACCCCTGCCACGTCATCGAAGGTGACAGTGGGCTGGTCGCCCGTGAACATGCGCGCGCGGCTTTTGCCAAAGGAGAGCGCCTGGTTATTGGTGCCCTGGGCCTGGCGGAGCATGAAGTAGATCACGCCAATCACGAGTACCGCCGGGAGCATATAGCCCAGGAAGGTGAGGATGCCGCCTAAATCAGAGGGGCGTTTGACTTCCCACTGCACACTCTGAATTTTTTCAACCGGGACGTTGAGATTGAGCAATTGCTCGGGGCCGGTTTTGGTCGGCTCTTTACGGCTTTCAGCTTCTTGGCCGTTGGTATACGTCACGCGCAGGGTGTTGTCGTCAATGACAATCTTCTGCACTTCCCCATTCATCACGGCCGAGGCCAGTTGGGTTAACGAGAGTTGTTCCACCTGCGTCGAACTTTGGCGGAATTGAAACAGCAACACCACAATGGCGACAACGATCAGGACATACACAAAGATACTACGGATGCGGGCAGAATTCACAGGAACCTCCCAAACCACTTAAAACACGGATGATTAGAACGATTATACCACTCTGCTTTGGTAAGTGAATATAAATGTACCAAGCCAAAAGTCTAGGGGTAAATTAGGGGCAGATGAGGGACAAACGTGAAAAAACGCCCCGATGCGCACTTGGGAAACCCCCGGGGTTGGTTTAGCGGGTGTAGGTAAAGTACACCCAACCCCACAAGGGGATGAGGCCAGCGACAAAAAGGAAAGCCAGAAAACCCAAGCCCACAGCCACCCAGTCCAAACCTTCATCCTGGGGTAGCTCATCGCCGCTTTGCGGCATATTCGAAGAGGCCGGGGCCGCCGCCGATTGCCGCGCGGGACGGTAGACCGTGGGGGCATCGGGCACCACCTGCTGAACCGGGCGCGGGGCCGCGCGGGGTTGCCCGCCGGGCGGAGTCGTCCCCGAAGCCATCTGCGCGTTCGTCATGTCCTCGCCCTGTTGCCGGTAGGAAATCAAAATCCGCCCCAATTGGTCGGCGGTACGATACCGCGCCGCTGGTTCCTTGGCCAACACTTTATGAACGATGAGTTCAAGTTTCTCGGGGATGCCGGGGCTGAACATGGACAGGCTGGGAGGCTCCTCGCGGAGGTGCATCATGGCCAACGCCTGTTGGGTGCTCGCCACAAACGGCAGGCGCCCGGCCAGCATCTCGTACATCACCACGCCAATGGAGTACACATCTGAGGCGGGGGTAGGAACTTCCCCGGCGGCCTGTTCGGGCGAGTAGTATTGCGGACTGCCCCACACCACATCGGTTGTCTCGCCCGGGCGGATATTCGCCAGAGCGCGGGCAATGCCAAAATCGGCCACTTTGACGCGCCCATCGGGCGTGAGCAGGATGTTCTGCGGTTTGACATCGCAGTGCACCAACCCGGCCCGGTGGGCGTACCCGATGCCCGCGCAGAGTTGCACGAAAATATCGAGCGCGCGGCTCACCGGAAAATGACCGGTTTCCTTGATGACCGTCTTCAGGTCTTTGCCCTCGATATACTCCATGACGATGTAATACCGCCCACCATCCTTGCCAAAGTCGTGGACGGTGACGATATTCGGGTGCTGGAGATTGGCGGCGGAGCGGGCTTCCTGCTGAAAGCGCGTTAGAAACTCTGGGTCGCTAGTGAGATTCTCTCGCAAAATTTTGACCGCCACCAAACGGCCCAGTGACAAGTCTTGCGCCTTGTACACCACAGCCATGCCCCCCGCCCCAATGGGGTTGAGCAATTTATAGCGTTTGTTGAGTAGCGCCTCGGTGGACATCGAGGCAGGATTGTACACCAGGGCATACAAAAATCAAACCTTTCGGCCCCGGCATTTCAGCTTTGCCACTTATCCATTTGACGATTGACCGGGTAAACATCTATACTCCCTATCGCGTGACGCACAGTAACGCATAAAAATTTCTCATCATCGGAGACTAAGCATGTCGAAGAAATCCCCCCCGGCTAAACCCCCAGCGCTCGGCTTCACCCTCCAGAACCTGCGTGTATCCGTCAAACCCATTCACTATTTATTGCTAGGCTTTCCGCTCGCCATTGCCGGGAGTCAATTACACTGGGCGCCGTTATTGATCTTTGGGTTGGCCTGCGCGACGCTCATTCCCCTGGCCGAACTCATTGGCGAGGCCACCGAGGCCCTGGCGGTGGTCACTGGCCCCAAGATCGGCGGCCTGCTCAATGCTACCCTCGGCAATGCCGCCGAACTCATCATCACCATCGTCGCCATCAACGCCGGGTTGCTGGATTTGGTGAAGGCTTCCATCACTGGTTCCATCCTCGGCAACCTGCTCCTCGTCATGGGAGCCAGCTTGTTGCTAGGCGGGCTAAAAAACGGGCGGCAACGGTTCAACCGCGAACATGCCGCCAACAATGCCACCATGCTGGTCATGGCCATCCTCGCCCTCAGCGTCCCCTCACTGTTCAACCACACGCTCGAAGGCGAATTACTTGCCGCCACAACCATGGAAAACATCAGCCTCGGCGTGGCCGTGATCATGATCATCTTATATGGCCTCGGCCTATATTACAGCCTGCGCGTGCAGGACAACCAAAGCCCGCTCACCCACACCAACGAAGCCGCCGCCCCGCACTGGTCGCCGCGCGTGGCGGGGGTGGTGCTGGCCGTGGCCACTGGCGCGGTGGTATGGGCCAGCGAAATTCTGGTGCATGAGGTCGAAGCCGTAACGGCGGTGCTGGGGCTAAGTGAGTTCTTTCTGGGCATCATCCTCATCCCCATCATCGGCAATGTGGCCGAACACCTGGTGGCAGTGGAAGTCGCCATGAAAAACCAAATGGAACTGAGTCTCGAAATCGCCCTTGGCTCCAGCTTGCAAATCGCGCTGTTCGTGGCCCCCGTGTTGGTGTTTGTCAGTTTGTTCGTCGGCCCCAAGAATGGCGAGTATCTAAACTTGGTCTTCAACCAATTCGAACTCATCGCCTTGATCGGCGCGGTTGTCATCGCCGCCTTAGTCTCCTCGGATGGCGAGACAAACTGGTTGGAAGGCGCGCAACTTGTTTCGGTCTATATCATTTTAGGCGTGGCCTTTTTCTTTATCCCGGCGTAACGGGTGACAGGCGCAAGGGTAGGTGACGGGTGACTTACCGGTCTTGTCACCCGTCACACCTCACCTGTCACTTTTAATGCTCGAACTCCGCTCTCTCTCCAAATCCTTCGGCCCTGGCGCGGGCGGACTGCAAGATATTTCATTCACCGTGCCGATCGGCGAAGTGGTCAGCCTGCTGGGGCCGAGCGGTTGTGGCAAATCCACGCTCCTCGCGCTGATCGCTGGACTTGAAACCCCCGAGACCGGCGCGGTGCTCTGGGATGGCACCGACCTGGCAGGCGTCCCCGCCCACCGCCGCAACTTCGGGCTGATGTTCCAGGACTACGCGCTCTTCCCGCATAAAAATGTCTTTGACAACGTCGCCTTTGGCTTACAAATGCAAAACCGCCCGCGCGCGGAGATTGAAACGGGCGTGCGCGCGGCGCTGGCGCAGGTGAACTTAAGCGGCTTTGAACGGCGGGATGTGAACACCCTCTCGGGCGGCGAGGCCCAACGGGTGGCGCTGGCCCGCGCGTTGGCCCCGCGCCCGCGCCTGCTCATGTTCGATGAGCCATTGGGCGCCCTCGACCGGACTCTGCGCGATGAGCTATTGGACCAACTGCGGAAATTGTTGCAAGCCTTCAGCGGTCAGACCCGAACGGCCATCTACGTCACCCACGATCAGCAAGAAGCGTTTGCCCTCGCCGATCGGGTGATCGTGATGAACGCCGGGCGCATCGTCCAAATTGGCTCGCCCGCAGAGGTGTATAACGCCCCGGCCTCGGCGTTTATAGCGCGGTTCCTCGGCCTCACCAACCTGTTGTCTGCCACCCATGAAGCCAATGGGAGTTTCACCACGCCGCTCGGGCGCTTTTCCATTTCACCCGCATCCGCCGCCCGCCCAGCCTCGGGTCAGCTTCTACTCCTGCGCCCCGATTGCGCGCGCCTCACCGGAGAAATCAACCCCCTGCGCGCCACCATCCTCGAACACTCATTTCGCGGGGCGCACACGCGGTTGCTGGTTCAACCCGCCTCTGGCCCACCGTTGGCTTTTGATTTCCCGCCGCAAGCCTTGCCCCATGTGGGCGAGACGATCACCTTCAGCCTCGACCCGGCGCGGTTGACCGAACTCGCCGGTGATGAATAAACAAAGCCGCCCGGTTTCACAGAGAAACCGGGCGGCCTGTTTTAACCGCGCGCACCCAGATCGGGTTAGAACATGAGGCGCAACAAGCTACCAAATGGAACTGGGCACTCCGGGGCGTAAATGCCAAACAACGCATCGCCACACTGCCAGGCCAAATAACCGCCAACCACGGCGACACAACAACAACACAATAAGACCCCGACAACAATCGCAATAATAATGACCATCCGTTGCGAGTTATTCGAACCAGACGGGGGGGCGGCTGGCGGCGGGGGGGAAAACGAATCGTTCATAACGGGTCTCCTATGAAATGAAAAATGTCCGGCGGGGTGATCTGCCCCGCCACGTCACTGGCATAGATTAATTTCAGGCTGGCGCTGGGCGGCCTCGGTTGCGGTTACGCCATAACAGCCACACCACCAAGGCCGTTATTATAACCACAGCGGCGGTGATGAACACCGGCACTACCACTGCCACAAGGGAAATGCCCAACGCCACCACATCTTCGATAATGCTCACCACGGGGTTCCCGATCCCGCCAGTGGTGGCGGTGACCGCCGGGCGCAGGACCACGCTCTTGGCGGCGTGCACCGTCCCGGCCGCGAACAAGCCCAAAATCAGGGCCAGCGCCGGGTGAACGTCGGTGATGACATGCGCGCTGGCGGCAAACAGAAT
>CAYUFY010000134.1:0-12428 GCA_964443795.1 uncultured Anaerolineales bacterium | reverse complement strand
TTCCGGCAGTTCTCGCTGAAGCAGGAACCGAACATCCTTTAGGCTTGTCCTGAGCAAGTCGAAGGACTTGTCCTAAAAGAGTAAGTTTCGGAGAACGGTTCATGGCATTCTCTGCGGCGCGGTGAGTAACGCGCTATGCCATCAATGTAGGGCGCGCGGGGTGCCGAGTCGAGACGGGCGTTCGTGCGCCAGGGCTAAAAAAAGTGTGCCCCATCGGGGAGACGGCGGGGCGCACGAAAGTGCGGGTTGGGAGGGTTGGCTTGAAATTTTCCCTTACCGGGTGGTTTTGGAGGCCTGGCCGAGTTGGGTGAAGGCGACCAGCACCAGATAGGTGGAGAGACACAGCACCGTGAAGAAGACCGAGACGCCCCAGGTGCGCGGGTGGGCGAGCGGGTTGATGAAGCGGTCGAGGATGTCGGCGGCGAGGCTGAGCGGGTTGGCGAGGATATCCCAACTGTTCCAGCGCAGAACGCGCCCGAGGTAAATGCCGAAACTGCTCAGGCTGTGGATCAGCACCACAAAGGCCCAGCCCGCCACCGCGCCGAAGGATTGGGCGATGAGGGTTTGCATGAGGTAGAGTGAGACATACCCCAGGAGCAGACCGGTGAAGGCGTAACTTAATAGCATGGATAGATCGAGCCAGAAGATGATGGCCCCGCTATCGTAGAGGTGCATGAGGTCGGTGAGGATGTAAGGCGCGTTGGGGTAAAAGAGGAACCACACCCCGCCAAAGAAGAGCATGGCGCCCCGGGTGCTGAGCGAGCGGTCTGGATATAAAGCGTAGGCAATGAGCGCGCAGAGGAAGGGAATCCACGCGAGAATGAGGTTCCAATTCATGAAGAAAAAGGTGAAATGGCCGGTGGCGCTGACACGCAAGGCGTAGAGGGCTATGCTTGCGGTGCTGGCAAAGAGTAGGGCCAGGCTAACCGCGATGGGCGCGCGGTCGCGTGGGGTCAGGTTCAGGCGCGGTAGCGGTAGTGTGGCGGGGGGCGGCTGGGTTGAGGGAGTTAGGGGGTAGGTGGTCATGGTTGCCTCCGAGGTGGGGGCAGACAGGTACTTGCACTGGTCTGCCCGTGTGGTTGTCTATTTTTTACTTCCGGGAGCGTGCTAAGTCGAGGGGGATGTTCGGGAGGCGCGTGGAGGTCAGGGCGTGCGCACGAACGTGCGGGAGATGTGGCCAGTGGCCGTAATGCAATTCGCCCCCATCCCCGGTGTGCCGCTTGCGTTACAATGGCGCTCGTATGCGTTTGCTTCGTCGTCTGACCCAAGATTTACTCCGCATCCAACCCGAAGAACTCAAACCGGTCTTCTTCCTCGGCCTGGTCTTCTTTGCCATGTTGGCCGGGCTGGAGATGACCGGCAGTGTGGCCGAAATTCTCTTCTTCCGCCGGGTGGGGGTGGACGAACTCCCCAAGCTCTACTCACTCGAACCCTTCATTATGGTTACGCTCCTCGCCTTTTATGGGAGCGTGCTGGATCGCATCGGGCGTTACCGGTTGCTCTACGCGCTCAACGGAGTGCTGATCGCGGGCATTCTGCTCGCCCGCGTTCTCATCGGCGAGGGCTGGCAGAGCGTGTACCCGGTTTTGTGGCTGGCCCAACGCATTTTCTACGGCCTCGCCCCGCTCACCTTCTGGGTGCTGTGCAGTGATGTCTTCGACGTGCGGCAGGGCAAGCGCCTGTTCGCCGTTCTGCTCGGTGGCGGGTTGTTCGGCGCGACCATTGGCAACCTGCTCATCGGCCTGTTGGCGCTGGTCATCGCCCCCGAGAATATTTTGCTGGTCGCGGCGGGTCTGTTCGGCCTGAGCATCTTCGCGCTCGCGCGGGTGCGCCGCTTGCGCCTGCCCACGCGCCATGTGCACGCCACCGCCCCGGTCGAGAAAAACTTCTCGCTCGGCCTCCCGCGCCACCTTCTGCGCGAGCCGTTTTTGCAAGCGCTCTTCCTGCTCATGTGGATTATCGGCGCGCTCGAACCCATCCTGCGCTACGAACTCAACGCCCTCGCCGACCAAACCTTCGCCGCCGAAAAACACCTGGTCACGTTTTACGGCCTGCTCAAAGCGGGCGCGGCCATCTTCATCGTCATCTTTCAACTCGCCTTCGCGGGCCGCCTCACCGAGCGCCTCGGCGTGCCGCGCACCCTCAGCATTCTGCCCATCGGCTATCTCATTCTGCTCCCGCTCCTCGGCCTGTTCACCAACGTCTACCTCGGCGCAGGCGTGGTCGCGCTCCTCGTCACCTTCGCCGCCAGCTTTCACGGCCCGGCGCGCAACAGCGCCCTCAACCTGTTCCCCGCCGCCGAGCGCGGGCGCATCAGCGCCTTCTCGGATCAATTGTGGTATGTGGGCTGGCTGTGTGGCAGTGTCTTTCTCATTTGGGCCGAGAAAAATCTCACGCTTTCGGGCATCAACCTCGCCACCGTGCTGGCCTCGGGGCTATGGTTGGCTGTTTTGCCCAGTCTGCGCCAGCGCTATGCGCGCACCTGTTTACAGAGCGCCACCTTGCCCATCGACTCGGTTCGATTGGAGCGACCCGCGCGGCCCGCTGACCCCCTGGCGCTGACCCGCTTCTCCGAGGCATTGTCCCGTTTAACCAGCGACGACCACTTGGCCCACGCGGTGGAGGGTTTCAAGTGGCGCGATGCCGAGCTCGACGGTTTCCTGCGCGCGGCCCTGGCGGGGGAGGCGGCCCGCCCGCATTTGTTCCGCGCCCTGCGCTCGCCCAGCCGAGCGGTGCGCGAGGGGGCGCTGGCTGTCTTGCGCGACCACCGACTCACGCGGGCGCAAATCGTGCAGGCCATTGGCGAGCAAGTGCGCTACGCCTTTGCCACCCTGACCCTCATCGCGCCGTTGGAACAACCCGGCAATGTGTGGAGCAAACTCACCCGCGAGACCGAACACGCCAGCGCGCAGGCGGCGTTGTTGCTGTTAGAATTGATTTATCCGGTTGAACAGATCCGCCCCTTGGCGCGGCTGGTGCGAAGCCCCGACCGAAGCACCCGTTCCACCGGCTTTGAGGCGCTGGATAACCTCATCACCATTGAGGGCGAAGCGCACTTACATATGTTGTTGGGCGATGCGCCGATGGATGAAAAGCGGCGCTATGCCGCCCGACGGCTGGGGGTGCCGCCCGCGCGTGGGACCGACGAGTCCCTGTGGGCGCTGATTGAAAACGCCGGGGAGTCCATATCTTTTTGGGCGCGGGTCGAGGCCCGGCGGAGGCAAGCCCTCAGCCCTTCATCACCAGACGAGGATACCCTTTTGGAACTGGCTCAGAAAATAGATGCTCTGCGCGCCACGCCGTTGTTGGCCGCGCTGACCGAGGACGAATTGAAAATGGTGGCGCAGTGCGCGCGTGAGTGGGCGTGCGAGGCCGGGCAGGTGGTGTGCGAGGAGGGGCAACCGGCCAACGCGTTGTATGTGTTGCTGGCCGGGCAGATGGAACTGACGAATGCCAAGCAGTGCGTTCTACAGCCCCCGGCCATGTTCGGCGAGTTCGCTATGTTGGCGGGCGAGGCTTACCCCTTCACCGCCGTGGCAGTGACCCCCGCCAGACTGATCATGCTGGATCGTGAGACGTGGCGGGAACTCATGGGATATTACCCGCATCTGGCGGAAGTGATCATGCGGACATTGGCGGCCCGCCTGCAACGCCAGGCGCATTAAACCCCTACGGCCTCGGCTCCAAAATCCGGTACACAAACCCATTCATATTTATTTCGGTCAGGGGTTGATAATTCGCGCCGATGGCTTGCAACACAGGCGGCGGGTAGAACTGCGCGCGGAAGATGACCAGACAAAACGCTTTTTGACTAATCATCTCAATCTCCCGCGCGGGGTCAAATAACCCCGCTTGATACATGACCAGTTGCGGAAAGGCGTTGGTGACTACCGGCTTGCCCGCGACAATGAGAAATGCCGCTTCTTCGGAGAACACGGGGCAATGGGGGTTGTCGCGAGTCCGCGCGAGGTCGGCGATGCGCTGACCGTTGGCGTGGTCAGACGGTGTGGGGCGCGGGCCGAGTTGGGTGTAGCCCTGTGAGTCGTAATAATTGCCTTCGCCGCCGAAGAGCGTGAGCGCGCGGGCGAGGGGCGCGTACAGGCCATCGGTGTAGGTGTGGAGGGTGAGGCGGACTTGGACGAGATAGAGCAGGGGGAGGGCGACGATGATGAGTTTGCCTAACAGCCCCCCTTTGCTTGGAGCAGTTTCCAGATTGATTAATGACTCAGGAGTCGAAGCTTTAGCCAGTTTCCGGCTAAAGCCTCGACTCCAATTTATGAACAGGCTCGGAAGTTGCTTTAGGACGCGGGGTAAATCTTCCAATGCGCCTGCCGCCGCCCAGCCCCACACTTTGGTCGCCATCATTCCCGACAACACACACGCCGCCGCCGTGGTGGTGACGAAATACGACTCGCCCGCGCCGAACTTGCCGGAGAGTGCGCCATTGGCGAAGGCAAAGAAAAACCACACGCTGTAAGCCGAGAGCCGCGCAAAGTAGGTTTCGTAAATCAAGCCCGCGAAAGCGCCCACCGCCAACACCAGATGCAGGCCAAACCATTGCTTATACAAACTGATGGCTTGATTAATGTCGTACGCATTGATATTGGCCTTGATGATGCTGATGTACCACCAGCCATCGGTGGCCCAATTGATGTAAAGAAAAATTCCGCCCGCGATGATAGCCAAGCTCAGGCCGGAGAGGAGCGCACGTTTTGGCCCGCGCAGAAACAGATACCCCAACCCGGCCAACACAGTGGCGAGAGCGAGTTGTTTGGCATACCCCGCGCAGAGGAGAAAGAAGAGACCGATGAGCAAACTGCTATTCTTTAACCACAGATTTTGCCGTAAGTTTTTAAAATCTGTGTAATCAGTGTAATCCGTGGTTGCTTTCCCTCCCCACTGCGCCAATGTCACCATCGCCAGCGTCTCGAACATCACCATGCTCATGTGTTGCCGAAAGAGTGGCCCGATGTGGAAGGTGTAGTTGGAGGCGAGAAAAGCGAGGCCCGAGAACGCGGCGATGATTTTATTTTGACTCGCCCGATGCACGCCCCACCCGATGGCCCCGGCGGCCGTCAGGGAGGCCAGAAACCCCACGAGCCGCCCGGTCCACAAGTGCGGGCCAAAGACCCACACCAGCGGGACGGTCATCAAATGGAACAGGGGCGGATAGATGGAGGTGTAGAACGGGAAGACTTGGCTATCTTGATACGGCCATTCTCCGCGCGCGTGAAGCAGGGTGTCGTAGAGTTCAAAGCCTTCGCCCTGGTCGTAGTCGAAGGGGAAGCGCAGGAGTGAGACAGTGTAGTGAGCGTAAACGGCGAATTGGAACAGCAACGCCGCGAGGGTCAGACTCACGGCCAGGGTGAGCACCACCTGCCAGGGCCGGGGCCAATCCGCCGGGGCGAATCCCCAATCACTAACTTTAAATTTCATGCGAGGCGATGGCCGAGGGGCAGGAGCGTGCATCCAAACAAAACAAGCGCGCCCGCACCCATGAGGACTTTTTGTTGCAGGGGGCCTAGCCCCCCAAACTGCCCGGCCCCAATCAAGTCAATTCCAAATGTGGCAAGCGCCAGACCCACCCCGCTCAGACAAAAAAGCCACCCTAACTGACGTTTGGTGAGGGGCGGGTCAGAGAACATGCGGCGGGTTTATTTCTTGCCGTTGGGCGGCGGGGGGGCGCTGACGCCGGTGGACACGTTCTCGACGGGCAGGAGCAGATTGATGGTGCTACCCGCGCCCACTTCACTGGTCAGCCAGATGCGCCCGCCATGCGCCTCGACCAGCGCCTTGGCCACCGAGAGGCCCACGCCGGTGTCGCCCAAACCCGCGATGAGCGGCGCATCGGCGCGATAAATGCGCGAGAAAACTTTGGGCTGGTCTTCGGGGCGGATGCCGCCGCCGGAATCGCGCACTGCGATGAAGAGATAATCCCCGGCGGGCGCGCCGGATTTTTGTTCCTGTTCGCGCTTCACGCTCAGTTTGACTTCGCCATCAATGGCCGAGGCGCTCCCGGCGTTATTGAGCAGGTGCGTCATGATTTGGCGCAGGGCATCGCGGTCGGCCTGCACGGGGGGCAGGTCGTCAGCGAAATCGAGGCGCAGGTTGATGCCCTTCTCGCGGAATTGTGCGCCGCAACTGAAGATGGCTTCCTCCACGACGTTCATCACGTCCAGTTTCTCGCGCGAGAGTTTGAGCGGGCCGGAGTCAATGGCGGTGACCCGGATGAGGTCGTCGAGCAGGGCGCCCATGCGTTCGGTGGAGGCTTTGATGCGCTCCAAAAATTTCTTCTGCAACGCGCCCAGGATACCCACCGACTCGCCCAACAATAATTCGGAATAACCGACGATGGATGACAAGGGCTGGCGGATATCCTGCGTGAGCGAGGCAATGACCTCATACGACGCCGCCGAGCCGCCGCCCGCCTGGGCCGTGACTTGGGCTTCAACCAAGCGCCGTTCCATCTCAGCCAGTTGGTTTTCCAATCTTTCCAATGCCACTGGGTCGGGTCGGGTCGCCAGGGTTTGTTGCGCCTGAACTAGCTGGCGGTCCAACTCGGCCGCGCGCGCCTTTAAGTTGTCCATGACCGTGTGGGCCTCGGTCAGTTGTTGCTCTTTTTCGGCCACCAATTCTTTGGTGCCCAGGGTCGCGCCGGTGGCTTGACCCTGCAAGGCCACAAGGGCGGCTTGCACTTTGACCAGTTGCCGGTCTTTCTTGGACAGTTGTTCGCGGAGCGTAGCCAGGCTCTGATTGAGTCGCTCGACTTCCGCGTGACCGGTTGGGTCGGCGGCGCGCGCGTCGGGCGAAGCCTGCTGGTCGGTGAACTTCTTCAGTTCGGCGCGCGTGAGTTCCAATTCTTTATTCAGTTGCTCGGCCTGGGCGCGGACATATGCATATTCCTCATTGGCCACACCCTGCGAGGTCAGGCGCAATTTTTCTTTAAGCTCGGCCAGTTCGACCAACAGTTGATTACGCCCCTCGGCCTGACGCCGGGCCAGATCGAGCTGAGAGCGCAACGAAGCGACCAGTTCATCCGCCGGGGCGCTGGTGGCCGATTTGACGGCGTTCAACTGCGCCGCCAGACGCGCGTAGTCGGTGCGCGCTTGTTCCATCTGCGTGGTCAGCTTGGCTTGGGCGGCGAGCGCTTGTTCTTCACGCTTTTTCGTCTCGGCCAGTTGTTCCTGCAGGCGGATGAGATCCTCGCCCCCCGTCAGTGGGCCGGTTTCATAGTGATAGACTTTCGCGCGCAAACGATCCAATTCGGCGGCTAGCGCGATTTCCCGCTCCCGCCCCTCGGTCAGTTGTTGCCGGAGGGCTTCGATATCGGGCGTGGCCGACAGCCCGGCGGCCAGGCGGGACTTAAGTTGCGCGGCGAGCGCGGTTTCGCGTTGCTGGGTGGCGACGAGTTGTTGCCGGGTCTGGTCCAATTCCGCTTGTAAGCGGGTGTGGTCGTCCGAGCGGAAGTCAGAGAGTTCGGCGCGCAAGTGATCGAGTTCGGCGCGGAGCGCGGTTTCGCGGCCCCGGCTTTCATTGAAGGCCGCTTGCGCCTGTTCCAATTCCGCTTCGACCTGCGCGGAATCCGCCGAGCCGGCAAAATCTGGCGACTGCTGGGATTCAATGAGTTGATAGCGCAAGCGATCCAATTCGGCGGCGAGCCGGATTTCCCGTTCGCGGCTCTCGGAGAATTGGCGGAGGGCGGCATCCAGCGCTTTTTGCAGACTGGCCGAGTCGTAACCGGTTTGGGTTCCGGTAAGCGGCCCGGTTTTGAGCTTGACCACGCCCGAGCGCATGCGTTGTAGTTCCGCCGTGAGCACGGCTTCGGTTTCAGAGGCTTCGTTGATTTGCCGTTGCGCGGCGCGCAGTTCGGTTTTTAATTTCTTGACCTGGTCTTGTTCGGAGGCCGCGCTGGGTTGGGCTTTGAGTTGCGCGATTTCAGCGCGGGTCCGATCCAGTTCGGCATTGAGCTCGGCCTGCACCCGGACATATTCATCCATTGGCACAAAGTTGGCGCGCTCCGCCTGGGTTTGCATGAGCGCCTGGTTCACCCGATCTACTTCGGCCAGCAACCCGGCCTCGCGTTGTTGTTGCATTTCGAGGCGTTGTTGGGCGCGGGTGAGGTCGGTTTGCACGCGGGTGTGGTCATCCACATGCACCAACTGGGCGCGCTCGGCGCGTTGCCGGTCCACTTCGGACCGCAATTTTTCTTCGCTGGCGCGGAGTCCGGTCAGTTGTTCCTGAAGGTCAGATAAGTCGGCCACTACCCGCGCGTGGGTCTCAGCGGGAATGAGTTTAAATTGTTCCGTGCGGAGGGCGGTCAGTTGTTCCTTTAATTCGGCCACCTCGGCCCGCACCGCAGCATAGACTTCCGCCGATACCAGTTTGAGTTGTTCGGCCTGCAGTTGGGCGAGGCTGGCGCGGGCTTGGTCTAATTCAGCCGTCAGGCTGGCAACGTGTTGTTGCTGGTGCCCCAACTCCGTTTGCACGCGGGCAAAGGTCTCCAGGTTGACCAGATTGAGTTGAGCGATTTGGAGCGCGGCCACTTCGTCCTGGGACTGCGCTAAGTGAGCGCCCAAGTCGGTCACCCGTTGTTGGGTTTCCTTAAGGGCGGCTTGCGTCTGCTGGAGTTCTTCGGCGGGAACCAGGGCGGGGCGCTCGTTTTGCAGGCGGATCAATTCGCCATGAATTTGTTCCAGTTCGGCGACGCGCCCGGCTTCGCTTTCGGTGCGCTGGGCCAGTTGGATGTGGGTGGTTTCCAGTTCGGTGCTCAACTGGGCGATCTGTGCGCGCGCGGTCTGCTGGTCGGCTTGATGTTGGGCCAGTTGGGCGCGCACCCCTTCCAGGGTGGCGGCTAACCCGGCGGCCTGCTGTTGCGCCTCGGTCAGGGTGAGCTGGGTTTGGGCGTGTTCCGCGCGGGCCTGGTCACGTTCGGTTGCGGTCCGCGTCAAATCCTCCGCGGCCACCAGGGTTTTGCGCTCGGCCTCCAAATGCGCGGTTTCATACCGATAGCGATCCAACTGGTCGTGGAGCGCGGCCTCGCGATCGGTGACCTCAGCCAGTTGGTGTTGGAGCGTTGTGAGTTCGGCTTGCAGACGGCTGGTGGTGTCGAGCGTCACGGCTTGCTGTTCAGCGGCGAAGTGGGTATGCGTGGCGCGGGCTATGTCCAACTCGGCGCTCAAATCAATGGTGCGTTGTTGGGCCTGCGCCAGTTCGCGCCGCACTTGCTCCGCTGCGCTTTGAACCTGCAGGTAGTCTGCGGTGGACACCAGGTTCTGGCGTTCGGCTTCAAATTGCGCGGCTTCCATTTGCAGACGCTCAACTTCAGCGCGCAAAGCAGTCTCGCGGTTGCCCGTTTCGGCCAGTTGCTGGCGCGCCTGATCAAGGTCGGCCTGCCAGTCGGTCACCGGCGCCAGGCGCGTGGTGGGTTGCTCGTCCAGGAAGCGTGTACGCTCCGCGTCGGCGCGGAGGTTATCCAGTTCCACCCGCAGGGCGGCGGCTTGTCCGTGCGCCTCGGACAACTCGGCGACGGGCACCAAACTGGAGAGGGTGGCTTGCAGTTGGGCCAGTTCGGCGCGGGCTTGCTCCGTCGCGGTGGTTAATTCGGCAACCTGTTGTTGCGCGGCTTGGGTCTGGTCTTGCGCGCGGGTCTGCGCGCTCTGCGCCAGTTCCAGTTCTGAGCGGAAATGTTCCACCTCGATGCTGAATTCAAACTCACGTTGCTGGCTGGCGACCAGTTGGTGATTGATCTGCTCGAGTTCGGTTTGCAATTGGGCGGTTTCGGCGAAGCTCGCGGCGCCGTCGGGGGTGGCGATGTCGCGCAGTTGCCTAAGCTCGCCGGTGAGATCAGTCTCGCGTTGTTGACTGGCGGCGAGTTGCAAGTCGGCCATGGCGAGGCCCGCTTGCAGGTTGGATAATTCTTCCCGCGCGCGTTCCAACTCCAGGGTAAGCAGAGCCGTCTCGGTCGGCTCGGTGACGACCAGCGGGCGCGTGGGGCGCTCGGCAAGCGGGGTCTGGGTTTGTTCCAGTTGCGCGGTCAGTTCGGCAATTTTGTCTTCGGCTTCGGCCAGCCGCGCTTCCAATTGGGCGCGGTCGGCGTCCTCTTCGGGCGAGGGCACCCGCAGTTCGGCGCGCATGGCGCTGAAGCCGCCGGTGTCGGCGAGTTTGGGGGGCGGAGGCGACTGGAGGCGGATTTGGGAGGTGATGTCCTCGACAGTTTTTTGCGCGTCGGCGAGTTCTTGCGACAGGTGTAGGGACTCGGACCGGGCGGTGGCGAGACTGCCGAGCGTTTGGTTGTGGGCCTCTTCTTCGCTTTTGAGGTGTGCCTGAGCTTCTGCCAACCGGGCTTGCTGGGCCGCAATTTCAGCGTTGAGGCGCTGAATGCGCTCGGCGGTGGCGAGGGTGACGGCGAGCGGTTCCACCATGGCTTCGAGCAGGTTCTGATCGTCTTCCGTCCAGTTGCGCTTGGCGTAGGGGGAGAGCAAGATGATGACCCCGAGGGCGGGGCCGTCTTCGGGGAGCAGGGGGACCAGCAACGCCGGGCCGTTTTGTTTGAGATTGACGGCGGCGGCGAGGCGGCGGAGCTCGGGTTCGTGGGTTTCAACCGTGAGCCGCGCCGACTCGCGTTGGAGGATGACGCGCTCGACGGAGGGGACTTCGGCGAGGAGCAGGGAGGCACCCGAGCGGAATTTTTCGGTGATGAGGTCGTAACTGCCCGCCAGGGCGGACGCGCCGGAACTATCGGGCGGGGTGAGCAGTAAGCACAGGTCGGCGTTGAAGGTGTGGGCCAGGGCGACGGTGATGATCTGTGCCACATCGGCGGGGTTGGTGGAGGCGTGAAGTGAAGCCAGGGCCACCGCCGCCTTGGGGTCAATGTTCCACGTCGGGGAGCGTTCGGGTTCGGGCGCGGGAGACGCGGTGGGGGGAGGCGTTGTTTCGGGGCGCTCACTCAACCGCTCGGCCAGCGAGCCATCCGTCGGGCGCATGGCCATCCGGGGCCAAGTGTCGCCCAGGGGGGGCTCAGGTAACGCGTCGGTCGAAATAACATCGAGGGCGAGCGTGGAACGCACCCGGCGATAAACCATCGCGGCGAAGATGGGCACAGCGATGAGTTCCACCAAGCGCTCGGCGCCCGCGACATCGCTTTGAACGGTGAAGAAGTAATGGGTGATGTGACCGCTGAGGAGCAGAAGCAACAAGGCCAGCCCGATGGGCCACTCGGCTTTGCGGCGGATGCTAAAGATGGCGAGGCCGCTGATGATCAGAAGCATTTGCGCGAATTCCCAAACGGTTTCCTGCGGCGAGCCATTGAAGAATTCGACCCCGGCCGCGACCTGGCCGCTCCAGAAGAACCAGCCCGCCCCCAGCCCGGCTAGGGTGAGGAGGCCTAACCCGCCAAAGGCGAGATCAACGAGGAGCAGGGGGTCGGGGAAGGTGAAGGCCCAGATGATGAGCAGGACGGTGAGGGTGGCCACCGCGCGATCGAACGGCGGCAGAACGAGCAGGGGGTTAAAGTAGTTGAGCGCGGCGGCCAGGGTGAGGCCGAAGATCAGAAAATGCAGGCTAAAAATGGCAGTGGCGGCGAGGGTCAACCGCGCGGTGGCCATGAGGCGTTCCCGCCACCACTGGCTTAGGGCAATCGCCGCCGAGAAGCCCAAAGCGAACAGCAGGACCAGGTGATAGACCAAGCTACCGGGCAATTCACTAACCAGGGCGACGGCCTGTAGGAAGATTTCCATGTGATTGATTAATCGGAGACAAGTTTGAAAAGATTATATAGCACGGATGGTTAGGAAACAATGTGGACGGGCTATGGGGGCGTTAGGATTGGGTAAGGATTGCATAAAACATGCCCAAATATTGACAGGAGCGACCTCTAACAGGTACAATGCCCGTCAGTCGCCGAGGTGGCGGAATTGGCAGACGCGCCACGTTCAGGGCGTGGTGACCGCAAGGTTGTGTGGGTTCAAGTCCCTCCCTCGGCACTCCCCAAAAAATCCCAGGCCCACTGGGATTTTTTGTTCCTTTGCGGCATGGGGTTCTTCGTGTATCATCCGCGCGCAGGAGAAGCTTGTGACCGCGTCCCCATCCTCCCCCTCCAATGATGTTAAGAAAACGACCCGGCCGCCACTGACCATGGCCCAAATGCTGGGCTTTGTGGGTCTGGTCGCTGTGTTGCTCATCATCATTGATATCAACCAGCGGTTGGGCATGGCCCAACATCAGCGGGTTTCAGCCGACCATGCCGCCACCGTGGTCGCGGGCTTGCAAGCCGAGAACGCCGCGCTAAAAACTCAGGTGGCCTATGCCACCACCGATGCGGCGGTCGTGGCCTGGGCCCATGCAAGCGGCAAACTCGTTCAACCTGGCGAAGTGCTGGTCATCCCCATCGTCCCCACCGCCCCCCCGACTCAACCCCCGCCCCCCGCACC
>CAYUFY010000133.1:0-12467 GCA_964443795.1 uncultured Anaerolineales bacterium | reverse complement strand
CCTTCAAACACTGTGTTAAGCAATTATGACGCCCATTTCCTGAGGTCCTGAATCACGGGAAAATAAGCGAAAAAGTGCGGATTCCTAAGCCTTTAAGAAACAGTCTCTAAGCTGGAGGGCAACTCTAGTGACAATTAATCTAAATCTGAAAAATTAAAAAACGACGGCATCAAATGCCGTCGTTTTTTAATTACTGAGCGCATATACAGATAATTACTAAAATATTATTTTTTAAGCCTAACAAAAATATAATCGGTTTTTGAAAAGCTAAAACCCAAATTTATCTTTGTTTCTTTTATTGACAATCGGCCGAGCATTTCTATAACCAGCTCTTCGTTTATTGTCACGGCATATATCGTTAGTTTGTTTAGATTTCTTGCCAATAGGCTAATATCTATTTGGACGTTCTTTTTTACCTGCTCGTCAAAAATAATTTTTTCCCAATTTTGATTAATCATATCCCAGAAAAATTTACTGGAATTCTCCGCAAGTTCAATTTGAATTGAACGTGAAATCCGAAATTTATTTTTCATGTAATCCTTTCTAATCTCTGTACTGCGCTCATGTATTCAGTTGTAAAGGTACATCGCTTACTTGCACACTATACGATCATGTAACATCAAAATCAATAACTCTTAAGTTGTATCTTTGGCATCCCACATATTGGCAGAGAGAAAGCGGCTTAAAAATGAGCGCGATCCTTGACGCTCTTCTCCGCCCTCGGTCTTTAAAATAAAACGCCGAGTATTGCATTGCAATTACCCGGCGTTTTTCTATGCGAGACAGTTAAAAAACTATCCTCGCAACACCCCGCCCACAGCCTCCTGTAATTTCTTCACCAGCCGCCCGCGCACTTTGGCCACCTCATCATCTTTGAGTGTGCGGTCGGGGGCCTGGAAGGTGAGCGCGTAGGCCAGGCTCTTCTTGCCCGCGCCAATTTGCTCACCGCGATAGACATCGAACAAGGTGACGCTCTCGAGGAGTTGGCCACCGCTGGCTTCGATGACGGCTTGCACGCTGGCCGCCGGAATCTTTTCATCCACAATCACAGCGAGGTCTTCTTTGATGGGCGGGAACTCCGGCACCGCGCTGACAGCATGGCGATCATCTACTTTGGCGAGCAATAACTCCAAATCCAAATCGGCCACGAGGATGGCTTGGGCGGGCAGGCCATAGCGTTCACGGATAAGCGGGTGCAGTTCGCCCAGCCACCCGGCGTGTTCGCCGCCTACTAGCAGTTTGGCGGTGCGCCCCGGCAGGTACGAGGGATGTTGTGCGGCTTCGTAAGTCACGTCCGCCAGGTGCAGGCCGCGCGTCAGGGTTTCGACGATGCCCTTCAGGTCGAAGTAATCCATGGGGGCGCGGTCGGCGGGTTGCCAACCGAGTGGGTCACGCGGGCCGGTGAGGGCCAGCGCGAGGCGGCGCGGTTCGTGGGGCAAGCCGTCCTCTTCTTCATCAGCCAAATAGACTGCGCCAATCTCAAACAGCGCGAGGCGGTCACGCCCCCGCGCGTTTTTCTGCACCGTGTCGAGCACCCCGCTCAACACCGAATGGCGCATCACCACGCGGTCGGCGACGATGGGGTTGCGAAGCGTGAGGTACGGGCGCTCATCGGGGGCCGAGTCGCTCGGGAGCAGGCGGCGCTCGCGGTCGGCGGAGGTCAGGCTGTAGGTCACAATTTCTTGCAGGCCCGCATTCACCAAAATATCGCGGGCGCGTTCCTCCAGTTCGAGCGCGGGGTTGCCGCGTTGAGGCGGGAGCGTGTCACTCATCTGTTGTTCGGGGATGCGCTCGTAGCCGTAGATGCGCGCGATTTCTTCGATGAGGTCAGCCTGCCCCACCACGCCCGTGCCGATATCGAGGCGGTGGTCGGGGACGGTGATGAGGATGGTTGATTGGTCGCCCACGATTTCACATTGAAATTCGAGGGCCTCGAGGATGTGGACGATTTCCTCGGCAGTTAACGGCACCCCAAGCAGACGCGCGACCTCGGCGGGGGTGAGGTCTACGACGACGGTGGCCGCTGGTTGAGGGTATTCGTCCAGTAAGCCGCGCGCCACCGTGCCGCCCGCCCATTGGCGCATGAGTTCGATGCCGCGCCGCACGCCGCGCTCGGTCATAGCCGGATGCACGCCGCGTGAGAAGCGATACGAGGCCTCGGAGGGCAGGTCTTGCGCCTTCACGGTCTTGCGGATGTTGATGAACTCCCACGCCGCGCCTTCGAGCAAAACATTGATGGTCGTGGCGCTCACTTCGCTTTCCGCGCCGCCCATCACCCCGCCGATGGAGAGCGCGCCTTGCTCATCGCACACCAGAATGGTGAAGTCATCCAGCTTGCGCTCTTTGTCGTCCAACGTCATCAATGTTTCGCCCGGTTTTGGCAGGCGCGTGATAATTGTGGGAACGCTTCCTTCTTTCTTGTGCCTTGCTCTTTCTACTAACACATCATAGTCAAACGCATGGAGCGGTTGCCCGACCTCCAGCATCACATAGTTCGTGGCGTCCACGATGTTGTTGATGGGGCGCACTCCGGCCAGCCGCAAGCGCCGCTGAACGGTGTAAGAACTCGGCGCGATTTTTACGCCCTTGATGAGCGCGGCGGTGAAACGCGGGTTTAAAGCGGGATTGGTAATTTGTAATTGGATTTGCCCTTCGATGCTGGGGCCATCGGCTTGCACAGCATACGTTGGGGCGCGGAGTTTCTGCCCGGTGAGCGCGGCGATCTCGCGGGCCACGCCGTAGATGTTGATGTTGCGCGCCATGTTGGGATTGGTCTTGAGGGTGAAGACCACGTCGCCCATGTAATCGGCCAGCGGCACGCCCACCGGCGCGTCATCGGGCAGAAGGATGATGCCATCGTGTTCTTCGGAGAGGCCGAGTTCTTTCTCAGAGCAGACCATCGAATATGAGTCCACGCCGCGAATTTTGGCCTTCTTGAGCGTCATCAGCTCCCAGCCGGGTTTGTGGCCGTCGTACAAAATGGAGCCTTCGCGGGCGTAGGCCACTTTGAGGGGTAAAGGGAGCGGGCCAGCGCCTTTGTATTGAAACAAGTTGGGCGCGCCGGTGAGGACGGTTTGCTCTTTGCCCGTGCCATCGTCGAGGCGCAGGAGGGTGAGCCGGTCGGCGTTAGGGTGCGGCCCTACTTCGAGAATCGCGGCGACCACGATTTTGTTTTTATCCCACGCGAGGCCTTTGGCCTTGGGGCTAGCCGTCCGCGCGGGCGCGAGGCCGTCAATGTGGCCGTGCATCGGGGCGAGGCCCACGTATTCCCATTCTTCTACCTCCATTCCGCCGAAGGTCAGCTTGTGCGCCAATTCTTCGGGGGAGAGGGTGATGTCAACGAAATCTTTGAGCCAGGAGAGAGGGGCTTTCATAATGTCACCAGTAATCAGTAACCAGTAATCAGTAGCCAGACCAACCCATCTGGCGACTGACTACTGGCGACTGTCATCTAGAATTGTTCCAAGAACCGCATATCATTCGCCAGGAAGTAGCGGATGTCTTCGATCTTGTGCGAGAGCATGGTGATGCGTTGCGGGCCCATGCCAAAGGCGAAGCCGGAATAGACGCTGGGGTCGTAGCCGCCGTTGCGGAGGACGGTGGGGTGCACCATGCCACAGCCGAGAATCTCCAGCCAGCCGCTGTGTTTGCATACGCCACAGCCGCGCCCAGCGCACAGGAAACATTCCACGTCCATCTCGGCGCTGGGTTCGGTGAAGGGGAAGTGGTCGGCGCGGAAGCGGGTGCGGACTTTTTGCCCGAATATGCGCCGCGCGAAATCGCTGAGGACGCCTTTGAGATTGGCGAGCGTGACATCTTTGCCCACTGCCAGCCCTTCGATTTGCCAGAACTGGATATCGGCGCGGGTGGAGATTTGCTCGTAGCGGTAGCACAGCCCCGGCAGGATGACGCGAATCGGCTCGGGCGCGAACTGGCGCATGGCGCGAATTTGCCCCGGCGAGGTATGCGTCCGCAAAATCACGTTGGGCGTGGTGGTGTAGAACGTGTCCCACATATCACGCGCCGGGTGATGCTGAGGAATGTTGAGCAGTTCGAAGTTGTACTCGTCACTTTCGACCTCGCGCGAGCGGTAGATTTGGAAACCCATGTCGGCGAAGACGGCGTACATCCGGCGCAGGCCCTGCGTGGCGGGATGCAGGCGACCCACCGGGCGCGGGCGCCCGGGCAGGGTCACGTCCATCGCGCCGTCGGTCATGGCCCGTTCCATCGCGGCCCGGCGCAGGGCCTCGGCCCGCGCGGTGAACGCGTCTTCGAGCGCTTTCTTCACTTCGTTGCCGCGCTTGCCGATGGCCGGGCGTTCTTCCTTGCTCAGCTTGCCCAAATCGCCGAGCACGGTGGAGAGCGGCGCGTTCCGCCCGAGGTGTGCGATGTGCCACTGGTGGAGCGCCGCCGTATCGGTCACGGCTTGGAGCGTGGTGAGGGCGTCGTGTTCGAGGGTGTTGAGTTGGTCTAGCATTCGGTCTCCAGTTCAGCCCCCCTCCCCGGCCCCGCTTGCGCCCCGTCGGACGAGCGCCGACAGGGGCAGGGGGTTCGGTTAGGGGAAAATAAAAAACTCCCATCCCACAAACAGGGACGGGAGTCTGATGACTCGCGCGGTACCACCCGGCTTGGTCGTCCTTCAACTACGTTCAGGGTGCGACCCACTTAGTCCAACGGCTTTGGGCGCATAGCCTGAGCGATTGGTTGTTCGAGATAACGGTGAACTTCCGGTGGTGGTTACTTGCATTTAGGACGACCATAAAGGTCGCCCCTACAGTTTCACCAACACGGCTCTGGAGGGAACTTCGGTGGGTTTGTGCCGGGCGAGGCTTGCAGTCTATGGCCTCGCCTCCCTGCGCGGTTCCACCCGCGTACTTTCCTCCATCACAGCCTGTCGTGTGATTCGATTGCAGATGATTATCCGCAAATTACGAGGTGTGTCAAGGATAATTTAATTTTGGATCTCGGTACACAACGGCTCCGCCAGAGTCTGGCCCAGTAGACATTCGAAGTGCAATCCGTTTTCGAACAGCACATCCACTTTAATGGTCTGGGTGGCGGTTGAATCGGCAAAGGAGGAATCGCGGCTCAAATCGAGACTCCGGTCGAGCGTGTAGGGGCCGAGGGCGCGCGCGCGGAAATCCGGGATGCGTTGCAAGGGGCGGGGGACTTCATTATCCGATTCGGCCTGCTGGCCGTTTTGCACCATCACATGCACTTGTTTAATCGCGGCCTGTTCTGCGGTCGTCATCTGCGAAAAACTGCCCGCCAGCAGACCCAGTGCCAGCACCCCGGCCCCCAAGCGCCCCACCCGGAACCAGCGTGGTCGCCCGGTGTAACTCGCTGCGTCGTCGTACAAATGCACGCCCCACCGCAACCATCCGGTGATGGGCAACGCCAGCACCAGCGCGGGCAAAAACACGGTGATCAGCACCACCACAATGCGGATGAAGTTTTCCAAACTGGCGGCTTGCGCGGCAATGGCGCGTAGGGTGTAAAACCCGGTGATGGTGCCCGCCCCGATGATCACTCCCTTGAACGCCGAGCGCGACCAGGCCGTGATATACCCGGCGGCCAGCGCGCCCACCCCGACCAGAATGGCGCTGGCCAGCACCTGGCCCGCTTCCACACGTAAAGGCACCCCCGGCATCGCCCACGAATTGACCAGCCCGGCGGAGAGGCCGTAAATGAAACCGATGAGTGCCCCTAAAATCGCGCCGACCAGACGGCGAGTTTTATCTGACATGGCTATATCTCCTGAGTTCCACATTCAACGCTAAATTACTGGCGTCCGGCCAACAAGGTTCAGCCCCGGTAAATACAAACTCCCGCCGCATATTTCGACAGGAGTCTGCTGTCTGGCGACTGTTATCTGGCGACCGATTACTTGATCCGGTACGCCGCCATTTCATTATTCAAAATCCAGCCCACCACCGCGCCAATGGAAATTTCATCGGAGAGATAAGCCTGCCGGGTGATCGCCGCCGAGCCGCGTCCGCGCAATTTTTGCGCCTCGCGTTGCATCCGGATAAAGCGCTCGCGCCATTTCTCGAAACTCTGCGGGCGCAAATCCACCCAGCCCTTGTCGGCCCATTGGGCGATGCTGGCCGGGGAGAGCGGCACCTTGTTCGTTCCCGGCACCTCGGGGATGCGGATGTACGGGCCGCGGATCAGCGCCTGACCGTCGGGCGTCAACAAGGGCAACCCCACCGAGGTGATGGTCTGCCGCAAATTGGCGTCGGCCAGCACCAGCGCATACGTCTGCGCCGACAGCGTCTCTGCCGAGTGTTCCAACACGGCGCTCAAAGTGCCATATTTTAGCTTGAGTAGATGCGCTTCCCACAACAGCTTGCCCAACTCCGGCGGCCCCAGTTGCCCCAGCGCCACCGAATGCGAGCCGGTTTCTTGTTCCAGCCGCGCAATTTCTTCGAGCGCAAAATGCCGCAAGTACCCAGCGCGGTACGACGGGTTCATCACCGCACTGTCAATCGCGCCAATCACATCGTAGCCGGTGTTGCTCCCCTTAATTTCCAGCATCACCTGCCGCGCAATCTCTTCGGGCGTCACAAATTCCATCTGCCGCAAATGCGTAATGGCCTCGAACTCGCCTTTGGCAAACAAGCCGTTCTCGCCCGTGTCGGCCACCGCCATTTGCAGTTTGCCCAGCTTCTCAAAGTCCTCCACCGGCTGGTGCAAGGTCAGCGTCGCCCCCAATGGCTCGGCCTTGCTGGTAAACACAAACACGGGTTCGCCCTTCTCGCGGATGGTGCGGCGCGTAATATCGGCATACCCGATCATCGCGCCCGGCTTAATCTCTTTGACAATCGGCCCGCCATACGTGCGCGCCATGAGGAACATCAGCCCGGTGTGCGCGAACGCAATCGCCGTCTTGGTCATCAACTTGGCCGAGGGCTTATCCTCGCTGTGCGTGTACGGAATGTTCATCCCCATCCCGCCCGTGCCGGTGGTGCCGATTTTGAGATACAGATGAGTCCCGGCCTCGATCATCGCGCGATGCACCATGAGGACGTGCCGGACGAGTTGCGGGACCGACTGCGAGATGAGCAGGATATCCAGCGCCCGCGCGGCCCCCTCCATCCCCGGCGGGGTGCCCGTCTCGACGGCTTTGGCCAGCCCGTCGAACTGCCGCTTAGCCACCACCGACGCGGTGTACACATCCTGATAACTAATCGCCGTGGCGGTGTTGATGCTGTCAATCACCACCTCCGGCTTGTGTTCCAAAATGAGTTGCACCAACTGCGATTGGGCATAGGCCGTTTCAAAATCGCCAAACAAATCGCCATATAAATCGGCACGATGTTCTTCGGAATCCAGTAACTGCCCGCGCGTGACCTTGCGCCGCCGGTCACTGCTGTTCCACGCGGCGCGCAGAAACACATCGCCCCAAAAGCCCACGAAGTGCACGTCGGGGTATTCGCGCTGAAACCGCGCCAGCGCCGTGCGGACTTCCTGCTGATACAACGAGGCCACAATGATGCGGCGCGGGGCCAGGTGGCGGGCGATCTGGTCCACGACCTGCGCGCCCACCATGCCGCCGCCGCCGAGGATGAGAAAAGTTTCGTCTGTTGACATGATCCGTCACCTTTGGCGTGGGGCCAAATCAAATGCCTCGTCCCCCGCGAACAACCCACCGAGGCCCGAAGCGCGCGGGGCGAGGATACGTGTGGGCGCGAAGAACGGGAAATCAAACTGCACTTCATCCCCGGCTTTTTTGCCGGGGATGGGCATGAGGCGCGCGGTGAGCGGTTTGTTGAGGCGCAACGCGAGGGCGCCGACATCCACGAGGATGGCCGCTAACGCCTCGGGCGCGATGTCGCCCGGGAGGGGCACGGTATCCAGCCCGGTGCCGCACACACTGGAGTAGAGCAGTAAATCTGTGAGGGTTAGCGTCCCCTCGGCGGCGCGGGCCGCGAGGATGGCGTCCTCGAACACGGGCAGGAACAGCCCGGTGAACCCGGTGCTTTTGAATTTGGCGCGGTCGAGGGTGTCGGTGATAAACGCGGCGGCGGCCAGGGTGCCATGCTCGCCCACTTGGGCGCCGGATAATCTTTCCAGCGCCGCGCCGATGGAGCGCGCCGCTTGCGGGTAGGGCGCGAGCGAAAAATCAATCCCGCCGAATTGCAGACCCCGCGCCCCGCTGGCTTTCCGGGCGATGGTGGCAACTTTCTGCGCTTCGTCCTCGATGGCGCGGATGAGCAGGGCGCGGGCTTCCGAGAGCGAGGTGGCGCGGTCGAAAGCGCTCACCGCCAGGTCGGCGGCTTCCACGCCAATGGCGATGGTCGCCGGGCCGCTTTCGTGATAGGCCGCCGGGACAAAGGGCGTGCCGGCGGGCACATTGGCCAGCGCGCCAAATCGCAAATTGCCGAAGCCATCGGGGGTGAGGGTGGAACAGCGCTGAATGATGTGCGCGGCCCGGCGCACCGCCGGCAGGCTGACGCCCACCACCGGGTCGGCGATGATGGCGGAGGCCAGCACATTTTGCGTGGCCCCGAGCGCGTCGGGGATGGCGGCGTAATAGTCGGGGGCGTCGTTGGGCCGGGCCGGGCCGATGGCGGCGTAGTCAATCTCGTTAACAAAAATTGCGGCTTCGAGGTCTTGCGCGAAGGCCACCACCTTGCGCGGGTCGTTGACCACGCGCGGGAACGGGATGGAGGCGAGCCGCGCCATTTGCACGGTGTAACCCGCGTCCTGGAAGGCGAGCTTAAGCCCGGCCAAGACTTTGCCCGCCGCATTAATGCGGTCGGTGGCCACCGGGTAGAGCGGGTCAACGAAGTAGGTGAGGGTGCGGATATTCATGAAACCCTTAGGGGGTGATTCTCATCCTCGGCCCATTGGGCGGGGTTATCGGCGATATAGCGCCGGATGTGGTCGAGGTCATTTTTGTCGCGGATGATGTGTTCGTAATAATTACGTTGCCAGACTGTCCGTCCGGGTGTGTGGTGAAGAAGATTGAGCTGTTTGGTAACCGCAGATTTAAAAGAACCAATGATGGCCCCGACTGATTGGGGGTGCGGGCCGCGGGGTGAGAGTAGGGGCGACGCATGCGTCGCCCCTACGGTGATGACGAGGATGCTGTGACTATGATTAGGCATAATGACATACGCATCTAATTCAACCTGCGGAAAATGGTCAGGGATGGCATCCCAACATTCGCGCGCGACTTCTCCGGCGTGGGTCAATTGAACTTTATCGGCAACCACCTCACCCAAAATGCATTGGCGCTTATAGGTGCAGAGGGTAATGAAGTACGCTCCGGCCTGAGTGTAATCATAATTTTGTAGACGAATCGAGCGGCGGTGATGCATTTCAGGGCTTTCTACCAACCCGCTTGACTGATTTCTTGAGAGCCACTTTTTTCTTGACCTTAGCCACCGGTTTCGCTTTGGGCTTGACTGGGTTGATGGCCTTCTTGGGCGCGGTGGCTTTTTTGAGGCCGAGGTGGATCATTAGAAAATCGGCGCGGCGGCGGAAGGCGTCGAGCCGGTTGCTGACTTTGCGGAAACCATGTCCCTCGTCGGGGTAGATGAAAACGTCGTGCGGTACGTTCATGTTGCTCAAGACCTGGGCGGCCTGCCGGGTTTCGTCGGCGGGGCAACGGGGGTCGTGCGCGCCGGCCAGCATTTGCACCGGGGCAACAATATTTTCCATGAAGAAGAGGGGGGAATATTGCCGATAGCGGTCTGAGTCGCGCACGGGGTCGCCGAAATTTTGCTGGTCCCAATATTTCAGGTCTTCGCGCTCGCTGGCGTATTCGGTGAACCAGTTGAGAAACGGCACCACCGCCGAACCGGCCGCAAATACTTTGGGATGTTTGGTGAGCGCGGTCATGGTGAGGTAGCCGCCGTAGCTGGGGCCGGTGAGGGCGATCCGCCGGGGGTCAGCGTATCCCGCGCGGGCGAGGAACTCCGCGCCGGCCACCACATCGCGCATATCGCCGCCGCCCAGGTCAAAACGATTGGCTTCTTGAAAAGTTTTGCCGTAGCCGGTACTCCCGCGATAGTTCGGGCACAGAACCACAAAGCCCGCGCTCACCAGATGTTGCACGGCCGGATACCACGCGTTTTGATATTGCCAGGTGGGGCCGCCATGCACATACAGGATGGCCGGGGCCAGGCCTTTTTTGAAAGCGCGCGGTTTGTAGAGCCAGCCGGAGATGGTGAAATGGTCGGAGGGCCAGTGGACGAGTTCGGGCGTGCTGAAGTCGCGGCGGTTAAGTTGGGGGGGCATGGAGCGGGTGACCGGGCGCGGCTGGCCTTTGCCCAACGGGATGAGCCACAGGTCGCTGGCCTGATGGGCACTGCTGTGGAGCGCGAGGAGCCGCGTGCCATCCGGCGTGAACTGCGGGTATTCGTGGACACCCGCTCCGACCCGGAAGTGGTGTAAATCGCCACTGGCGAGGTCTTTCACCCCCAGGCCGACATTGCCATCTTCGTTCCAGGTGAAGGCAATTTTTTGACCATCCCGCGACCACACGGGTGAGGCGGCCTCGCGCGTGGCCGGGGTTTCGCGGATGAGCGCGCCCGCGGCGAGATTGTAGGTGTAGAGGCTGTTGAGGCCGCTGGCGCTGGAAATGAAAGCCAGTTGTTTGCCATCGGGCGACCAGCAGGGCGCGGAGGCATCCACCGGGCCGCCGGGGCCGCTGAGGGGCCGCGTATCGCCGCCCTCGGCGGGCACGATGAAGACCCAAGTCTCCTGGCCCTTGACGAGCGCGGTGATGGCGAGCCGGGTGCCATCGGGCGACCAACAAATGGTGTCATCGGAATAGGCGTGGCGGGTGACCCGGCGGATATCGGCTGGATTCTGAAGGCTGAGGGTGTAGGTGGCGAACTTGCCCTCGCGGTTGGAGGTGAAGGCCAGGTGCTTGCCATCGGGCGCCCAGGCGATTTCGGGGTTGATGATTTCGGGCGTGCTGGGGGTGAGGTTGCGCGTTTGCCCGGTGGTTAGGTCATACAGGCAGATATCGAAACATTCGTTGCCATTGTAGTCCTGGGCGAAGGCCAAAAATTTGCCATCCGGGGAGAAGCTGGGGTGAAGTTTACTCTCAGGCCCGGCGGTGATGAGCCGGGGGACGCCATCGCCAGTGAGGGAGATCAGGTAAATTTCTGACTGTCCCGATTTGTCCCAAGCCACGGCGGCCAAATCGCCATGGGGAGCAAGGGCGTAGTGGAGGACGTTGGGAATGCGGGTGAGGAGGGAGAGGTCGAGGGGCATGAGGAGTGAAGAGTAAAAAGTAAATGGTTATGGGCCAGTGACTGAGCCTTGCTTTTTGGTCAAACGCTCGAGCCGCTTGTTCAATTCGCTCGTTTGTTCTGTTTTTTGCCAGCCTTTGGGCCAGGTGCCCACCACCGCCAGGGCGCGTTGGCTCCAGGTGATGGCTGTTAGTATATTCATTTCGTGCCACTCGTAAAATTTGGCTAACTCGATAAATGGGGCCAGATCGTCGAGCGTGAAGGCGGCCAACTGTTCCCATAGAGGAGCGGCTTCGGCGCGGCGGTCGAGGCGCTTGAGGAGGGCGGCAAACCGCGTGAGGGCCTCCGCCCGCGCGGTCAGCGGCAACTTGGCGGCCAGCGCGTGCCGATAGGCGGTCTCGGCTTCCTCAGTGCGCCTGGCATCTTCATGCCAGAAAGCGAGACGGAGGTAGTCTTCGGGGGAGAGGCTGGGGTTATTGGTAATTGGTAATTGGGGGTTTGAGGTTTGGAGTTTGGGGTTTGGGTTTTCAAGCTTGGTCGAGAAGACCGAGAGGAGGTGCGTGGCCAAAGTCACCATCGAGAGAATATCAATGGCGTTGTGGTAGATGATGCGCCGCATATTGTCCGGCTCGCGGGTGCGGAGGTAGTCTAAATACAATTGCGGGATCATGCCGCCGGTCACATCATCCTGTTCGCGGATGATTTTGAAGGCGGCGTGTTCGATCTCGCCGAGTTTGCAGGAGGCGAAGCGGCGCTGGTAGAGGCGGCGGGCCGGGTGCAGGAGATCGAAGTGCGGGCGCGCCCCGAGGACGTTGCGCTGACCTATCATGGTCAGGCGCGTTTGGAGGAGCGGCAAATCGAAATTGCGCCCGTTGAAGGTGACCCAGCCCGAGCAGTCGGCCACATCCGCGACGAGGGTGTTGAGCAGGGCTTCTTCTTCGCTGGGGTCGCGCATGAAGTATTGGCGGAGGACAAATTCATCGCCGTCAAAAACGCCGAGGCCGCAGAGAAAGATGAAAGTCCCTGCCGCACTCCCGAGGCCCGTGGTTTCGGTGTCGAAAAACGCGAGAGAGCGCAAATCGGCGTGGGCCAGCGAGTCGTCGCGGGCCACCAAGGCCGCGGTCGCCGCGTCGTGCTGGAGTAAATCGCCAAAGCGCAGGGGGCCGTGTTGGTGGGTGAGGGGGTAGCGGGTCTCGATGAGTTGGAAGGCGCCGAGGCGGGTGGGGTGTTCGTAAGGCGGTAAGCCAGTCGCAACGG